>JAQYWO010000410.1 GCA_029379215.1 Rhizonema sp. PD37
AAGTAAAAATAAATACTTTGACAACTTATAATGTATGATGGCAATAAAACTCTAGTATTTATTGTTACAAATGGCTGTGAAAATTAGTTGTACAAATAGGCGCAGTCATCGATTTTGGCATGAGTTGCTAATTGTTAACCACTAGCAAGTAGATCGATAAGCGCTGGCTTTTTTATGAGAAATCAATATAAAAAGTAAGTTAAGGACTTGCAAGAAAATAGGATTGCAGTCCATCAGTGATGATTGTGATATCCATTTGGACAATGTTTGCACATGCTGCCATAACTGCCGCTCAAATTATGCATTCCCAAAAATAACCCTTGTAGAATCGCCAGCAAGAGCATCAAAATTAGATGACAGGAGTGAAAATCGGAGATCCTGACAAAGCATCCTCAAACTTTAGGCATTATTACTTATCTGTACTTGTGTGGAACAAGGTTATAGAAGGTTTGGGAACCGGGTTAGCGTTAATGGCAGATAGTGCTGCATCTGCTACTAAGCGATGAGCACCTGTTGTTGGATGAACAGAATCAAAGAACAAAAAGTCATTTAAGTGATTACACATACTTTTTATGTTTTGAAAGTTACCTGTAACGCAAGAACTCGTAGTATTTTTGAAACCGAAATTTCCAGGGGAGGCAATGACTTGGTTGAATAGGGAATTAATATCAACACGAATGATATTAACTTTAGGGTGTGATGAGCTAAATTGCCTCAAAGCGGATGCTAGTGCGCTATTATGGCTGGCTGAGATATTTGTTAATTGACCAGAAATTCCTTTAGGATATGCAAATGGACTTTTGCCAAGATCTGGCAAATTAAACACCAAAATATTCTTTGCGCCAGCTTGGGTAAGTAAAGTGACTGAATCTAATACATTCTTAACTGTTTGGTTAACATTAGTATTGCCAGCAAATAAGTAATCATTAGCACCTACCCAAACTGCGTACAGAGCCTTTGGATCGGCTTTTTGCTTATTTGCTTGTAATCTTCGGGTAAACAAGCCGACTTGTTCCAGCACTCCCGGTAAATGTGCATCAGGAACGACTGCGTTACCAATACCTGAATTAGCACCACCGAAGGCGAAATTAATACCTTGCTTGGGAATAGCAGTTGTACTTTGTATCGCAGTGAAGAGAGTCGGAGTTAATCCGAGGCGATCGCCAAGATAGTCCACCCAAACTTTATTGTTAGAAAAACGTCCTCGAAAGTAGGGTGGATAGGGGGGAATGGCTTTTGTGGGATTGCCTAACCCTCCTGAGACGCTGAAGGTATTGCCAGTATCAGAAAGACTATCACCAAACACGTAAAGTTGGTCAAAATTTGCACCTGTTGCCTTCAAAGGCAACATGTAACACAAGAGTACAAATCCAGCTGCGACAAGTTGTTGAATCATGATTTTTGATAGCAGTGTAAATGAGCAAGAAATGATTAGAAAATGAACACTTTTTGGACTGGTAGATGCGCTTTAGCAGTGAGACGCTAGTAAATATTGTTACAAATGACCACTAAGCTTGACTGTACAGATAGGCGTAGTCATTAATTTATTTCGGCAGAGGTAATTGATCGTTAACCACTAGCAAATAGGCGCTTACTTTTTTAGGAGAAATTAACATGAAAAGGAAGTTATCTTCCGCCTCGCGACGTACACTGCTAAAATGGGGTCTTTTTAGTCTTGGCACAGCAGCCTTTACGACTCTACCAGGCGCAATAAACGCAATGCCTGGTAAAGGCATCAAAACTCTAACATTTAATGCAGATGACATTGGCATCCTGAACTTCGCTTTGTTACTAGAAGAACTGGAATCCGCTTTCTATGTCCTTGCTCTCAAATCTGGTAAAATTAGCGATCCAAAAGAATATGACTATCTGCAAGCCATAGGGAGCCATGAAGCCACCCACGTCACATTTCTCCGCCAGGTTCTAGGTTCAAATGCTACGTTTCACACCAGTGATCTTCGCTTTAATTCCTCTGGATTAAATGCTGTGTTGAAAAACCGCCGCACTATCTTAAAGACAGCTGTGTCCTTAGAAGATACTGGTGTTCATGCTTACAATGGTGCAGGAACAAGCCTAAAAGACCCAACATACTTGCTTGCGGCAGGCTCAATCGTGTCTGTAGAAGCGCGTCATACAGCAGGAGTGCGTGGACTTCTCAATCGACCTTCCACAGAATTAGATAGCGAACGTGCAGTCAGTGATGCCGATTTAGTTCCTGAACTCAATCCATTTAAGGGACGTCCCTACGATGAGCTGTACACACCCAAGCAGATTATAGCGATTGTTAGCTCTCTAAATATATTGCGCAACCCCATCAACGGCGCGCTTGTCGCCTAACATTAACTGAGTTACACAGAAGATGAAAACCCTTTTATGTATAGCAGCGCAAACAGCTGCCAGCCTCCGTGGCTATTTCTCGAAAATACTTGGTGGCTTGACAGCAAAACCTTGGGGTAGAATGCTGATCCTACCTTTGCTTCTCTTACTGCTGATTATGCCCGCAACAGCAGCGTTTGCTCAATCGGCAACGCTTTCACCTCGAGAAGTTGTTGAATATGCCTTGACGTTGGAAAAACTGGAAGCTGATTTTTATCGTCGTGCAGTTGCTGCAACTCAAGACAGCGGCGGACTAAGCAGTCTCCCAACACGTGCTAAAAACGCAATTACTTCCTACGGACAGGATGAGGCTAAACACGTTGTCGATCTGTCGGCGGTATTAACATCTTTGGGAGGTAATCCAGATTCAGTCACTATCCCAGCTAATCCCAACTACAATGCGATCCTGAATCGCGATCCATTTGCGCAGCCTCAAGATTTTCTACAGGCACTACAGTACGTAGAAGACACTGGAGTTGCAGCTTATAAAGGACAAGTGCAGAATTTGCTGGCTGCAGGTGAAGCTGGTAAAACCGTGTTAGCTGGTGCGTTGGAAATTCATACTGTAGAAGCCCGACATGCTGCAGGCATTCGTTATCTGCGGGAGACTTTTTATGGTGCTGATGTACGACCTTGGATTAGAGATGCTAGTGAAGTCCTCTATAACGAGGATCGATCTGATAGCCCAATTCCGTTCAGTGATGAAGCATTCGATGGTTATGCCACAAGAGATGAAGTGCTAGCGATCGTTGGGCCTATCCTCGCTGGAAAGTAAAGACGACATACAGACGTGGAAACCCAGAAATCTGAAGATAAAGACACGGAGACACGGTTTAAAAGGAAGTTTTCTTTCTCCACACCATCGCGTCTCCTTTCTTCTTCTTATTTTTTTAACTTTAATGCTTCTTGAGCTGATACTCCTTCGCCTTGAGTGCCAAAGTACCACAAAGCCGCCGCCGCTTCAGCGCGTGTCACTGGTTTCTTGGGTTGAAAAAGCGTTGTATAACCAAATACCCGACGTATATTTGATTTTTCTCCATTCTGAAAATCTGCTAAAACTGTTCGTAAGGCTTGGGTATCAATTTTCGCAGCATCTTGAAAACCCCAGGTTTGCTTGACTGTATCTAAGTTTGCAGAAGGTAATGCTTGACGAGTATCAAGAGGTAATTTCCACAGAATTAACTGTTCCCGCGTTAGGGGTGCATCAGGACGGAACAAAACTGCTGTAGAATCTCCTGATAAAGGACTGGGAATTATTCCAGCTTCGGCTAACCCTTGAATTGCCGGAAAATCAGGATCTGTTTTCGACAGATCGCTAAAAGCAGATTGATCACTTACGGGTGCTAAACGGATTTGCTTAGCTGGATTGTTGGCAAATATTGAGTTGTTTGCAGCAACAAGCCAACGAGCGTATTCCCGACGTGTAATAATTTTACCTGGTTGAAACTCGTTAGTTGTGATGTTATTCTTGGCAGCATTTGACCCTACAGATAAAACACCCAATGCTGTCAAGTCCTTTATGTACTGCCGGAATTCTGGCTGTACTTTGCTGAGATCGCTAAATTCCTGAATAGATAATGAAGTTGCGTTTATAGGTTCGGGAGTTGCACTTGGTTGTGTTGCTTCTGGTGTGGCTGTATTTTGAGGTTCGGGAGTCGCTGTTGGCTGTGTTGTTTCTGTTGGTGACACTGGAGCAACAGTTTGAGTATTGCCTGGTTGGGCAACATCATTAGGAGTTGGGGTTTGTGCTGCTGTAGTGGTGTTGCGTGTGTACTCAATCAGCAGTTCAGTAGCTGTTTGTGGTTGATTAGGTGCAGCTTTAGTGACTGATTTCGGCTGAATGGTAACCTTCAGTTGTATATCATTACGTCGTGCTTCAAAAGATCCTGCCTGTTGATCTGTCGGCTGTTGCAAAATCTGCCAGTTGTTTGCCTGAAACTGCTGACTGTAAAAGCTGGCTATTAAATTACTCGGATCAGAACTTAACCAATGAGTGGAGACACTACCGTCTGGACCACTGGACGGTGTGATTTGTTGCAGGTTAGCATTGGAATATAAGGGAATCTCCTTAGGGAAATCAGTCGGTAACTGAACCGTCGGCTGGGTAGAAGGATTTTGCTGAGGAAGCGATCCTTTGTCGTTAATAGCAACAGAGCTATCTTTCAGTCGAGGATCTGCAGCAAAAGCCTGTTGAAGATTTTTGGCAGTTTGACTGTTATTACAAGCTGTTAAAGAGGTGAGTAAAACAGCCAAACTCACTAATAACACAGCCGGACGTTTACTGTAGAGCACGGAGAATTACAAATGAAGTTTGAAAAGAACTCAAAATATTCCTACGAAAGTCGCGTAAGGATTTAACTTCTACTAAGCAGCACAGACAACACCAGGCGCAAAGCGATCAGTTGTTTTTATATCTTAGCAAATCCAGTCGGGCGTTTGTAGCAAGCTGCATCACTGTTAACTATCACAATACTCAAATTTATGAAAGGGTGTATGACAAAATATCCCTGCTGTCACTAGAACATACCTAGTGGGTTATGACGAAGAGCAATTGAATAGCTAGGATAAAATCAAAATATGACCTTAAATGTAGTATAAAACTTTTACTCCAAACCAGTAAATTTAATCACAGTTATGACACCCCGCCACTACCCCCCCGCTCAATTACGCTATCTCAAAGCCAGGTTATCAAACCTAGCACGGCCTAGCTTCTGGGGAACAGCAATTTTTTTGTCTATCCTCGGACTGGCAATTGAACAATACTGGACTCACCCAACTTTTTTAACACAAGAGCAAAAAGAAGTTCCTTCAAAAGATTCTACTGATAGCTCTCTTTCGGCAGAAGACAAAACTATAGCTGCTGATATTGATAATTTGCCCATATTGTACAATACGCAAACAATCTCATCCACAGCAAATTCTCCTGGAAAAAATATTCAGGCTAATAAAAGTCAAGCCTTGTCCAATGATTCCGCGATTCAAAGTCAAACTTCTGTTAGTGATGCTAAGTCAAATCCTAATCCAGAAACAGTCAATCCTATCGTTAAGTTGGAAAATCCATTCTTAGCACAGGCAGAAAATTTACTACAGTTTAATAATGCTCAAACAGTACCGTTGTATGTAGCGCCAAGGACAGTACCAACTCCTCAGAATACTGGAATTGGTTTAACACAAACCAACTCAACCTCAATTGTACAAGTTGGTTCTTCACAAACACCAGTTAATCCATTAATAAATCAGAATGGGTCTGACTTTAATAATACAACTTTAACTCAAACAAATTCCCTAGAACGATCGCAACCCAATACCAACTTCAATTCCGGAGCGATCGCTCCTATCCCTACTGGCACAAGCCTCCCTCAACCGTCGATAACAAACATAGCACCATACTCTAATGGCACTTACACTCAACCTCTGGTGACAAATCAGCAGCAGAGTCCCATTTATGGAACTGGTTATGCTCAACCCATACTCACAAATCAGACTTTAGATCCCAGACATGATCTTAGTAGAGCTGCTACAGATCCGCGTTACCAAGATTTTGTCAATAAAGTGAGACAGAAGTCTGCTAACCTAAATGGCACTCAGGTATTACCGAATGTAGGGACGGCAACAACATTCTCGACACCCATTGCTCCTACTTCATACACTTACGGTTCACCTTATTATTCTTCATCTCCAATTTACAACTCTTCCGCACCAGCGATTACTGGTATTTACGGGAATCCAAATTTACAGCAATCGACCCAAGTACAGCAGTATAATTTATCTTCTCCCAATCAAATTCCACAGTATACAGGTGGAAATCAAATTAATGGTTACTCGTATCCTTAGAGAAATATACTACGAGAAATCAGACAATTTGTTGATAGAGGTTTTTGAGTGAATTAGCCACAAGTTAGGGGCTTTCGGTGCAGTCGCCTATACAGAAGGCTTGAAGGCGAACGCCCAAACATGATTTCGCTTGATGTCTAATGGTTATTTATTAGTTGTAAGTAGGTTTTACAAGATCTCAACATGTGTTTACATATTTAGTTTTTTTCGCGCCAACCTACTTACAAATTTATTACATTTATTTTAAAGTTGCTAGAACTTTACACACTGACTCATGACAGATGGCTTTTATCAATGCTATAACCATCTTAATGCTTCACGTTATAAATTTGCTTATTTATTACGTTAAAAATAAGGTAGCAAAATATACTAAAAAAGATATTTAGGAATTCTAAATCACTCCTGAGA
>JAQYWO010000411.1 GCA_029379215.1 Rhizonema sp. PD37
ATATAGACGTGTAGATACAATGACTTTGTAAGTTATTTGATATAAAAGTTTTTATTAACCACTTAATAAAAATGTGGGTAATAAATTCTTGCAGATTCTCTCCTAATAACAGTTAAAAGGTAAAATGCAGAACTCAATTTTAAGAGATGATCCCCTGTGGTTCAAGAACGCGATTATTTATGAAGTGCCCGTTCGCGCCTTTGGTGATAGCAATGGGGACGGAATTGGTGATTTCCGGGGGTTGGCAGAAAAGCTGGATTACCTACAAGATCTAGGTATAACAGCAGTTTGGTTACTACCGTTTTTCCCTTCACCTTTAAAAGATGATGGCTACGACATTTCCGATTATACCAGTGTCAATTCAATTTACGGCTCTTTGGAAGACTTTAAAGAGTTTTTGGCAGCGGCCCATCAGCGGGGTATTCGCGTCATCATCGAGTTAATTGTCAACCACACATCAGATCTACATCCTTGGTTTCAACGGGCAAGACGCGCACCCAAAGGTAGTAAGGAGCGAGATTTTTACGTTTGGAGTGATACCCCAGAAAAATATAAAGAAGCTCGAATTATTTTCCAAGATTTTGAAACTTCCAACTGGACTTGGGATCCAATCGCTAAAGCTTATTACTGGCATCGCTTCTACTCTCACCAACCAGATTTAAATTATGAAAATCCAGAAATGCGTTCAGCAGTATTTGATGTTCTGGATTTTTGGTTAGAGATGGGGGTGGATGGACTGCGTTTGGATGCAGTCCCCTACCTGTACGAACGTGAGGGAACTAACTGCGAAAACTTACCAGAAACCCATGCCGTGCTGAAGGAACTCAGAGCGCGGATAGACGAAAAGTTTCCCGACAAAATGCTTCTGGCTGAGGCAAACCAATGGCCTGAGGATGCGGCAGAATATTATGGTAATGGCGATGAGTGCCACATGAACTTTCACTTTCCGCTGATGCCTCGCTTATTTATGGCACTGCGGATGGAAGACAACTTCCCGATTGTCGATATTCTTGAGCAGACTCCAGCAATACCCGATAACTGCCAATGGGCAGTTTTCCTCCGTAACCACGATGAACTTACTCTAGAGATGGTAACGGATGAAGATCGGGACTACATGTACCGAGTTTATGCTCAAGATCCGGTGATGAAAATTAACTTAGGTATTCGCCGCAGATTGGCTCCTCTACTGGGAAATGATCGCCGTCAAATTGAGTTACTCAACAGTTTACTGCTGTCTCTGCCAGGAACTCCCGTACTTTACTACGGAGATGAAATTGGTATGGGAGATAACGTTTATGTAGGCGATCGCAATGGTGTACGCACACCAATGCAGTGGAGTTCGGATCGCAATGCGGGTTTCAGTCGCGTCAACCCTCAGAAGTTGTACTTACCCGTGATTGTTGATTCGGAATATCATTACGAGGCTGTTAACGTTGAAGCACAACGGGCTAACCCCAATTCCCTTTGGTATGCAATGAAACGCTTGATTGCAACCCGCAAGCGATTTCAGGCATTGGGTAGAGGCAGCTTTGAATTACTCCAACTAAATAACCGCAAAGTTCTTGCCTTCACCCGCATTTACGAAGAAGAAAACATTTTAGTCGTAGTTAATTTTTCCCGCTTCGTACAAACAGTCGAATTAGACTTATCGGCTTTTGAGGGAGTTGAGCCAGTAGAAATATTTGGGCAGACAAAATTCCCAGTTATTGAAGAGTCGCCCTATTTCCTCAGCCTCAGCCCTTATGGGTTTTACTGGTTGACTCTGACACGTAAACCTGTCTCAGATGAAGCATACAAACCTCAAGTAGAGCTACCGACACTTATTCTTAATAGTGAGTGGCAAAATGCTTTTTCTCAACTCCAGTCTCTCGAGACACGAAATTTTGTATCGCAACTCGAATTAATTCTGTCAAATTACTTGTATACCTGTAGCTGGTTTGGCAGCAAAAACCGCACGATTCAATCGGCTAAAATTATTGAGTCAATTTCAGTGCCTTATGATTGTCTGAAGAGTCATTGTCAGACAACTGTAGAAACAGGGACAATTGTTTGGTTACAAGTAGAATATATCCAAGGAACCTCCGAAACTTACCTGCTGCCTTTAGCTTACGCAGAAGGTGAGCGAGCGATGGAGCTTTTAACAGAAATGCCGCAATTTGTGATCTGCCGCCTTCAGCGAACAGAGAAGAGCGAAACAGTTTCATCATCTCAGGATTCAGGACTCAGGACTGATTTAGGCGGAATTTTATTTGATGGCATAGTAGATGAAAACTTTACGACTTTCCCCTTGGCTGCGATCGCCCAAAATCTTTCTTACAAGGGATTAGTAGGAGAACTATCCGCCACAGCAACAGATTTATTTGCCCAGTTGAGCGGAGACAATTCTGAGTTGGAAGCAACAGTACTCAAGGGAGAACAGAATAATAATTATGTCATTTATGGCGATCGCCTGTTCTTAAAGATCTTCCGTAAAGTTGAGGAGGGTTTGCATCCCGATTTGGAACTCCGGCGCTTTTTGAGTGAGAAAAACCAGATCACACACTTTGCTCCCATTGCGGGAGCATTAGAATATCGTCGTCCTCAGCTCACAGGAGTAGGAGCTACTACTGTGGGGATATTGCAAGAGTTTGTCCCCAACACTCGAAGTAGCTGGGACTATACTCTTGATAGCTTGCAAGACTTTTTTGAGCAGGTGATCACACAGCACGCAGAGATTACCGAAGTGCCTGTTTTTTCGGGTTCACTCTTAGATTTAGTTGACGTTGAGATTCCCGAATTAGCTGCACAAACCTTTGGCTCCTACTTAGTTAGCATCCAAAGATTAGGTGAAAGCACAGCAGAACTGCATATTGCCTTAGCTTCTGCCCCTGAGAATCCTGACTTTGCACCAGAACCCTTTACCTCTTTGTATCAGAGATCGCTCTACCAATATTTTCGCAATCTCACAGGACAAGTCTTTTTGTTGTTGAAGGATCGACTACAGTTATTACCACCCAACGCCCAAAGTTTAGGGAGGGAGGTTCTTCTTCGTCAGGAAGAAATTCTCAGTCGCTTCCAATCAATTGTCAACCAAAAGATAGAAGCCATGCGTACTCGCTATCATGGCGATTACCATTTGGGAAAAGTGCTTTATACGGGCAAAGACTTCATTATCTTTGATTTTGAAGGTAGAGAAGCTCGTAGTTTGAGCGAACGTAGGATGAAGCGATCGCCTCTACGAGACGTTGCCGGAATGTTGTTATCGTTTAATTATGCTGTCAATCAAGCGCTGAGTTCTGAGATAGAAAGAGGAATGATTCGCTCTGAGAATCTCCCTCTGATGGAAGCTTGGAGTCAGTTTTGGTACACCTGGGTAAGTGCAACTTATTTAAAGAGTTATCTCAAAGTTGCGAGTCAAGACACCTTTCTACCGAAGACAAAAGCCGAACTGCAACTGCTCCTAGATGTTTTTCTTTTGGAAAAAGTTATTAGTGCAGTAGACAGTGAACTCAAGCACCGTCCTGAACTCGTGGAAATTCCACTTCAATTTGCTCTACAATTCAGCCAATGAAATATTTCATAAAGCTCGTTAATAGTCAATAGTGATTGCTTAAATTGTATGTAGAGACGTTTTTTGACATCAAAGAACGTCTTTACCTTAAATGGGAATTTCTTTCTTTAGCCCGAATTAGTAGCGACTCACCTCGCCTTCAAAGAAGCGTCTCCGCTCTGAAGAGAGAAGAATGAGACGTTTTAGTACACAAACGATAGCGGTTATCAATGCATATCTCGTATATTTGCTTTCTCTCCCAAGTTTGCCAGAGGAGTTTACACTAAGATAAATGAGTGAGTATTGTATGTGACTGAAACGAGAAGTGCTATATTTAAGTTTGCAGGATGTATTGCCATTAATAGTGGGAAGCGTTGGAGTGTTAAAAAGTAAAAAGAGAATTCCCGTAAATAAATGTGCGGGAGTTCTACCATGACGCGAAGCACGTTAAACTGAAGATTCTGTAGAATAAACTTCGCGCTTCGGCCTGCCGGACGGAGGATTCCGTGGGCGTGAGTTTCTCGCTTCGGCGTCAAGGGAACAAATATGAGTTTTATTCCTTAGATCACTAATGCTGTCTTTAAACCGATTTCGTTGCTATGAACCTTTTACTTTTGCCTTATTCAGTAATTTTTTATACTGCAACTATCTTAAGTTGTATTTTAAAGGGCTACTTTAGCTGATTCCATGATCTGCTAACATCCTCCTAAAGATAGGCTCGAAAAAAACCGCTTATGCCAAATAATGAGCAAAGCTGTAACTTTAAATAAAGTTTTTTTAAGCCAAAGTTTTATTTTCTAGATTAACTATGTTCTTAGCACTCTGGCCCGGTAATGTATATCCGTTAGGAGCATTTTGGGATGGTAAAGGTACGAACTTCGCTCTGTTTAGTGAAAATGCCACAGGTGTGGAGCTTTGTTTTTTCGATAAAGACGATCAGGAGACACGCCTAACTCTGACTGAAGTTAGTAACTTCGTTTGGCACGGTTATGTGCCAGGAGTCGGACCAGGACAGCGATATGGGTTTCGAGTCAACGGTCCCTATGCACCGAGCGAGGGACATCGCTTCAACCCTAACAAGCTGCTGATTGACCCCTATGCCAAAGCCATTGATGGCAATCTCAGAGACAACGGAGCAGAAATATTTGGGTATGACTGGAACGGTGAGCAAGAAGATTTATCTTTCTGCGAGCTTGATAGTGGTCCCTTAATGCCAAAATCAGTGGTTGTAGATCAGTCCTTTGATTGGGAAGGGGATGAGCTACTACGAACTCCCTGGCACGAAACAGTGATTTATGAAACCCATGTCAAAGGTTTTACCAAGCTACATCCTGATATTCCAGAAGAACTGCGCGGGACTTATGCCGGGATGGGACATATTGTGGCGATTCAGCATCTCCAAAGACTGGGGATCACGGCAGTCGAACTCTTACCTGTGCATCACTTCATAGCTCTTCCAGGACACCTAACTGACAAAGGGCTAACAAATTACTGGGGCTACGACTCCATCAACTATTTTGCTCCTTACTCCGGCTACAGTTGTGGCTCATTGGGTGAACAAGTTAGGGAGTTCAAGGAGATGGTGAAGTTCCTGCACCGTGCTGGAATTGAGGTAATTCTTGATGTTGTCTATAACCACACCGGAGAAGGCAATCATTTCGGTCCGACACTAACGTTGCGAGGGATCGACAATGCCGTTTACTATCGGTTGATGGAAGATGAGCCCCGTTACTACATGGACTACACAGGCTGCGGCAATTCCCTTTACGTGGCCCAACCGCAAGTATTAAAGTTAATTATGGATAGTCTGCGGTATTGGGTATTGGAAATGCACGTAGATGGCTTCCGCTTTGACCTTGCCTCAGCGTTGGCGCGAGAGTTATATGAAGTGAATAGTCTGTCAGCGTTCTTTGACATTATTCACCAAGATCCGGTGTTAGCAGATGTGAAGCTGATTGCTGAACCTTGGGATCTGGGAGAAGGTGGGTATCAAGTTGGTCAATTCCCAGTTCTTTGGTCTGAGTGGAATGGTAGATACCGCGATACAGTACGGGATTTCTGGCGTGGAGAAAATAGTACATTAGGACAATTTGCTTATTGTTTCACAGGCAGTCCAGATCTGTATGCATCTAATGGGCGGCGACCAAATGCAAGTGTTAACTTCATCACAGCGCACGATGGCTTCACTCTGAATGATTTGGTGAGCTACAACGAAAAACATAATGACGCTAACGGTGAAGACAACCGCGATGGAGAAAGCCACAACCGTTCCTGGAATTGTGGGGTTGAAGGTGCAACTGATGACGTAGAAGTACTGAAACTGCGGGAACAGCACCGGCGGAACTTATTAGCAACTCTGATCCTGTCTCAAGGTATCCCAATGTTACTGGGAGGAGATGAAATGGGGCGGACTCAGAAGGGTAATAATAATGGCTATTGTCAAGATAATGAAATTTCCTGGTTTGATTGGGAATTGCCAGAGGGAAATAAAGATTTGGTGAATTTTACCCGCGAACTCATCTTCTATCGCAAACAGCATCCAGTATTTCGGCGGCGGAAGTGGTTCCAAGGCAGACCCATCAAAGGGGAAGGCATTAGTGATATTGCTTGGTTGAACCCCGATGGAAGTGAGATGACTGACGAACAGTGGGATGTTGGTTATGCCAAGGCAATTGGAGTTTTCTTCGATGGAAACCAACTTCCGAGTGTGAATCGTCGAGGCGAACGCATTAGCGATGACAGTTTTCTCCTATTCTTTAATGCCCACTACGAAACGATAGAGTTCACTCTACCAACAGTACTAGGAATAGGAGACAGACAGTGGACTGTTGATATTGATACAAAGGAACCTCGTTTTATCCAAGGAGAAAAGATTTACAAAGGTGAGCCAGTACCACTTGTAGCGCGATCGCTTGTGGTGTTACGTCGCCTAGGTTAGAAAGATTTGGGAGTAAGGGGAACAAGAGGAAAAGAAGCTTTGAAGGTAAGGGAAGAAAACTATTTTTCCGCATATCTCTCGTATTCCTCGTTAAGCCAAGAGGCGATCCCCACTCC
>JAQYWO010000412.1 GCA_029379215.1 Rhizonema sp. PD37
AGGTAAGTCAGCGAGCAAAAATAGGATTATGTAAAGAAAAGTGAAGTTGATAAAATTAGCTCGTAGTAAGCGCTTTAGCGCTAAAGCGCTTACTACAAACTTTCATTTACTTATGCCGACTTACTTAATTGCTTGAACCTCTCAATAATTAAATTTTTATCTGCTATTCATTTAGTATTTAAATGGAGAATAAGAGGGAATAAAATTGATTGCCAATAAAATTGGTATAAAGAATTTCTGGCTCATTAACAGTAGCTCTCAATTGGGTGCAAGTAATAAACTTGGATAGGTGATCAAAGCTTTCACTCCTGCGATCGCTGTCTGTAATCAAAACAGATGAAAAATTGTGGTGATGGCAATTACGCCGAAGCGCGAATAATCATACCTTTCGTAATTCGTTCATTGCGTAATTGAGGTACAGAAAATACGAAGCATCTGTAACTAATGCCCCAAATTCATTAATAAGGTTCTAATAATAATTTTTTATTTAGATTAGCGACTACCTGTAAAGTTTCCCTATATCATTATTTAGCTAGTCAATATTTGAGTACTTACGCCTAAGATATGACATCAACTAGGTTTTTGAATAAAATGAATCTCTGAAACAATTTACACACAGTCATCATCAAGTTTCTGCGTAAGTCTATTTCTAGATGAAGGCTTGCCCTGCCATTAATTTCTAAGTAATATTTTTTACATTATTGTCGGAATGCCGTTGCGAGTGCCATAAAGAGAAGGTAAAAGGCTAACTTTGGCAAATTCCTTGCCAAAGCAATGCTGGCACTCCCTGCTTCTGTGGAAGAATCTAATAAACATCAATGACTGAACTGAAACTGCGCTTAAAAGAGGGAAATAGCGAAAGAATGGTAACGGTGCATCAAGATGTCTTTACTATAGGTCGTTTGCCGCAATGTGATTTGTATTTACCTTCTGGAGGAGTTTCCCGGTGCCATGCTCGATTAATGAAAACTGATAAAGGTAAATGGACTGTTGAAGATCTGGGCAGCAAAAACGGGACGCAATTGAATGAACGCTTTGTGACTTCTCCTCAAGAGTTGCATCACGGCGACGTTATTTGGCTGGGAGATGTTAATGTGGTCGTTGTGTTGACAGATCATCGTTTGCAACAGCCAACAGTTCAGTACAATTCAGCAGTTTCTCAGGGAAGAACTATCCTTCACAACGTCAAACAGTTGCAGCAGCAATGGATAGAAGCTGATGGTGAAAGCAGTATTGGTAAAGACAAAACTATTGCTCGCCTAAAAGACTTGGTAGATATAGCCAAAAATCTCAGTGGGGCAGCATCAATAGAGGCTATTTTCTCTCAAGTGCAGCAAGTTGTTTTTCGTTATCTTCAAAGTATTGATCGCTTGGGATTATTAATCGATGTTAGCCATTCCGGCAAACTCGTATTGATGAATGCTGCTACAAGAAATGCTTCTCAACAGCAAAGTTTGCCGACGGATGGTAGTTGGATTAGCCGTAGTATTTGTCAAAAAGCATTTGAGGAAAAAGTCGCTATTCAAACAGCTGATGCACAGAAGGACGAACGGTTTGCTGGAGAACATAGTATTTTGGTCAAAGGCATTCGCAGTGCTATGGCTGTGCCTTTATGGGATGAAAATAAGGTAGTCGGAGTTCTCTATGCTGATGCAAATTTTTCTTCTTATCATTGGGCGAGAGAAGGTGCAGAAGAACTCAGCTTTTTTTCAGCTTTAGCAAATCTTGTCGCTTCCAGCGTTCAACGCTGGCTTTTAGTTGAAAAACTCAAAAATGAAGAATTGATCCGCCGAAGACTGGAACGTTATCATTCTCCTGCAGTTGTACAGCAATTGATCGCTGTAGGCGCTTTACCAAATGGTCGTTTGCCTCCACAGGAAAGTGAAATTAGCATTTTGTTTGCCGATCTAGTTGGTTTTTCGGCAATTTCCGAACGGTTAACGCCAACTCAAATCGCCGAGTTACTCAACAATTTATTTGAGGAGATGCTACAAGAAGTATTCGCCTATGGTGGCACTTTGGATAAATATATTGGTGATTGTATTATGGCATTTTTTGGCGCTCCCGAACCACAATTGGACCATGCCGATCGCGCTGTTGCTGCCGCTCAGGGAATGCTCACGCGTTTGCAAAAACTCAATGCCAAGGATTTTTGGCATGAACCACTGCAATTGCGGATTGCGATTAACACTGGTAAGGCAGTGGTGGGAGATGTTGGTAGTTCCCAGAGAGTAGAATATACAGCCTTAGGAGCAACTATTAATGTCGCTGCTCGCATGGAAGCAGTTTGTTCCCCTGGTGAATGTGTTGTGAGTGAAGCTACTTATCAAATGCTTTCACAACCCTCATACTTCGAGAAATTAGGAGATTACCGCTTTAAAGGGATTGATCGATTAGTTAAGGTTTATCACACAAAGATGCTTTCATGATGCCAAATATTAAGTACTTGCACTCAGTGCGATCGCCTTCTCAAAAGTTCACTTAACTTTTTGTATCCAAGTTTGAAGCCAGAGAATTTATTTACTCTTGTTTCCCACCTACTTTATACCCTTATCTACTGAATTTTATAAATACAAATACATATATATATTGTATCATTTGTTATAGTTTAAATTGCAAAATATTAATAAAACCAAACCAAACCTTTGCTGAAAGACTAGAATTTGGGAGGTAGTCTCCATGTGGAGAGATTTGACAGAATCAGGAACTACCTCATGCTATTTTGTAACGGGAGGTTAGGTCATGCCTATCGCCACAATTAATCCTGCAACCGGGGAGTTGCTGAAAACATTTGAGCCAAATACGGATGCAGAAATTGCCGATAAACTAAATTTGGGACAACAGGCTTATTTGAACTACCGTCAGACTGATTATGCTAAAAAAGCATTCTGGATGCAAAAAGCTGCTGACATATTAGATCTCGAAAAAGCAGAATTTGCTAAGTTAATGACGCAGGAGATGGGTAAGCCGTTCACTTCGGCGATCGCTGAAGTGGAAAAATCTGCCTCGGTTTGTCGTTACTACGCTGAACATGCTGCTGATTTCTTAGCTGATGTCGCAGTGAAAACTGACGCCAGCCATAGTTTCGTGCGTTATCAGCCATTAGGTATAATTCTGGCGGTAATGCCGTGGAATTTTCCCTTCTGGCAAGTCTTCCGGTTTGTCGCACCTGCACTTATGGCAGGGAATGTGGGATTGCTCAAACACGCTTCCAATGTACCTCAGTGTGCTTTGGCAATTGAAGATATTATACAACGGGCAGGTTTTCCCAAAGGCGTGTTTCAAACGCTGTTAATAGGTGCTTTGAAAGTTGCCGACTTAATAGCCGATGACCGAGTAAAAGCAGCTACATTAACAGGAAGTGAACCTGCAGGCGCAAGCTTAGCAGCTGCTGCGGGGAAACAAATAAAAAAGACCGTTTTGGAATTGGGAGGCAGCGATCCGTTCATCGTGTTAGAAAGTGCAGACATTGAGGCAGCAGTTGTCACAGCGACTACAGCAAGAATGTTAAATAACGGGCAATCTTGTATTGCGGCGAAACGTTTCATTGTTGTTGAGGCGATCGCAGACAAGTTTGAAAAGCTACTCTTAGAAAAATTTCTTGCATTGAAAGTTGGCGATCCCATGCTACCAGATACCGACTTAGGACCACTCGCAACGCCTGATCTTCTTAAAGAAATAGACGCTCAAGTGCAAGCCTGTGTCGAAAGCGGAGCAAAAGTTTTGATCGGTGGGCATCCCCTATCAGATCGTCCGGGAAATTTCTATCCGCCAACGATTATCAAGGATATCCCTCTTGGTAGTCCGTCAGCACAAGAAGAATTTTTTGGTCCAGTTGCTTTATTATTCCGTGTTCCAGACATTGAGGAAGCGATCGCACTCGCAAATGCCACACCGTTTGGCTTAGGTGCGAGTGCTTGGACAACGAATGCCCAAGAACGCGATCGTCTAATCGAAGAAATCGAAGCGGGTGCAGTTTTTATCAATAGCATGGTGAAATCCGATCCCCGAATGCCCTTTGGTGGCATTAAGCGTTCTGGATACGGAAGAGAATTAAGCATTCAAGGCATACAAGAGTTTGTCAATGTTAAAACAGTGTGGGTCAAATAATGTTATAGCAATGGGTTTTGTGGAAAGAGTCACATGGCAGAGGCAAGTTTTCTGCTCTCTCATGCTTGAATCACTCGCTTGTTTCACTCATGGGTAAACTTTAACAGACGGATGCCTAGGTTAGGAAATTGGGAATAGGTAATGCGTGATCGGTAAAGGGTAATCAGAAATGACTCTTAACACTTACCAGTTACCGATTACTAAGTTTTTTCGTGCTTTGAGGTTTGGTAATGAATACAGCAGAACTATTGGTACGGTGTTTAGAAAATGAAGGGGTGCAATATGTTTTCGGACTTCCTGGTGAAGAAAACCTGCACGTTTTGGAAGCATTAAAAAATTCTTCCATTAAATTTATTACCACCCGTCACGAACAGGGTGCAGCATTTATGGCGGATGTCTACGGACGTTTGACTGGAAAAGCAGGCGTGTGTCTTTCTACACTTGGTCCAGGGGCAACGAACTTGATGACTGGCGTAGCAGATGCAAATCTTGATGGTGCCCCTTTGGTAGCGATTACCGGGCAAGTGGGAACAGATAGAATGCACATTGAATCCCATCAATATTTAGATTTGGTGGCAATGTTTGCGCCAGTGACAAAATGGAATAAGCAAATTGTGCGACCAAGTATTACACCAGAACTTGTGCGCAAAGCATTTAAGCGGGCACAAACTGAAAAACCGGGTGCCGTTCATATCGATTTGCCGGAAAATATTGCCGCCATGTCGGTAGAAGGTAAACCTTTACGTAAGGATAACATCGAAAAAACCTATGCTTCTTTTGCATGTTTTAGGGCAGCAGCAGCCGCAATTTCCCAAGCAGTTAACCCGATTATCTTAGTTGGAAATGGAGCTATCCGCGCTCAAGCCAGCGATGCTGTGACGCAGTTTGCCACCCAGATGAATATCCCTGTGGCTAATACTTTTATGGGCAAGGGCGTGATTCCCTACACTCATCCCTTAGCTTTATGGTCTGTGGGATTGCAGCAGCGAGATTTCATCACCTGTGGCTTCGACAACACCGATTTGGTGATTGCCATTGGCTATGATTTGATTGAGTTTTCCCCGAAAAAATGGAATCCTGATGGTAAGATTCCGATCATTCATGTCGCGGCAACTCCATCGGAAATAGATAGTAGTTATATTCCCGCGATTGAAGTTGTGGGAGATATTTCTGATTCCCTTGATGAAATTTTGAAATTAGCAGATCGTCAAAATAAACCCAATCCTTACGCTATTCACTTACGAGGAAATATTCGGGCTGATTACGAAGAACACGCTCATGATGACGGGTTTCCCATCAAGCCACAAAAATTAATTTATGACTTACGGCAAGTCATGGGACCAGAAGATATCGTGATATCTGATGTCGGCGCACATAAAATGTGGATTGCCCGTCATTATCACTGCCATAGTCCCAATACTTGTATCATTTCCAATGGATTCGCTGCCATGGGTATTGCCATTCCTGGTGCTTTAGCTGCTAAACTCGTTCATCCAAACCGCAAAGTTGTTGCGGCAACTGGTGATGGCGGTTTTATGATGAATTCCCAGGAATTAGAAACTGCTTTGCGCGTCGGAACTCCCTTTGTCACCTTAATTTTTAATGATGGTGGTTACGGCTTAGTTGAGTGGAAACAAGAAAATTACTTTGGTAAAGGCAAGTCCGCCTTCGTGCATTTCAGCAACCCTGACTTTGTTAAGTTAGCAGAAAGCATGGGTTTAAAAGGCTACCGTGTGACTTCTGCAACTGATTTTGTTCCTATCCTTAAAGAAGCTTTGGCACAGGAAGTTCCAGCAGTCATAGATTGTCCGGTAGACTATCGGGAGAACATCCGTTTTACGCAGAAAGCTGGTGATTTGAACTGCGGAGTGTAAGTCCAGTGAGCAGAAAGGACAATACGGTTCAGTAGTGTTGTCATTTGTAGAGGTATATAGGGGAGAGAACTCATTTTTCTTCCTTTGCCTCCTAATACGTACTGATAGCCATCCTACAAGGACGGGGTTTTATATCATGTTCAGTTGAACACTTACAATAAAGCTTGTAGTTGCGCTGTCTAGCCTGCGGCATCCCCGAAGGGGTATGCTTCTAGCAGTTTGAGAGCTAAGACAGCGCAACTACGAACTGATCTTTCATTTATAACTCATTGACAGAACATGATATTACAGCAATTTTCAGGTAAATAGACCACATTCGTAGGGGCGATCTTCGTAGCGATCTCCCTTGTCTTCTCACTCGGGGAGACGCTTCTCAACTCCAGTCGTAGAGGCTGCGCCAACGAGACGCGAACGCGAACGCGAACGAGCGTCACGGTGAGACAGAGAAAGCAGGAGGGTTTCCCGACAGAGGGGACTGCGATCTTCGTAGCGTTAGCGACGAAGGAGCGTCACCCGTTAGCGCAGCGTTAGCGTTAGCGGTAGCGAAGCGGTAGCGAGTCTTCGAGCGTCAGCGTTAGCGACGAAGGAGCGTCGG
>JAQYWO010000413.1 GCA_029379215.1 Rhizonema sp. PD37
AAATCTAGCGCAGCGTTCCCCAGTTGCGTCACTTTCAAGCCCCCTGAACGGTTACCAATGCCTACACATCTATCGGCGTTCCAGAAGTATGGATTTACAGCAACTATCAATTAACCATTTACATTCTCCAAGTTGACGGTTACGTAGAATCTTCCCTTAGTCCCACCTTTCCTAATTTATCTATAACCGAACTTATTCCTCAATTAGTGCAAAAAGCTATTAATGATGGAACCAGTCAAATGCTGCCTTGAATTGAGAACTTTGTTAAAGGAGTAAGAAAATAACCAATAATTACAAATGATTATCTGGACTGAATATAAGTCAATCACTAATAAATTGAAAACTAAAGTTCTCCACTCAGAACTCAGCAATCACAGAGGTTAGATGGAATTGTCGAGTTCAACAGGCAGTTCCATGTTTAATATAGTTCAAAAACAGTTTAGAGCGTTGTTTCTTGCTTCCACTATAGTCTCCTCTCTCGTAGCTCCCTGTTTCGCGTCTCCGGCTGACACACAGTTTTCAAATAAGTATGGCGGCGTTCAAACTCAACAAAAGCAAATTTCTCAAGCTACTGAACAGGCAAAATCCAATAAACTCGGGAAGCTAGCGAAATCCACACAACCCGCAGTACTTCGGATTATTGCTGGTTGCACTGCTAAGATTTATTGGTCTGACAATAAAAAAACTTATGAGGTTACTGCTGGAGGTTCTGGCTCTGGCTATTTTGTGACTGCTGATGGCTACATTGTTACTAACGCCCATGTAACGCAGCTATATCAGAACAAAAAGCAGTGTGTGAAGGAGCTTGCCGAGAGTTTTGTTGTGCAACTTGCGAAAGACTACAATTTGAGTTTAGACCAATTATCGCAAGATAAAGATGCTCTTCAGTATATTGCTGAACACTCTCAACCACAAGAATTTGAGCAAATCAATTTAGCCATTCTGCCTAACGGAGACAAACTACCTTTTCAGGCGATCGCATCAGGTGCACCTGTGGATCAAGGCAGAGATATTGCAATACTCAAAGTTAAGATTAAAAATGCACCTTTTCTCAAACTAGCAGATTCTAAGCAAGTTGAGCTTTTAGACCATATTACAGTAGTTGGATATCCAGGCGCGGCTGATATTAATATATTGGCATCACCATCTTTTTATGTTGCATCATTTACAGATGGCAAAGTTTCAGCTAAAAAGCAATTACCAGATGGTTCGCCTGTTTTACAAATTAGTGCCCCAGCCACCCACGGTAACTCTGGAGGTCCTGTACTTAATGATAAGGGAAAAGTTATCGGTATGGTAACATTTGGGTCCGACGTTTCTGGGTTTATTTTCATCATTCCTAGTGAGACAATTACGCAGTATCTCAGGCAAGCTGGTTTTTCTGAATCAGCATTGAGCAATTAGCACTTAGTTATGAACTGATTTAACGTAAGTTCGACGCGAAAACTAACAGGTTTGTAATTGCGCTGTCTTCGGTACAAGATGAAGATGCGCTGTAGACGCGGAGCGGCTTCAAAGCAGAGTAGCGCAACTACGAACAGAATTCTGGAATTTTACATTTTGTTACATAGTTATGTTTTTTTTGCCGACATATTTATGTGGCAAGTCATTAAGAAGTCAATTAAAAGCCAAAATTCTCCAGTTTTAACTCAGTTACCACAAAGGTTTGATGGAATTGTGGAGTTCAGGAGATAGAGAAATGCTACACCAAATTAGTCAACAATTCGGCACGTTCGTCGTTACTTCTACTTTAGTTTCGTCTTTAGTCCTGTTACACTCAAAAGCTGAGGCGCATATTTCTCATCCACAATTGCAAGCAAAGTGTCCCAAAACTGAAAATCTTCGCAGTCAACAAAAGCAAATTTCTCGCATACACGTGCTACAAGAGTCTGCTAAGCTGATGGAATTAGGAGTACCTCAACGGCGAGATAGTGCAGGCAGTCGTTAAGTTTGCCTACAAGAACTTGGGAAGTTGAAAGCAGCCTGGGTGGTACTACTCCATAGTATAGCAGAAAACGAGATCCCCGACTTCTTTAAGAAGTCGGGGATCTAAGAGTTGTGATCGCCACATTCCTTTTTTCACTTATCTGTGAGGAAGTTCAAACCTAAGTAAAGAGCAGCAACACTTCCCGCTACACAAATTTCACCTTGGATAATTTTATCTTTGATTAATTCTTGCGGAACTAAGATCACTTCTATTTCTTCTGTGATATCTAGCTTTTGTTCTCCAACCTTTACCACATTTTTTGCGAGGAATAAATGTATTTTATTCGTATCTTTGCTAGGTTTATCATATAGTTCTGCTATTTTGGTTACCTGTGGGGCAAAATAACCTGTTTCTTCTTGTAGTTCTCTGATTGCTGCTGTTTCAGCACTTTCTTCTGCGGGATTGAAACTCCCGGCTGGCAGTTCTATAAAAAATTCGCCAACGGCATGTCTGTACTGACGAACAAAAACAATATCTCTATCAAGAGTAATAGGTAAAATCACAGCAACTTCTGGTTTAATATTAACAAAATAATCATCGATAATTCTACCGTTGGGTAATTTAATTTCATCTTGCCTCACCTGACACCAGCGCTCGTTCAAAACCATTTTTGATTGCAGAATCTCCCATTTTTTTAAGTTTGTCATACAGGTAGTACTTAAGTAGATATGCAAATACGTAATCGCGGCAACCAATGCTTGTCACAAAGTATAACAGAGACAAAATTGCAGCTAAAAGTAGTATATAAGTTTACTCTCAAACAGTCAGAGCTAACAGCACAAGGGCAAGCATAATTTATGCAAGTAGAGGTAGATGTATTTACTGTTAACAAGCGCTTTCCTTTGACTATTAGTTACGGTACAACTGCACAAACAACTAATGTCTGGGTGAGGGTTTTGCAAGATGGTGTAGAAGGGTGGGGGGAAGCATCGCCATTTAGTGCGAGTCAGATTCCGCAATCAACAGAGATGATCAAAGATGCTTTAGTGCGAGTAACATCGGATTTGCAAGCATTCCATCCGTTACAGCGTACCGCAATTGAGCAAGTGTTGATTAAAGCGTTTGTCCCCTCAGCAGCCCAGGCGGCACTGGATATGGCATTATATGACTGGTTGGGTAAGCACGTTGAATTACCCTTATGGCAACTGTGGGGACTCGATCTTAAAACTATAGTACCGACTTCAGTCACCATTGGGATTAATTCGCCAGTCGGAGCTAGGAATAGGGCACGAGACTGGCTGCAATTTACAGATGTTCGTGTTTTCAAGGTGAAGTTAGGGAGTCGGGATGGTATTGCCGCAGACAAAAAAATGTTAATGGCAGTGCGAGAAGAAGCATCAACGCAAGATTTGTATGTTGATGCCAATGGGGGATGGAGTTTGACTGATGCGATCACAATGTCCAATTGGTTGGCTGAATTGGGTGTAAAGTATGTGGAGCAGCCATTGCCAAGAGGGCAAGAAAAAGATTTGGCGGAACTAAAGAAGCATTCGCCCTTACCTATTTTTGTTGATGAAAGTTGTTTCAACAACAAAGATATTCCCAAACTTGCAAACAGTGTAGATGGTATTAATATCAAACTGATGAAATCTGGGGGTTTAACTGAGGCAATGCGAATGGTACATACAGCACGCGCACATGGGTTGCAAGTCATGTTCGGTTGTTATTCTAACAGTGTACTAGCGAATACAGCAGCTGCACAGCTTGCTCCACTAGCTGATTATATTGACTTAGACAGTCACCTAAATTTGATTGATGATCCTTTCATAGGTGGATTTATGCAAGACGGAAGATTTTTGCCAACCGCTTTACCAGGTTTGGGGGTGTATAGTGCGTCTACCACTTAATCAACGAGTCGCTATTCTATTGCATGGGGAAATTCGCGGAACTCATGGCAAAACTGGGTTAGCAATTTTACGCTATAGTGAATCTCCAATTGTCGCAGTGATTGACCGCGAGTCTGCAGGAAAATCTTTATTGGAATTAACAGGTATCAAGCGGGATGTGCCGATAGTCTCATCGGTAGCGGCTGCATTAGAGTACCAACCTGAAGTTTTAGTGATCGGTGTCGCCCCTAAAGGCGGCATATTACCAGAGGATTATTGGCACGAACTCAAAAACGCTTTATCCGGTGGAATGTCAATCGTCAACGGTTTGCACACACCACTAGCAACTATACCAGAGTTAAAAACCCTGGTGAAACCAGGTCAATTAATTTGGGATGTGCGTAAAGAACCGCCTAACCTAGAGATAGCTAGTGGTATGGCACGCACTCTCCCTTGCCGACGGGTGTTGACTGTAGGCACCGATATGGCAGTTGGCAAAATGTCAGCGAGTTTACAGTTACATTGGGCGTCGAGATTGCGAGGTTGGCGTTCTAAGTTCCTCGCTACAGGTCAAACTGGTTTAATGTTAGAAGGAGATGGTGTGGCATTGGATGCAGTACGGGTAGACTTTGCTGCTGGTGCTGTCGAACAAATGGTCATGCGGTATGGTAAAAATTATGACATTCTGCATATTGAAGGACAAGGCTCGCTTCTGCACCCCGGTTCCACTGCAACACTGCCTTTAATACGTGGTTCTCAGCCAACGCAGATGATATTGGTTCATCGTGCTGGACAAACTGAGGTTATAAGTGGTAGTGTGCCCATTCCAGCATTAGCAGAAGTCGTAAAACTTTATGAAACTGTCGCGAGTGCAGGTGGTGCCTTTGCTCCTGTATCGGTAGTCGGTATTGCTTTGAATACGGCTCATCTCAGTGAATCTGCAGCAATAGATGCGATCGCCCAAGTTGAATCAGAAACCGGGCTACCTTGTACAGATGCAGTGCGCTTCGACGCTAATTTATTGTTAAATGCAGTTATGCAACACTGATTGACAAAAAAAAGGTTTCGTGCATTCGGCTGAAGGCAGCTATGTGAGAGATAGAAATCAGAGAAAACGTAAAACTGATTTTCAAAAAACATGAGGAAAAGAAAAAACGCTATCAATGAATCAAAAAATAAAGTTCTTCGTCATTAAAATTATTCAATCCCTAATCTAATTTTAGTGTGAGGATGATTTATGTCATCACAACCCTTGAAGTTTCTGTGTTTGAGCGGTCTTACTTTATCGCTGTTATTCAGTCACTCGGCAGCGTTCGCACAATACCGTAATTCTAGTAGTGGTGATGTTGTCGTACCAACATCATCAGGAAATGGGACAACAAGAACACAAGACACATATCCGAACAGAGATACGTATCCAAACAGAGACACTTACCCTAGCAGAAATACATACCCGAACAGAGACACCTACCCGAACAGAGATACGTATCCGAACAGAACTGCCAGTAATGGTACTCGATTTAGCTGTCAGTCCTACAGAGGTCAGTATACTGTGATGTATCAGCCGCAAAGTCAACAGGGTCAATACTTTCCTTGGGCAATTCCCAGAAGTTTGGGTGATGGCTGGGATGCACAAAGGCGCTGTGATACTATTGCCCAGCGCTTGGAAACTTATCGCCCAGATGGTTTATTAGAACTCCAAACAACTGTAGAAAATCGACAGAATGTTGTTTGTGTTACCACTGACTCTAACCCATCGTGTCGAATTGTGTTTACAGTCCCTCCTGAAAAAGATCCTTATGCTGTACGCAATAGCGTTTTTGAGAACCTATCGAGTGCTGATGACGGACAGCAAACCGTAGGCGTCAACACTTATGCAGGTAGTGGTGGAGGAACAAACGATATCTATAATGTAGGACGCACACTTCTCGGTGAGAAAAAGCCAGTTTCCTCATCTAGAAGTCCGATCAATCTCAAACCTTTCCTTGATCGCGCTGATCGCGGCACGGCAAGCAAACTTCATAATGGAGTGGCACTTCGTCCTCAAAATCCCACAGGTTATCGTTTGAATCCCAAGAACTTCCGCTAAGTCAACTACCTACACAGTACACTGAAGGGGTACTGTGTAGGTTCTGAGACAAAATTTGCTCTTTATAAATACACAAAAAGTTTTCTGCATGAGTAGCGCTCAAAGCTTGAATCTCTTGTGGAAATGCACTTAGCAGTGCAGTATCTGCCTTTATCCCAAACTTTCTGGCTCCAAAAGCGGTTCCGGCGTGTAAATAGACTACGATTGGTTCTATTTCCAACCACACACCCAGGCGTCGTGCAACATCATACGCTGTCGTTACTCCTAAACCTCTAACTCGCCCAACAATAGACTGCACCCAGTCATGTAAAGCTTGGAAATCTTTAAAGCTTTCCGGGTGTACCTGATCATCTAATGCAACTTTTAAACCTTCTGATAACTTATGAGCAACTCGGCGTTGATGAGCGTGCATCTTTCCATCTCGAAATCTAGATTTCTAAGCTCTTTCAATTGCTTCATCCCAAATTAATGTTTTATCGCCCCACTATTGGTCTTCAATATTATAGGAATTCCCATACCATCGAATGTAATCGTCAACTAAGAATTGAAGATGATTGTCCTGAGAAATATCCTTTTTCTTTTTGCAGGGTTGAGAATCTTCTATCCCACCTTCCGCACCCTAACTGTCACACATCAACAAAAAGTTGCTTGAGTAGTAC
>JAQYWO010000414.1 GCA_029379215.1 Rhizonema sp. PD37
GGGGAAGCAGGGGGAGTGAATTGTATCAAGATTTTCGTGAAATGGTATAAAGCCCGTACTTTTCCTACAGATGTTACACCAATTTGTCCATGTGGGATTTTTGCCGCCAACTGTTCTACGTCCCAATACTACGCTCAATATCTTCTGAACGATTACGTCCATCACGAACAACTAATGCTTCGTCTGGTATTCTTTCTACAATCACAAGTCCTGGTTTCTCCTCAAATAGCATACCAATTATCTTAACTAACTCCAGCTTTTACGGTGGCAACGTAGCTTTGGGGATCAATTCCCTCTGTATTTGTGCGTAAGTTATAAGTATCTGAGTTTAACTGCTGCCACAAAGTTATACTCACATCCTGATACGACGTAAATACTAAACAGTCAGCACTTTTGAAGGTTGCGATCGCTGTTCAATATCTTTGCTCAAGACTTTAATTTTAAATTTTTTGTTTAGTAATACATGTTGTTCCGAACAGTCTTTGCTACTGTCATAATGTCTCAAAAGCCTATCTGTCAACTGGTTTAGACAAATTTAGTTATGTTCACTGAATCTTGTCTAAGTTTTCGGCAGATATACAGGCGTGGTTTTAAGCAGTGAAGTCATAAATTAGAGATATCAGGGAGCAAGCAACTTGATTCTTAATATCTAACTATTTCAATCGATTTTATGCGGATCATGCAAAAAGTTTTATTAGCATTGAGCGGAACAGCAATTGTATTCATGAGTGTAAAACCAGCTAGCGCTGTGACACTAGATATAGTCACAGGAGGTAAAGAAGTTGCTGGGCAGGGTTTAGTTTCCAAGGTGTCTGGAACAACCACATTTGACTTTGAGAACGGAATATCAACCTCTGGGTTTGTGAAATTTTCTTCACCTACAGGTTCACCTGCAGTTGTTCAAGGTAGCAAATCTGGAGAGTACGGTGCACCATTTAATGATACAAGCCACTATCTGACTATTTCTTCAACAAGAGATAACGCTGTAGGCAACACTGGTTCTGTAAGTGTTAAGTTCGCGCAACCCCTTGATTACTTTGGCTTGTATTGGGGTTCAATTGACGATTATAACTCTATTGCCTTCTATAAGGGCGATACACTACTAAATCAATACAGTGGCAGAGATGTTCCTAAAACGACTGCTAGTGGTAATCAGACTAGCCTTGCAGACAATCAATACGTCAATTTCTTTGCCGATACGAAAGGAGCTTTTGACACAGTCGTTCTAAGTTCAACTGCTCCCGCATTTGAGAGTGATAACTTTGCCTACAGACAAGCTCCCGAACCCGGATCTGTACTGGGTTTACTAACTGTTGGTGCTGTAGGCGCAGGTTTTGTCTTAAAGCGCAAGTGTTGCTTTTACTAAACAAGTCAACGAGGTTTAGTCATAAGTGTAAAACCGTTGAATATCAGCCTGGCTGAGCCTGGTTGATATTTTTCGACAATTCTTCGCGCCTACTCTACGGGAAGCTGGTGCGCGTCTATGCGTGAGCCAAAATTCATCCCCTTAATTAGCAAAGCCGAAAAACCATTAGCAATTACCCAATTTTCTGATATCGCATTCCTGGTAGTTGCAAAATTAAACCCATCAATTCCAACTGCAATAAAGCACTGGAAACTGAGCCAGCAGCCATGCCCGTTTGCTGGACAAGAAAATCGAAGGGCAGAGATTCCAAAGCAATAGCATCTATGACTTGTTGGAGTTCTGGTGGTAAAGATGGCAAGTTTAACTCTGGTGCTGGTAACGCTTCTACTGTATCAAGTTGTGGTATTGCTCCAAGCATCTTTAACAGTTCATCTAATTCTTTGGGAATCAAAGATGCTCCTTGATTCAGCAGCTTTAAACACCCTTGGGATGAGTTGTCATCTAATCTTCCTGGCAGTACATACACATCTCGCCCAAAATCATTTGCATAGTTAGCTGTAATCAACGCACCAGATTTCATCGGTGCTTCCATCACCAACACAGCACGACTCAACCCTGCAATAATGCGGTTGCGCCGGGGAAAGTGGGTGCGATCTGGTGGAGTTTTTGCGGGATACTCGCTCAAAACTAACCCCTGAGCTAAAATCTGTTTGTAAAGATCCCGATTTTTCGCTGGATAGACAATATCTACACCCGTACCTAAGGCAGCAAGTGTACGTCCTCCAGCTTTCATGGTGGCGGCATGGCTTTCGGTATCAATTCCTTCTGCTAAACCAGACACAACAGTAAACCCATTTTTGGCGAGAGTTGTACTAAGAAGGCGAGTCCAACGAATACCATATTCTGTAGGTTGTCGAGTACCGACAATCGCAACTAACGGTTTTTGTCCGAAGTTTTCTTGCAGTTCCACTTCACCCCGGTAGTACAAAACTAGTGGTGGACTGGCGGTTTCTAGCAGCAAGCGGGGATACTCTGGATCTACAGGAGTCCAGAAGTTAGGGTTTTCTTGCTGGTGTAAAAAGTAAAATTTTTCTGGATGCAGACGAGAACGCTGTTGTTCCACCTTTTCTAGGGTTTGAAAACCAAAACCCTCCACTTGTGCTAACTCAGCAGTTTTGGCGAACCAAGCCACTGCCAGTGTACCAAAATGCTGTTGCAACCGTTGCAGCAAGATTGGACCAACTCCAGAAATTTGCGCCCAAGCTAGCCAATATACACGTTCTTCTCCCAACTCCCCATCCTCTTTTCTCGTGTTCTCAATTGATTATTCCCAATTTGAGGAGAGAGGTAATTGAAGACACAGATCCCCGACTTCTTTAAGAAGTCGGGGATCTGATTATTTACGAATAGCGCATAAATATGGCATAAATATAGGCAATGGTTTCAGAAATAATTGTCCGCACGCCTGCACTAGAAACCCACCATTTCTTCGGATTGTAACCCTGCGTTTTGGCAGTAATTACACCTACTTTGATTTGAGGAGCAAGAACTTGTTTAAATATGAGCCAACTTCTACGAGCATGGGCATCATTGGTAAATAAATTGATTGATTCTAGTTGGTAATTTGAATCGGAGAGCAGTTGACGAAATGTCACAGCAGATGCATGAGTCCGATCTCTATCTACGCGAGGTGTAGGAACCAGCACCAGCTTTTCTTCTTTCACATCAAGTTTTTTCAAAGTGGCTGCGGCAATTTCGGCGAAATTCTTGTATTCAGTCAGATAGGAGCCTCTGTCAACAGGGCCTCCTGTGATAAAAATTAGGCGATAAGAACTGACGTTAATTTCCGCAACCGCTTGTTTGAGTGCTTCGTCTGATATCCATCCTTCGACAACTAATGCATCTGCTTTGATACGAGAAGTTACTGCTAGGAATGGGTGTATATAAATTATTGAGAGAAATATGAGAGCGATCGCCACTGCAATCGCCATTACCCATCCCTGAATTGTCATCCACATTTGATAGTGTTTAATGAACCGGATTTGAATGTTTTTGTGCTTTCAAATAAGCAAACACTGACTTATCACCAATATCCGGAGGAATTGCTTGCACTACTTTACGCAGAGCAAACAGGACAAACAACATTGCCCATGTTCCTAATAATACTCGTTCCCACTGACTTGGCAACACCCCTGTCATATGTCCCAAAAGAAGAGATGGAACTATTGGTGTGAGGAACTTAGTTTCCAGACGGTTAAAGCAAACTGCTTCTTTGAAATAAATCCCCGTCAAAGCGGCAAAGGTAAAACCTACGCCGAGTAAAGTCAGAGGATGGGTATAGACGGTGACAGATAAAGGCTCAGTGTTAGAGAATGCCAGTACAATTGCTGTGATGCTACCAATTGCCCAAAAAACTTGCAAAAGTCGGTGTAGGGGTGCTAAGTAGATGTGAATGGTCAGTAAACTCACACCTAAAGCCAGACTAAAACAAGCATATAGAGGTGTGATTGCGTTGAGAACAGTTGAATTATTGTTAAGCAAAACTAAAGCGCTGCCTATGGCAAAGCTGAGTGCAGCTACCATTAATGCAGCACGGTAAATGATGACGCCAGAGCGATCGCTCTGGTTGATCGTAAATTCGCCAAACTGACCTTGATAAATTTCTGGTGCTGATGTGGTCATAGGATTTATGATTGTTAGATGATGATTGGTAATGAGTAATAGGTTACTAATCCCCAATTGCCCACTACCTCCTATCTATTCTCTACTTTAATCACTTTTACCGCATCTCCCAATTGAAGAAGCAGTTGTAACTGTGCGTTCCCGCTATTGATGGCAATTTCTACCCAACCGTGACTGCCAACTAAAGCGATCGCCTCCCCAACTTTGACATCACTGTAAGTTTCACAACCTGGAAGAGTCAACCCAGCTGCTTCGAGATGCCAAGTTTTGCCTTGTACGTAACTTTTTGGAATATTGGTAACCAAGTTGCCGAAGTGGTCAATGTATTGAATACAACCGACTGCGCCAGTTTCTGTCAGACTGGACTCAGCCATCTCCAATTGTACCAACGTTGCTGGGTCAATAAGTTTTCCTAGCTGTTTGAGGGGAACACCACTAGCAAGATGAGCTCCTACTGGTGCAAAGATATCTCGCCCGTGGAAAGTAATGCTTGGTTGCGGAGTTCTCCAGTATTCCTGGTTTGTCAGTTCTACTGCTGCAATCAGTTGACTTTGACTGAGTACACCACTAAATATGCCATTATCTGGTCCTACCAAAAACCCATCAGCACATTCTACTGCGATCGCTCGTCTCACACTTCCCACACCTGGATCTACTACTGCCACATGCACTGTCCCAGATGGGAAATACGGGTAAGCATTCATTAAGCAAAACCTGGCTGCGGCTTTGTTTTGTGGCGGAATTTGATGAGTTAAGTCCAATACTGTCACCAATGGGTTAATTTGGGAAATGACTCCTTTCATCACGCCGACATATGTGTCGCGATCGCCAAAATCGCTGAGTAAGGTTAGGACTCTTGTATTCACTTCAAACTCATAAAATTATATTTTTTCTGTATCAAAAATCACAAAATATATGTTATATTAGGAACAGGAGACATATCAGGAAAGGTTATCTAGGAAAATTGTCATCAGTTTTCCTCTTCCGGAAATCCTTTCTCTAAGATGGCATCAATGTCTCGCATTCCTGATAGAACTCGAAGAAGCTGAATCTCGTCTTGCTTTAAGCGGTACACTAAAATATAGGTGGTCTTGCCGATTTTGGATGTATTCAGTTCACGAGTGCCGAACACTCTTCCTGGTTTACCCAAATTTGAAAACTGCTCTAGTTTATGAATGCTCTCTCTAAGCTTGCTACCTATACGTTGCGCGGATTCAGCATTATCAGCAGCAATGTAAGCGCGAATCTCTACTAAATCGAGAACTGCCTGTGAAAGATATGTTATCCGCATGGTGCTGGCAACTCATTCTCCGTTCCCCAAGAGGTAAGCCATACGTCCACATCAGGGCTTTCTACCCACACAGCTTTATCGCTATCTGCTAAAGCCACAGCCTCCTGAATTTGTTGAATTTGCCAGGACTGCTCTTCGACGTAAGCAGCAATTGCTTGTGCTGCTAGCCAAGACTTGCTTCGGTTAGTGCTTGCAGCAAGTGCTTCAAGTTTTCCCTTAACTGCGGCAGGCAGGCGAATGGTTACGGTTTCGCTTTGAGACATAAGGAACTTTCAGAAGAATAAATGAGTACGTTGTACACATTGTACACATGTTATGTAAAATCTGGCTGCGGCTTTGTTTTGTGGCGGAATTTAATGGGTTAAGTCGAAAACTGTTACCAATGGGTTGATTTGGGCAATGACTCTTTTCATCACGCCTACAGATGTGTCGCGATCGCCATTTCGATACCTAGCACTCCTCAAAGAAGTGTTAATTGACAAGCCTGTAGGTGAAAAGTCAGGTGAGTAGCAAGGGTGGCGGATGAGCCTGGGGCGAGGATTTTGTGTAGGAAAGTGAGAGACTGAGTTTTAAACGAGTAAATAGTTTCTTCCTTATGGGTGGTTTCCTTCTCCTTTGGAGACGCTGCGCTAACGCCAATATTTACACCAATCCGTTGGGAGGTGTGTGGAATTGTCACAGTAGATCAGCTATGCAGTCATTGATTGAGACTGTAAAAGCGATATTTCCAAAACTCTCTTAATCCAATCCTCTGCAAGCTGGAGCGCTTGACTTTTTTCTGTGGCATCGGACCAAATTTGCTCCCAATTAAACAGCCAGCGAGTCAAAACACGCCCTAAATCAACCAATTCTGCGGCTAGGTCAATATCTAAGAGTACCAGATCTGGAACAGTCCACTCGATAAAATACCTGCTTTCCTTAGCAAGATTGAGTATCGATTCCTGATGCGATCCCTCAACGCATAAGTTTTTAATTTGAGACAAATTCTCCGCCAACTGATGTAGGCGAGTAGGGATATCGTTTTTTGCAAAACTTTCTTTTTGTAAGATAAAATTCATTTTTTTCTGTATCACAAGTAACAAAATATATGTTATGTTAGGAAAATAAGACTT
>JAQYWO010000415.1 GCA_029379215.1 Rhizonema sp. PD37
TCAAACTACTCTTGTTAGAGTTCAAGAAGGAATTGGTAGACTGGAATCTAGACAATTACAATATTTTGACAAAAAAAGTATTACAGATAATGAATTTCGAGTGTATTCACAGTGGGGAGAAGATGGCATAATTCAGTTTTTATTAAGACATATTCAAATACCTCGTAAAGTCTTTGTTGAATTTGGTGTTCAAAATTATACTGAATCAAATACAAGGTTTCTTTTGGTTAACAATAACTGGGCAGGATTATTGATAGAAGCTAATGAAGCTGATGTTAATTATATTAAACAAGATCCTATTTACTGGCAGTATAACTTAAAGGTTGTAAATTATTTTATAACCAAGGATAACATTAATAGTATTCTTTTGGAGAATGGTATTACAGGTGAAATTGGACTTTTGTCAGTAGATATAGATGGTAATGACTACTGGATATGGGAAAAAATTGATGTAATTAAACCTGCTATTGTTATTACAGAATACAATTTTAGATTTGGTAAGGAGGAATCTGTAAGTGTGCCTTATAATGAGCATTTTGTTCGCGCTAAAGCTCATTACTCTACGATTTATTATGGAGTATCTCTCAAGGCACTCTTTTTTCTAGCAAAGCAGAAAGGTTACGCCTTTGTTGGATGTAATAGCGCTGGCAATAATGCCTTTTTCGTGCGTCAAGATTTAAAACCAGACTGTATTAAAGAATTAACTGTAGAAGAAGGCTATGTTGCAGGTATGTTCCGCGAGTCGCGTGATGAAAACAATAATCTTCTCTATCTTTCTCATTTAGAAGAACACCGACTGATTTCTTCACTGCCACTTGTAGAGGTTGAATAGAAAAATGCCTAACAATATTCTAGTTACAGGAGTCGCAGGCTTTATTGGTCGCTATGTTGCTCGTCATTTCTCAGAACAAGGTTGGTCTGTCATTGGCATTGACAACTCTCCCCCTGAAAATGCACCACTTGCTAATTTAGCAGCATACCACCGCTTTCAACTACCAGATGTAGCATTAAGTAGTGTACTAAAAGAGCAGCCTCCTGATGTTTGCATCCATTGTGCAGGGCGTGCTTCCGTTTGGCTATCGATGAGTGATCCGGCAGCAGATTTTTACACTAATACAGTTCTAACCTTTGAAATCTTGAATGCTTTACGCCTTAATGCCCCTAACTGTCGATTCATTTTTCTCTCAAGTGCTGCGGCTTACGGCAATCCGGAGAGTCTACCGATAACAGAGGAGCAACACTCTGCCCCTCTCTCACCTTATGGGTTTCACAAATGGCAGTGTGAGCAACTTTGCCTGGAATTTACTAAAGTGTATGACTTACCAACGGCTAGTTTGCGAATTTTCTCAGCCTATGGTCCAGGTCTACGTCGCCAAGTTCTCTGGGATATTTGCCAAAAAGCAATTACCCAAAACTTTGTAAGCTTGCAAGGTACTGGTTCAGAGAGCCGTGATTTCATTCATGCCCTCGACATTGCTAAAGCCTTAGTAGTAGTAGCTAATTCTGCCCCTATGCAAGGAGAAGTTTATAACTTAGCTTCTGGCAGAGAGATATACATCTCTGAATTAGCCAACATGGTTTTAAGTGCTTTAGAGTCTAATGTTCTTCCTCAGTTTGATACTATTGTTCCTGCTGGTACACCTCTAAACTGGCAAGCAGATATATCAAAATTAAGTACTTTAGGTTTTACTCCTTCTGTTCCTTTAGAACGAGGTGTAAAAACATTTGCCCAGTGGTGTCGTGCGGAGTTAGTAGGTGTATGAATAAGCCTCTGCGAATTTGTTTAATCATGCAAGGTGGACGTGGCTGGATCGGTGGCAGCGAATATATCAAAAATATCATTTTGGCATTAGGAACTCTTTCACCTGATATTCGCTCCACTTTTGAACTGAATTTACTTTGTAATGAAGCCATTGAGCCGACTTTATACAAACAAATTGAGTCATACGTAAACAAGATTTATTATCCAGAATTGCATTTAGAACCTCTCACACTTTGCAACCGCTTTATGTGGAAAATGATAACAAGTTTATCTAAAGCCAATAACCCTCGAATGGAGATTTTTTTTAGAAAAGAAAAAATTAACTTTGTGTACCCATATTCAAGTCAGAATTCTGAAAGCACATCATATCGTTCAGCTTCTTGGATTGCCGATTTTCAGCATAAGTACTTACCTCAATTTTTTACTGAAAAAGAACTTAGACAGCGAGACGAAGGACTGACTCACGTTGCTAATTGTTCATCTATCGTTGTTTTAAGTAGTAAGACTGCTGAGTCAGATTTCCATACGTTTTTCCCAAAAGCTTCTTTCAAAACAAAAGTTCTTTCCTTCAAAACCTATCCCTTACATACATGGTATGAAGGAAATCCACAACAAAAACAGCAGGAATATTCTCTACCAGATCGATTTTTTTTAATAAGTAATCAGTTTTGGCAACATAAAAATCATCTAATTGTCTTTCAGGCTCTGAAGCTTTTACAAAAAAAACTCATTTATCCTAAAATTGTCTGTACTGGTCATATTTATGACTATCGAAAACCAGATTATTCAGATATAATTCTACAAACAATTCATAAATTGAGTATTGCTGATCAGGTGCATTTACTCGGATTAATTCCTAAGTTCGATCAGATGCAGTTAATGCGACGTTCACTAGCTATTATTCAACCATCTCTATTTGAGGGATGGAGTACTTTTGTTGAGGATGCAAGATGTCTTGGAAAACCAATCATTTTGTCAGATATACCTGTTAATCTGGAACAGAATCCTACTAATTGTCTTTTTTTTGAGCGTAACTCGCCAGAGCAGTTGGCTAGTCTTATAGCTGATTGGTGGGAGCAACTGCTGCCAGGACCCAATTTAGAGCAAGAGGATATTTCCAGAAAAAATAGTTATAGTGGAGTACAAGCTTTTGGTTATCGTTTTTTAGAAATTGCTAGAGAGGCGCTTCAGTAGAAGTAGTTGGCATAAATGGTAGTTGGGTGGATGTTGTTAAAATCGAATATTTAGGTTCTCCGTTTTAATGTGAGCGCCAAAAATATGCTCTTAATATCTTTTTATTCTAATAAATGACTTAATAATTAATGAACAATTAACAATCTCACATATGTAAATTATGGTTAATGCACTCACTTTAAACAACTTTCCCCCACCGCCACTAGGAAAAACAGGATGGCCATGGACAGAGCAGATTGAACCCTTACCTGAACGAATGCCTGATGGTTCAGAATGGCCCAGAATTAGTATTGTGACACCTAGCTATAACTATGGAAGATTTATAGAAGAAACTATTCGCTCAGTGCTACTACAAGGTTATCCCAATTTAGAATATATTCTGATTGACGGCAGATCTACTGATAATACGGTTGACATTATACACAAATACGAACAATATTTAACTTACTGGATTAGTGAACCAGATGAGGGGCAAACTGATGCAATAAATAAAGGATATAAACACTGTACTGGAGATTTATTTGTCTGGCTTAATGCAGATGATACATACATCAATACTAAGTGTTTAAGAAACATCGCCGTAATTTATAGACAAGGCTATCAACTCATTGTTGGAGAATGCTTTAATGTTAATGAAAATGATGAATTAATAAGTATCACTAAGCATTTTAATGGCTATTCCAATCCGTGCAATTTTGATCAATACCTTAGATTCTGGGACTTTGTTTCTTTACCTCAACCTGCCGTATTCGTTGCTAAACAACTGAGTAATTCAGCTTTTCCCTTAACTAAAAATCTTTTCGAGCGAATGGATTATCAGCTTTTTCTCCACGTTTTGAGTCAAAAACCAAAAGCAATTTGGGTTAAGCAGACTTGGGTAAAATTTAAATATCATGGTCAAAATAAAACATTAAGGTCTGATACTGATGGCTATTCAGAACTATATCAAGTTGCTTTATCTGAAGCTAAAAGAGTATACACTTTCAGAAAGTTGATTATATTCCAAATTATGGCAAAAGATTATATGATGCTTCAATCTCTTATAAAGAATAAAAACCACTTCAAGTTTTTGACTATTTTGAAAACTTTATTAATTAGACCTAGTTTGATTTGCTGGTATCTTTTCTGGGCAATCCTATTCAAAGCTAGTATGGGAGAAGAAAGATACTTAGCTATCAAGAATTTTCTCAAGTCATGAAAATTTTAGCTGGCAAACGAAACAGCAAACTATATTTTTTGAATGCGATATCTATATTGAGTTATTAAATATTAAATCAATCAGCTATTTAAAGAGATGAAAGTTGTTCACATCACTCCAACATACTTTGATAACTCTTCTATAATTGGTGGTGGTGAGCGTTATCCAACAGAGTTAGCTAGTTGGATGGCAAAATTAGTAAATACCACTCTAGTAAGCTTTGCTTCACAGCGGAAATCCTACTGTATGGGTAAGCTCAAAGTTGAAGTTTTTCCTGTGAAACACTTTATTCATGGTAGTAAAATGAACCCTATCAGTTTTAGATATTTGAGGTCAATCTTGAAGGCTGATATTGTTCACATACACAACATGAATACTATTGTTTCTGATCTAGGTTGTCTAATAGGATTTTTATTGGGAAAGCGTACTTTTGTTACAGATTATGGTGGAGGTGGAAGCCTGGTATTAAATCGGAAGCTGCCAGTATTTAGTTGTTACAGACACGCAATTACCTATTCCCACTTTGGCTTAAACTTTATTCCAGATGAACTACAAAAAAAATCAGTTTTGATCAAAGGTGGGCTTGATACTGATAAATTTTGTCCAGATCCTGATTTAGCAAAACAGAATAAGTTACTGTATGTTGGTCGCATTTTGCCCCACAAAGGTATCAATTACCTGATTGAAGGCTTCCGTTTACTTAATCGCCCAGACTATCAACTCACCATCGTTGGCAGAATCTATAGTGAGGCATTCTATCAAGATCTGAAACAGATGGTGGAGGGTTTAGCAGTTAACTTTGTTCACAATGCTGATGAACAGCGGCTACTGTACGAGTACCGCACAGCGAAAGTAACAATTTTGCCTTCAGTTCATACGACTTGCTACGGAGATTATACTCCTGTTCCTGAGCTGATGGGATTTACTTTGCTGGAATCGCAAGCTTGTGGAACTCCCGTGGTGTGTACTGATGCAGGTGCAATGCATGAATTTGTAGAAGATGGTCGTACTGGGTTTGTAGTTAAGCAGAATTCTGGTGAGGCGATCGCTACTGCTTTGCAGCAACTGATCGATCTTTCTCCATCAGAATACGCAGAATTTCAAACTACTTGTCTTGACTGGATTAAGCCACTTAGTTGGTCAAATGTGATCCAAAAGTATTTACAGATTTACGAGGAGGCTTAATCACATGAACAAGCGTATACTCATAGTAACCCATGCCCCGCTATCCCCTGAGTTTGGTGCTGGTCAGATGGCAATAAATTTAGGAGAAGCTCTACGAGACAAGGGACATGATGTAACTCTTTGGTGCCCTTATCCACTACCTAAACAGACAAGATGGTGGCAGAGTTTTCAAGTAATGCGCTTAAAGCTTGATGATTTTCTCGATACTCAAAAACCCTTCGATATTATCGATATTCCTGCTTCCTTCATTACAAAAAAAGTTAATCAGTCTGCTCCAAAAGTAGTTGCTCGTAGCGTTCAGCCTGATATTTTGTGTATATTGCATAGCTTAAATGAACATTTCAAGCGAGATCTAAAAGGAATTATTCTTATTCCTTTTAGTTATTTGTACTCTTTTTTTCAAATCTTTTTAGTTTTACAAGGCTGGAAAAGAGCAAACTATATTTTTTGCTTGGGGAGTTTGGAATTTTTATGGATGAAGAAATGGTTCCCTTGGTGGCGCAATAAGCTTTCATTTTATGTTAACGCGCTTTGCACATCTGAGCAGATGGCACTGACTCAAGTCAAACTTCAACGACAACAGCCATCAGAAGAGAAAATTAGATTTCTCTGGATTGGTCGTTGGGTCTCTCTTAAAGGTACTGATATTTTGCTGAATTTCATTACAAAATGGTTATCCTTGCGTCCTCAAGATTCTTTTACAATAGCAGGCTGCCATACCAAGACTCCAAAACAGATTTCTTCCGCTCTTTTTCAGTCAGGTCAGCTGAGAATTTTGCCTTCATTTACTAGAAAAGAATTATACGATTTGCTCGCTAATCATGATGTTGGTTTATTTACCAGCAAGGTAGAAGGCTGGGGTTTAGTGCTTAATGAAATGCTGGAATCGGGAACGCCTGTTTTTGCTACACCAGTAGGCGGAGTACCTGACTTGCAACCTTTTGCAAATAACTTGTTATATTCATTTCCTCCAACATTAGAATTAGTTCCTAAAATC
>JAQYWO010000416.1 GCA_029379215.1 Rhizonema sp. PD37
GTTCTCCAACCACTTGGACGACCGATTAATCCCCATAGTTCTTGATGATATAGATGATATGCACTAAATAAATAAAGTACAAACAATAAAACAACACCAAGAATCTTTTTTAAGGAGTTGAGCCATTTAAAGTTATTGGAAAACTTTGATTTATTAAGGTATTGATATTTAAGCAAGGGATTAATGAAAAAACCACATAAGAATAACTCCAAGTTATTACTGAGAGGAGTATACCAATATTTAAAGGCATATTCCATTTGCTCACTGATTTGATTGCGGAAACTTATCCATGCTATCAATTTGAGGACGAAAGTTATAGCAATTACGCATACAGCAGCTATAAGAATATGTTTTTGCTTCGTTAAACGATGCCGAAAAAAGTTATAGATAAAAGGAATAAGGATATAAAATTGTATTTCCGTTGACAAAGACCATAAAGCGTAATCAAAAGCTATTGTTTGGGAAACCATTTGAGAATGATATGTAAAAGTGCAGACTCGAATAAGATATCCCCAGGATTCAATTTTGAAAATTTCTGTATAAACAAATAAACATAAAATGAAGACAGCAAAATAGTAAAGTGGTAGAATTCTAATAGCCCGATTTTTCCAAAAGTGGAGAACTCCTTGCACATCAGCTGTATACCGTTCGGTATAAAATGCTTTACCCATTAGGTAGCCGGACAAAACAAAAAAAATCCAGACTGCTACTGGTCCATGACTGAATGTTAACCAACTGAGATTGTAACCTTGATAAAAAAGTGCATTTCTTGGAGGGTTACAATGAATATTAACAACCATTAAGCAAGCGAAACCCCGCAGGACAAGTAACGCATCTAAATGGTTTTTGGTCGGAAACTTTTCTAGCATTTTACATTATATTTTGACAACTTGATTAATTACAACTTAAGTCAATCAAATTTGAGTTCTCAAATGAGATTAATCCAACTTGGAATTCAACAGATCTGTGGGCGGGCGTTTGTACTTGGTAGTTGTTCTTTCTTCACATTGCTAATATACCAGCATAAATCCATATAATTAACGGACAGATGTTGTAAAAAGTTGAGCATTAGTACTTGCACAATCAAGAAAGAAAATATATGATAGTTGATTTTTAACTAGATGTATTGCTAAATTGGCATTTTAAATTTCCTAAAAAGGAATCAGAATGAATTTAGATGAAAATATAGGGGAGCGAAAAGGAAAGCTTTTAGATTCATTTTTTCCTGCCTGCACTATACTCCTATAGGGATGTTAATCTGGGTAGTTGACATTTAAATTGGACGGAATTTTTACCTTGAAAGTTGCCTTGGTCATGAACAATTGAACGGACTGTGTTACGATAAATTATTCGTGTGTACGTACAGAATTATCCTGACTTATGACGGATGTATTCTTCGGGAAAAGTAAATTAAAAATCATACATAACGTATTCTCTACGTTTTCTGAAATTATAATCATAATCAAAAAAGAGAATGATGCAAGCAGAATATCGGCAACGTCGCGAACAATTAATGGCAAAAATTGGTAATGCCGTTGCAATTTTTCGTAGTGCGCCAACGGCGGTGATGCACAATGATATTGAATACACTTTTCGTCAAGAAAGTGATTTCTTTTATCTAACTGGATTTAATGAACCACAAGCAGTGGCAGTTTTAGCACCACATCATCCAGAACATCAGTTTATCCTATTTGTGCAACCGAAGGATCGTGAACAGGAAGTTTGGAGTGGTTACTTATGTGGAGTAGATGCAGCAAAGGAAGTTTATGGTGCATCCGTTGCTTATCCAATCGCGGAACTTGATGAAAAACTACCGCAGTATTTGGAGAAAGCTGAGCGGATTTACTACCATTTGGGACGCGATCGCAATTTTAACGACAAGATCCTCAATCATTGGCAGCGTTTGATGCGGACTTATCCCAAACGCGGTACGGGACCAATTGCCATTGAAGATCCGGGACCAATTTTACATAGCATGAGACTAGTAAAAAGTCAAGCTGAATTAAAGTTGATGCAGCAAGCTGCGGACATCGCGGTAGAAGCACACAATCATGCTTGGGAATTTACGCAACCAGGACGTTACGAGTACGAGGTTCAAGCGGAAATTGAACACATCTTTCGCAAACGTGGTGCGCTGGGACCAGCTTATCCGACAATTGTGGCTTCTGGCAAGAATTCATGTGTATTACATTACATCGAGAATGAGCGGAAAATGCAGGAGCGCGATTTGCTGCTGATTGATGCGGGTTGTTCCTATGGGTACTATAACTCGGATATTACGAGAACTTGGCCAGTCGGGGGTAAGTTTACGCCAGAACAAAAAATCCTCTATGAAATTGTTTTAGAAGCGCAAAAACAGGCGATCGCCCAAGTAAAACCGGGAAATCCCTACAAACAAATTCACGACACAGCTGTGCGTATTCTCACAGAAGGTTTGGTGTCCGTGGGAATTCTCAAAGGTGAAATTGACACCTTGATTAAAGAAGAGAAATACAAGCCATTTTACATGCACCGCACTGGTCATTGGCTGGGCTTGGATGTTCATGATGTCGGAGTTTACCAGCATGGTGAGGAAAAGCCACAAATATTACAACCAAATCAAGTGCTGACAGTAGAACCGGGACTTTATATTGTCCCAGATACCAAACCCGCAGAAGATCAGCCAGAAATCGACCCGCGTTGGGTTGGTATCGGTATTCGGATTGAAGATGATGTTTTGGTGACTTCTACGGGAAATGAGGTGTTGACTGCTGGGGTTCCTAAGGAAGTTCAACAAGTAGAGAAGTAGGGGCTTTCCTTTACCGATTAATTTTCATTTTGCACAGGTTATCTAGGTGAACCTGCCCTTACACGACGGGTTACTTCGTAGCGAAATATTAAGAACATTGCATTTGTGTCAAAACTTGCAGCTAAAGCGAGGAATTAGCCGAAAGTCCGTGATAGGATGCATTCGGTAATTGTGAAGATTGGGAGAAAACCTTTGACACTACGGGTTGCTGTTGTTGGGTCAGGTCCAGCTGGTTCATCTGCTGCTGAAACGCTAGCTTCATCTGGAATTGAAACCTATCTGTTTGAGCGCAAGCTAGACAATGCCAAGCCCTGTGGCGGTGCAATCCCCCTGTGCATGGTAAGTGAGTTTGATCTGCCACCGAGTATTATTGATCGCCAAGTGCGAAAGATGAAGATGATATCGCCCTCAAATCGTGAGGTCGATATCAATCTCTATAACGAAGACGAATATATAGGTATGTGTCGCCGCGAGGTATTGGATGGCTATCTACGCGATCGCGCCGCCAAACTAGGAGCAAATCTAATTAATGCCACCGTTCATAAACTCGATATTCCCACAAACAATACCGATCCCTATACCATCCATTATGTAGATCACACAGAAGGTGGTGCCCAAGGTATTGCCAAAACCCTAAAAGTTGATATGGTGATCGGTGCCGATGGGGCAAACTCCCGCATCGCTAAGGAAATGGATGCAGGGGATTACAATTATGCGATCGCTTTCCAAGAGCGCATTCGCCTACCCGAAGACAAGATGGCATATTACAACAATCTTGCGGAAATGTACGTTGGCGACGACGTTTCCACCGACTTTTACGCTTGGGTTTTCCCCAAATACGACCACGTCGCTGTGGGTACTGGCACGATGCAAGTTCATAAAGCGAGTATAAAACAACTACAAGCTGGTATCCGCGCCCGAGCTGCCAAAAAACTGGCAGGCGGTAAAATTATTAAAGTAGAGGCACACCCCATTCCCGAACATCCCCGTCCCAGACGTGTTGTCGGTCGTGTCGCTTTAATAGGTGATGCTGCTGGCTATGTTACCAAATCTTCTGGTGAAGGCATTTACTTTGCCGCAAAATCAGGACGGATGTGTGCCGAAACCATTGTGGAAATGTCCAATAGCGGTAGCCGTATCCCTACAGAAGCCGAGCTCAAAGTGTATATAAAGCGCTGGGATAAAAAATACGGACTCACCTACAAGGTGCTAGACATTTTACAATCTGTATTCTATCGTTCTGACGCTACCCGCGAAGCCTTTGTAGAAATGTGTGGCGACCGCGATGTGCAGCGACTGACTTTTGATAGTTATCTATATAAGACAGTTGTACCAGCTAATCCCATCACCCAGTTAAAAATTACTGCCAAGACTCTTGGTAGTTTACTTCGTGGTAACGCCCTCGCGCCTTAACAAAGAGAAGTATTTTCCTGAATTTATCAAAGGTTGTAGGGGGCAAAAGACATTTTGCCCCCTACTGTTTTATGTAACCGAGTACTAATTATCCTGAACAAACAAAGTACCCTTCGTATAATGAATTACCAAGTTTATTGACGCGCTTCTAATTTTTTAGAAGCCCACACCTGCTACAAAGTGGAACTGTGTGAACTCCAGAACGAGCTTTCTTCTCTAGGAGGTAATTCATCTCCTCTTCTCACTAGACATCAACAAACATGATGTTGGATTACCTCTAGCGACAGTTTCAATGAACTCCCACTCCCTTTGTAATGAGTATGATAAGGAACAATAAAGTATATAAAGATTTCATGAAAAATACATAAATTTATTGTCAAATTCTAAGTAAATTTACTAAGGTGGACAAGTTCCCAACTTGAGAAAAACTCCTTTATGGGAGTTAAATCATAATGAAACTAAGTTCAATTTTAACTACGACTCTTTATACTTTTGCTGTGACAACAGTTACAGCACTTGGTTTCTCCACTCAAACTCAAGCCATTACTTTCTCAGGTAACTCGAGTGGTAGATGGGGAATACCAACTTCAGGAGGGATTAATACCAACCCCGCTTATTCAGGTGTCGGGACAAACTCATTTACTTGGGGGGAAGCTCTGCCAGACGATCCTAAGTTTGGCACACCTGCGAATAAACTTACCTTTACCGAAAATTCATTTTCCACAAACACTAATTCTTCGTTTGAAGTTGGCAATTTAACTTACTTTAATGGCACAGTTCCCGAAGGTACTAACGTCGATTCTGTACCTTTGAACCTTAACCTCTCATTAACAAATCAGAATAATCTCCACCAAGCTTTCAACTTCGACTTCACTTTACTGAACACACCAAATGACCCGGCGAATACTCCCGAGCAAAACGCAGATGCAGTGATTATACAGAACAGCGTTGGCGATCGCCGTTTTACATTTGATGGCAATCAATACGCGCTGGAACTCACTGGCTTCAGTCAAGATGGCGGTAAGACAGCACTCAGCGAATTCCGCGTTCTTGAAGGAGCCACAACCACAGCAGGACTTTACGCCAGAATTACTTCAGTACCGCCTGCAAAAGTTCCCGAATCAGGAACCATTGTCGGATTAAGTGCCCTAGGCTTCTACCTGATTTCCCAAAGAAAAGCTAGAGGAGACAAGAGACAGGAGACAGGAAACAGGAGACAGGAGATTTAGAGACGCTCCGTGCTGCGTCTTTATGTGGAGGCGCGGAGTCAGAATTTCTCCGCTTCTCCCCTGTTCCCTTTCTCCATTTCTCCGTTTCTCCTTTGCTTCCTAGAGGGGAAAATTATAACTCAACTTCTGATGTTGCAACGCTTTCAGTTGATGCAGGGGCACTGGGCAACTCAAGACAGTATCCGGCACCATAGACTGTCTTGATATAGCGGGGATGACGGGGATCTGGTTCTAACTTGGTTCTTAAGTGACGGATATGCACTCGAATAGTTTCAATGTCATCATCCGGATCGTACCCCCAAACTTCCCGAAGAATTTCGCTAGGGGAAACTGTCTGACCATGACGTTGGAGTAAGCAGTGGAGTAGTTCAAACTCCAAGTGGGTCAGTTTTACAGTCTGAGCAAACCAAATAGCCTCGAACCGTTCGGGAACAAGAGTCATTGGTCCATAGTTAAGAATTTCGCTGTGCTTTGCAGCTTGCGGAATGCGGTCAGTTCGCCGCAAAAGTGCTCGCACTCGCGCGAGCATTTCTTCGACTTCAAATGGCTTGGTAAGATAATCATCTGCACCAGCATTAAAGCCTTCCACCTTGTCCTGAGTTTGGCTTAAAGCCGTTAACATTAACACCGGAATCTCAGCAGTACGCTCATCCCGTCGCAGGCGCTGGCAAACGGTAAATCCATCCACCTTGGGCAACATCAGATCGAGCATTATCAAGTCTGGCTGGAGTTGGAGAGCTAGGGCTTGACCTTTAATGCCGTCTTCAGCTTGACTGACATCGTAGCCAGCCATTTCTAAGTTAACGGCAACGAGTTCTGAAATTGCTAGGTCATCGTCTATGACAAGAATCCTCGGCATTATGAAAAATTTACTACCTATGAAGGAA
>JAQYWO010000417.1 GCA_029379215.1 Rhizonema sp. PD37
GTACTACTCAAGCAACTTTTTGTTGATGTGTGACAGTTAGGGTGCGGAAGGTGGGATTTAAAGTCTGTGATTTCTATCTTGAGTGTGCTTAAATCAACAGGTTCAGTATGAGCAATCTGATTGTTAAGTTTTAGCCTGAAAGCATTTAATTGATGTGAAATGTCTACAATTGCTTTTTGGGTCAATACTTTGTCTGAACGTAGATCTTTTACTGTTGGAACTAAACGCTCAACATAATCTTTAAAAAGATCGCGATTTCTCGTATCCAGTTTAGATAACTGTTGCCTGATTGCATCTAGGTCAAGAAGCTGAGGTAGCTGCTTTATCTGGTGATTGATTTGGTTAATCTGAGTTTGTAGCTCTGTCTGAAGTTGGACAAAACTGCTTGTGATAGAACTAAAGTCAATTGCTTGTATCTGTAACTTTAAGGTTTCGATTTCTGCTTCTACCCCATTGAAATCAACTGGTTCAGTCGGAGTAGGCAAGGCATGAATTGTCGCGTGTAAAGATTCAATTTCCCTTAAAAAGTACTGGCGAACTTCCACAACGGCAGTTGCTGTATTGTTTTGGACGCTGATTATAGACGAATGTACTCTTGCTCTCTCTGCATGTACTAGTTGTGTTAAGCGATGATACCCAGCAATATTAGTGCGATCGCTCTCTTCAAGCTCAGCTATTCGCTTTTCTAAAAAACTAGGATCGAACGGTGAGAGCAACTGCTGCATCTGCTGGCAGATATGAGCGTTTTGGGATTGAAGTTGGATAATGCTGTCATTAATAGAACTTTTGTCAATTGCTTGCAGGCTGGCAACTTCTGCAAGTATCTCACTCAAGTCAACTGGTTTTGGAAAATTGTCGAGACGTAGTTCAAAAGCGTTCAGCTGCTTTGTCAAGTTGGCAATTTCTTGTGTTTCCAGTCGAGTAGATGATTGCTTGAGTTCTTCAATGGACTGGGTAATAGGACTAAGATCTACTTTTTGGGGTAGATGAGCAATTGTTTTCTTTAATTCCTCAATTTGCTTCGGCTCCTCTCGAGCGTTGAACTGTTGAGTCAATAACTCGGTTTTCTGCTTAATTTCTTGAAGGGAGTAAGTAATGGCATTGAGTTTTACTGGTTCGGCTGGCAGTGCTTGGACTTTCTGTTGCAAAGATTGAACTGTTTGATGCATGTTAGCGACACTACTGCGCCGATTGACTACGTTTAAGGAGATAGCCAGCGTTAGAGGAGCTGCTGCATATCCAAGCTGCCCAGACGCAACAGCTACAATAGTTCCTAATGCAGAGCCAGCGAGAGAGGCATATTCGACAATATCTAAAAACTGTCTGTTATTGTTATATTTCATAATTATTGAATACTATTTTTAAGTTCCTACTCTTCTGAAAGCGTCTAATTTGACTTAAAAGGGGAAGCTATTAACAAGAGTGAGTCACCGAGCAAAACTAGGGGAACAATTTTATTAGAAAAGCGCTTACTTTACCTGTACTGTTGTTGCACTGGCATCATGATAGAAGATATCGGCATGGCTGATGAATTCGGTGATTGCATAAATATCCCGCCTGCTCCCGTAGACGCATAGCAGCTTGTACCTAGACGCACATGTTTTTAATAGCCGTGCTAAAGTTGCAATTACTACATTAAAGATGCAATAAAAAATCTCATAGCAGCAATTAACAAAAAAAATTTTAATTCTTACAAATAATTTATGTAAACGCTACTCCTAAAAGGAGCAATCGCCTACTATCTAAAATTAATTCAGCAGATACTTTGCTGACAGATCCTTGGCGCGTTAGCGAACTTCCTCCTTTGGAGGCTAGCCCATTTACTACAACAAAACCTGGAGCTTCTCCATTGTTAGTGGTAAGGCTCAAGACATCTGTTCTCGAAAGCGGCGAGTTCCCGCATTTCTCACAAGCTTCGCGATACAGCTTAAGCCGTGGGCGCTCCGCGCCATCGCATGTCTTGTAACAATTATCCAGATTACGTTTCGGGCATTTTTTGTTGGTAATAATTTGGCGAGAGTCCGCGCAGGCATAAATCTAGGTTTTAGAAGGCTTTGAGAAATGTGGTGAGAAATCTGGGTAATTGTGGGTAAGTAACGCCCAAAGAAGTTGCGAACTATTTTTAGGTTAAACCAATCAAAAGCGATGGAACGCCAATGAACTATCCAACTTCTGGTTAGTTCATCGTTAAGGTTTTGTGACTGGTCATTTATTTAGACTTGTAATTAATTGCCATACTAAGCATTTGAGATGTCATTTGTTACAGCATAGCCACACTTCGTTTAGAAAATCAGGCAAAAAATTTAAAATTTATCTACTCTTAAAAAAAGTCATATTTATTACGTTATTTTACATAAAGCTAGTCATAATATTTAGATAGGTGTTTTAGGTAAACTCGTAACTTTCAGCTTAATGACTATAACTGCTACAAGTTGCCTAACAAACAGCTTCAAATATTGTGAACGCCTACATAAACGCGAACCAATTGTGAACGCACATCTTTCAGTCGCAGATTCTAAACGCGATCGCATTTGAACTTGTTAGCCTGAACTCAGTATAAAAACTGGTATTCTTGATTTAGCTATGAAAGGCGAGAAAAAGAAGGTATCCTTATCTTCAACATTTTGACGTTGCCTGTGTTTATACGTACAGATGGAAGATTATTTATCTTTTGTACCTTCTTTCTCTGCGTCCTTGGCATGCGTGTGCTGTTTATCTAATCGGTATTCATCAGCGCGGTTCGGGAGTCGGAGTGTGTTCAAAGGCTTTGAGAATTTGCGGTGTAAAATTTCACAACTTTTCCCAAATTACACCTGAAGCAGTACCCAAACTCATCAGTTAGGATTAGTTGCAGGGGCGATCGCCAAATCAATTATGTATAACGAATGATAAATTACCACGATCAATCCCCAGTCCTACCCCCTGATTTCTGAGTTTTGCTATCTGATGTATCAATTGTGGGTTTTGCGTATTTACCTGGATACTTGGAGTTAAAATAAGCTTCTAGCACTTGTAAGACCATTGGTCCACAAATAGTACCGCCATGTTCTCCAGTGTTTTCACCAAACGCCACAACAGCAATTTCCGGCTTATCACTGGGGGCATAGGAACCAAACCAAGTGTGATTTGGACGATTGATCCCGGCTTCAGCTGTACCACTTTTTGCAGATGCTGGTGCAATTGAAGGCACGTCCAAACTCTTACCTGTGCCTTCAGTAACTACCATCCGCAGTCCCTGGCGGAGAGTTTTTAGAGTTTCTGGTTTCATATTTAAAGATACCCGCCAGCTTTTCGCCTTTTCATTGTCTTTGAGCACATGTGGCTGAACTCGAAAACCTCCATTCGCTGGGACAGAAAACATGATCACAGATTGTAGTGGCGTCACTTGCAAAGCACCTTGACCAATTGACATATTAATGCTATCGCCGACTGTCCAAGGTATCTTCCAAGTTTTCTGCTTCCAAGTCTCATCTGGTACCAAGCCTTTTGATTCTTCGTTCGCAAACTCAATTCCAGTTCTTTGACCCAACCCATATTTACGAGCCCATTCAGTCAAGATTGGACCACCGACTCTCCTACCAACTTGATAAAAGAAGGTATCGCTACTCATTGCGATCGCTTTGGGGAATCCTATTGAACCAAATCCAGAGTGGTTCCATTCACTAAAAGTCACGCCACCGACAGTCAAAGATCCAAAGGTTTGGAGTATTGTACTCGGAGAGAATTTCCCCGATTCTAACCCAGCAGACGTAGTGATAATTTTGAACGTACTCGCGGGTGGAAAGGCGCTAAGGGTGCGATTGACCAAGGGATGGTCTTTACCTTGTAAACTTTGCCAGTCTTTTTGAGAGAGTTTTTGCTTGGAGAAGATATTCGGATCAAAGGTCGGATGAGACACCATTGCTAATACGGCACCGTTATTCGGGTCTATTGCCACAATTGCACCTTTGATATTGCCCAAAGCTTTTTCTGCTGCCTCTTGCAAATCTAAATCTATGGTTAGGTGTATATCCTTACCCGCCTTTGCTTGTTTTTCTCCTAAAACCCGAATCGGGCGACCCTTACTATCCACTTCTACCTGCTGACCGCCCCATTCGCCACGCAGCACCTGCTCATATGCCTTTTCCACTCCCATCTGACCGATAGCATCTCCCAGGCGATAGCCTTCCTTCTTCTTTTCTTTTAACTGTTCGGGCGTGAGTTCACGGGTATATCCTAGTATATGTGCTAACTCTTTTCCGTGTGGATAGTAGCGTACTGCTTCCGTATTAATTTCTACGCCAGGAAGTTCGTTTTCATACTCCTTCAATGCTGTGATTTGTGCCTCAGTAATATCACGAGCAATACGCACAAGTGAAGAAGAGTTGGGACCTGCCTTGTCGAGTTTATCTTCTATCTCCTTCTGAGGGATGTTGAAAATTTGCGATAGACGCGGACCAACAAGCGACCACGACGGCCTAGTGTGAGCCATTGGCCATAAGTAGACAGAATGAGGATAGTGTGTGGTGGCTAAAAGTTTACCATTCCGGTCAAAAATATTGCCTCTTTCCGGTTGTTTAAGAATCATTCTAATCCGGTTTGCCTCGGCTCGCTCTCTGTGGTGTGCGCCTTCAACCAGTTGTAAATATACCAACCGACCAACTACTCCAGCCGTCATTAATATAGTAAACACGATTAAAAATGTGGACTGGAAACCCCGTCCCACTGTACGGGTTTCTCTTTTCTTACCTAATTGTGGTGATTGTAATAAAGCCATAGAACTAAATCTCAGATTAACATTATCTGTATACAAATGCGCTAAAATCCTACCCGGTATATAGCGTCAAATAATCGGAATACTATTAACCAAAGTATAATAAGTGGGTTGAACCTAGCTATTTGTCCTTTCTCCTTCGTCATTTGTTCCTAGTTATTTATCCTTTGTACAGTCCGCTTGACAAATGACCAATGACAGTTAACATACGTTAGATCCGATTACACCAACTTACTTAGCCAGTATAATCACGGTCTTTAATTTAGGATTATGACTCAAACTGTAACGCAGAATCAGGGTGAAATGGAGGCTTTTGAGTCGTATGATGTGGAACTGCGAAATGTTTTCAAGTTCTTTAACTCTGAGCCAGCAGTAAATGGAGTAGACTTGGATGTGTTGCCTGGAGAATTTTTTAGTATTCTGGGACCCTCGGGTTGTGGTAAAACAACTATACTCCGCTTAATTGCTGGGTTTGAAACGGCTGATGCTGGCAAGTTATTGATTCGGAGCCAGTTAATGACTAATGTCCCTCCATATCGCCGACCTGTCAATACTGTATTTCAAAGTTATGCTCTTTTTAACCACTTGAAAGTGTGGGATAATGTTGCTTTTGGACTGCGATTGAAAAAAATCCGCTCAGAGGAAATTCAAAGCAGAGTCAAAGAAGCTTTAGAACTGGTGAAAATGGAAGGTTTGCGATCGCGCTTTCCCAATCAACTCTCTGGTGGTCAACAGCAACGAGTCGCGTTAGCAAGGGCGTTAGTCAACCGTCCGGCTGTGGTGTTACTAGATGAACCCTTAGGAGCATTAGACTTAAAACTGCGTAAGGAAATGCAAGTTGAACTCTCTAATTTACACAAAGATTTGGGATTAACTTTTATCATGGTCACTCACGACCAGGAAGAGGCACTGTCTTTATCGGATCGCATTGCAGTGATGAATCAAGGCAAAATTGAGCAAATTGGCACCCCTAGTGAAATTTACGAACAACCACGTTCACCGTTTGTTGCTGATTTTATTGGCGATACCAATCTATTCGTCGGTGAAATCACAGAGGTAGACGCTACAAATTTACAAATTTTGACCAAAACTGGACTGAAAATTGTTGTCACCCGCCATTCTGATACACCAACAGGATTATCACAAGCAGTTGTAGTCAGTGTACGTCCTGAAAAAATACAGCTTTCACTTTATCAACCGAGTTTGCACATAAACTGCTTTGAGGGACGGCTAGTTAACATTATGTATTTGGGAACACACGTTAATTATGTTGTAGAATTGACACCCGACATCTGCATCACTGTTATGCAGCCCAATACCTTCGGTAATTTACCAAACCTCAATACTCGCATCTACGTTTACTGGACACCTAGTGACTGTTTGGCATTACCAGAGTGATTAGTGATCATTTGTCAAAAGGTCATTATTATATCAATTATCAACGAACTAGTACCCAGATTAAACTCTATTGGTAATACTACAAAAAAATAACGTAGAATTACGGAC
>JAQYWO010000418.1 GCA_029379215.1 Rhizonema sp. PD37
GGGAATGGGCGCAAGGAATTTGAAAAGTTCGCACAACCAAATGGCTGATAATGGCTTCTGCACCTGCAATGAGATCGACACCTTTGCCGTAACGGTAATTTTGCTCGGCAACTTCGTCAACATCATCGGGGAAACGAGCGATAACGGCGATCGCTTCTGCCCTCGCACTCTTAATGAGGATTTCTGCTGCCCGTAACAAACTGTCTGGATTGCCAATTGTTCCCCAACTTGTCCCCGATGCTGTTGTTCGCAATTCCACTTCTAAGGGAGCGTCAGTGATCACATAATCAGTTAAAGATAATCCTAGAGTCGCTCTTGCTGCATTGGCTGCCTGGATGTGTCGCAGCCGTAACTCCGGTTCAATTCCTTTGTCTAAAAGTAAACCTATGCGATTCTGATGTACTGAGCGAAGTCCCCAGCATCCAGACGCAAATTTGTCAAGTCCGTAGCCTTCAACATAGAAAGCGTTGGGCAGGTTCCAATAGAGACTTGCACCATTGAGGACATTGGGGTGAGTTATCAGGCGATCGCAAACCTGTGCCATAGCTTTCGCCACTGGCAAAGCATCTCCTGCATAACCCCCAATTGCCGCTCCAATACCTGTAGGAACAATTAAAATAGCCGTGTATGGACGCATAATCTAGCACTCAGCACTCATTTTAGTCACGACAGCTTCGACAGTGCATGATTGCTTGGCAACATCTACGGAGGTAATTGCCCAACGTAAAGGTTCTCCCTGTTTGTTCAACTCTGTCTCAATGACTTTTTGTAATTCTATAGGAGTTTCTTGCAAGTCAATTTCTGTAGTAATAAAATGTGTAATCATTATTCAACTCTCCACTCCTGTCTTGACGCGATATGTGGCGTCTGTTTACCCCTTCCCAAATTGCAACTGATAGACGGTATCTTCTTTCTCTGTCTCAACTTTTAAATCAGAACGGGGATAGGCGATACAAAGCAAGGCATACCCTTTATCTTGCAATTCTGGACTAACGCCCATGCCTTCACTTTGATCTACAGTTCCTTGAATAATTTGGCCGGCGCAAGTCGTACAAACACCAGCATGACATGAACTTGGCAAATCCAACCCAGCAGCATCAGCAACTGATAAGATGGTTTCATGATCAGGAACTTGCAAAGTATGAGTTTTGCCTTGGTGGATAATTTCCACGGTGTAAGTGTTGGGCATATGCTGTTTGAGAGTGTTAAGCACGGACAAGCAAAATATTTTACCTTATAAATAGGCGGACACCCCAATTAAGATTTGTAAGCAAAAGAATTATCGTAGAAGAACTTGACCAAACAAGGTGCTGTCCAGTCATAATTATAATTCCTTGTCAGACAAAAACTTAATTCCAGGGGTAGACCCATGCGTGAATTTAGCCTGTCAAGACTTGTGAGGTCGAACGCCCCAGAAAGTAGAGCCACATATTTTGGAGAAGATTATGCTCGAAACATACCGCCAACAAGTTGCTGAAAGAGCCGTATTCGGAATTCCCCCCCTACCGTTAGATGCGAAGCAAACATCAAAATTGTGTGAATTACTGAAGAATCCGCCAGCAGGTGAAGAAGAGATTTTACTGCATTTGCTGAGCGATCGCGTTCCTCCTGGAGTTGATCCAGCCGCATACGTCAAAGCTGGTTTTCTGACAGCTATTGCCAAAGAGGAGATTGCCAGTCCCTTAATTTCACCCATTGAAGCCGTGCAATTGCTGGGTACAATGATAGGTGGCTACAACGTGCCATCTTTAATCGAACTGCTGCAAATTCCCACCGTATCAGTATCGTCATCTTCCGAAACACCCTTGGTGATGGGTGGGCAAGGAAAGGAACCAATAGCTGCGATCGCTGCTGCTGCCTTAAGCAAAATCCTGCTAGTCTATGATGCCTTCCACGACATTTTAGAGTTATCCAAAACAAATCCCTTTGCCAAGCGCGTCATTAACTCTTGGGCGGAAGCTGAGTGGTTTACAATTCGTCCCACAATACCCGAAATCATCACTGTTACTGTCTTCAAAGTTCCTGGTGAAACCAACACCGATGACTTATCTCCCGCACTTCAAGCCACCACACGCCCCGATATTCCCTTACATGCCTTGGCAATGTTAGAGTCGCGCCTGCCTGGGGCATTGCAAACTATCGAGGAGCTAAAGAAAAAAGGGCATCCCGTAGCTTATGTCGGAGATGTCGTGGGAACTGGTTCCTCACGTAAATCTGCCATCAACTCCGTATTGTGGCACATGGGGGATGATATTCCTTACGTACCCAACAAGCGTGCAGGTGGATATATTTTAGGCGGTACCATTGCCCCAATCTTCTTCAACACTGCTGAAGATGCAGGTGCTTTGCCCATCCAGTGTGATGTCAGTAAGATGGAAACCGGCATGGTGATTACCATTCATCCTTACAAAGGGAAAATTACCAATGAAGCAGGCGAAGTTATTTCCACCTTCAATCTCAAACCAGACACTATTCTAGATGAAGTCCGTGCGGGAGGACGCATTCCCTTACTTATCGGACGTACCCTCACAGACAAAACCCGCGCCTCACGGAATTTAGAACCCAGCACCGTCTTTATCCGTCCCCAAGAATCTGTCTCTACAGCTAAGGGTTATACACTGGCACAGAAAATGGTGGGTAAAGCTTGCGGCTTACTTGGTGTACTTCCGGGTACATCATGCGAACCAATTATGAATACCGTTGGTTCCCAGGATACCACAGGTCCCATGACCCGCGACGAATTGAAAGAACTGGCTTGTCTCGGTTTTTCTGCTGACTTAGTCATGCAGAGTTTCTGCCATACGGCTGCTTATCCCAAACCAGTTGACATTGAAACTCATAAAGAACTCCCCGACTTTTTTGCCTCACGTGGCGGTGTCGCTTTACGCCCTGGTGATGGAATTATCCACTCCTGGTTAAACCGGATGCTACTGCCAGACATGGTAGGAACTGGTGGAGATTCTCACACTCGCTTTCCCTTAGGTATTTCCTTTCCAGCGGGTTCTGGGTTAGTCGCGTTTGCTGCAGCTTTGGGTGTGATGCCTTTAGATATGCCAGAATCAGTTTTGGTACGGTTTAAAGGAGAATTGCAACCCGGTATCACTTTGCGAGATATTGTGAATGCTATACCCTACGTAGCAATTCAAAAAGGTTTGCTAACAGTAGAGAAGAAGAACAAGAAAAATGTCTTTGCTGGACGAATTTTAGAAATAGAAGGTTTGCCTTCTTTAAAAGTTGAGCAAGCTTTTGAATTAACAGATGCCAGCGCCGAACGTTCCAGTGCAGGTTGTACTATCAAGCTAAGTACTGAGACTGTTTCCGAATATCTGCGTTCCAACGTCGCATTATTGAAAAACATGCTAGCACGCGGTTATCAAGATGCCCGTACTCTTCTGCGTCGCGTCATCCAGATGGAAGCGTGGTTGGCGAATCAGGTATTGATGGCAGCCGATTCGGGTGCGGAGTATGCAGAAATTCTGGAAATTGATTTGAACGAAATCACTGAACCAATTGTCGCTGCTCCCAATGATCCTGATAATGTCAAATTATTATCAGAGGTTGCTAATGATCCGGTGCAAGAAGTTTTTGTTGGTTCTTGCATGACAAATATTGGTCATTATCGTGCCACTGCCAAGGTATTAGAAGGTGCTGGTACAGTGAAAGCTCGGCTGTGGATTTGTCCGCCAACTCGCATGGACGAACATCAACTTAAAGAAGAAGGTGTTTACGGTATTTTTGATGCGGCAAATGCACGCACGGAATTGCCTGGTTGCAGTTTGTGCATGGGAAATCAGGCACGGGTTGAGGATGGGACGACGGTATTTTCAACCTCGACACGCAACTTCAACAACCGGATGGGTAAAGAGGCACAAGTTTATCTTGGTTCGGCTGAATTGGCAGCAGTTTGTGCGCTCCTGGGACGCATTCCCACAATACAAGAATATATGGATATTGTGGCGAATAAGATTCATCCTTTTGCTGATGATTTGTATCAGTACTTGAACTTTGATCGCATCCCCGGTTTTGAGGATGAAGGACGCGTCATTTCTGTGGAAGAAATGCCGAGTATGGAGGAAGTTTTGAGTATGCCTACGGGAGTGGGTAAGTAATAGCCTAGACTTGTAGGCTGAAGCCTGAGTCTATACGAACGAAGCCCGCCTGCGCGGGCTTTACTTTTGTCTGTCCCCATGCGTTGCTAACATGACGCAATGCGCTCTTTAACGTACCTGATGATGCCGACTTTGGCGATAAATGCGTTCTATTAGTTGGAATGATAGGGGATTTATTTCCCTAAGAAATATCATATAACTTTGTAATTAACATACATTCATTTTTCCGAACAAATTTCACTACATCTTTGTGTAATTAATTCTGTCTAACTACTTAGTTTCGTTGACAGAGGATGTGATCGCTGATCGTGTAGGATGCTTTAACGAAGTATGAACATGCAAATATCACCAACTACAAAAGCTTGACAAATCCTGCTTGCTCAAAGTGGCGATCGCTCGTAAACGCCTGGCTGATCTGTTCACTCAACATGACGACAAAACTGGTGGAATCGGTTAATCCCCAACCTTTATCTAACCTTTTACTGTAAAGCGTCCAACCATCTGCCAGCAGATCGTCATTGAGAGGAATGATGCGTAAAATCGGAGATTGTCTCAATTGGTTAATGAACTGAATAGTAGTTGATCGAAGATTTGGAGCAGCGAGAGCATCTGCCACTTCCAATAGCACAAATTCTGTTGTAACCAATCTAGCCTTTCGAGTGAGCAAGTCACTCATAATTTGGCTTGCACGAGGATGCAATTCATCATCAGCATTAGCCAGAGCAATCCATGCGGCTGTATCTACAAAAACTTTCACTCCTCTTAATCTTCTCGTTTTGGTGTGCCGTGGAGATAATGATCATGTTGGTGAGCTAAGTCACGAAGCCCTGTATTTACCTGACATTCCTTGAGTAGTTGAGCAAAATCACCCCAGGCTGAATCTGCGATCGGTGATTCATCTTCCTCTTGCAAAAACACAATCAGCACTCTTTGTCCATTCCGTCCAGCAACAAGCTGATTAGGTTGTACAACACCATCTTGGAATGTCCCTTCTACAGACAACATAGTTGCTCCTTATAGTATCCTCCTTAATTATCACCCATAATTCCTACCGAAACTACCCTCAAACCCGATTTTCTACCACATCTAGCAGAACACGCCACAAACTATGAAGAAGCTGCAACCTATCTCCTGAGTTTATCAAGCAAGTCAGAGGGCATTATTCGTTAGAGGTGTATCGCCTAAATTGAGCTAAGGTCATGGAGAGAGGACGGAGATGAACAAGAATAGAAAGAAACTTGGGAATTTCTCCGTCAAGCACTTGATGAAAATTGTCTTTCCCATCTTCCATTATTTCTCTGAGCAGAGTCGTGGTGTTAGACAGAGCTTTTTTATGCATCAACCACAATTGCCAAAGCAATCCTATAAGCAGAGAATATTTTTATAAATTCTTTATATTTACCCCATATATCTTTTCAATTACTTAACATTGTGTATAATTTTATAGCTTTATACAGGGAATCATAGAAGGCAGGAAGAAATAAATGTATCATGGCTTGCATCTATGATTATAAATTCTACACTTTCAGAACAATACATTTGTAGACACAATATAAAATACCTATACCACATGACAGCTATCAGCAATCTGCATTCTATCTTTGAACATGGCTTACTATCACATAATGAAGCTCATAGGCTGAGTATAATTACAGATATTTCAGACCCAAATGTTCAAAATTTAAGAAGTATAAAGAGAGTTAATAACATATCATTACACAATTATGTTCCTTTTTATTTCTCACCAAGGAATCCAATGCTTTATGTTCGGCAAGAAATGCAAAATCAAATTGCTTTTTTGAGCACTGACCCTCGCTTGCTTCTTGATTCAAGTACCATTTTCTCTGATGGCAATGCTGCTGCACAAAATACCAACTTCTATTGTGGTACACCTTTGCTTGATGAACTTCCCTGGAATATAATCAATGCTTACTACTGGAATGAATTTGAAGACGGAAAACGAATTAAATGTGCTGAAGTTTTAGTTTACCCTAGAGTAGAAGTTCAGAGAATTTTGAAGATATTCTGTTACTCCAATCAGCAAACTCCACTTATTCTTCAAGCACTGCCAAGAAATGTTAACATTCCAGTACTCAGATCTTGCACCTACCGAATAAACCCGTAAAAAACAAATAAAGAGTACAAAA
>JAQYWO010000419.1 GCA_029379215.1 Rhizonema sp. PD37
GGCGGGTTCTCCCTGTTGAGCCTTGGAGTGCTATGTCGTCGGAAACAAGGAGTGAGGATTCATTATCTTCTTCCCCTGCTTCCCCTGCTTCCCCTGCTTCCCCTGCAAGCCCGGTTGCCCGATTATCTCTCTCCCCGTCTCTATCCAGGGCATTTAAAATTCGACTGATACGACGAATGTGTCCGGAGAATGTAGATAAACTTTGTTGAAGTGATTGCTCGTCGCCAATATCTGCTAATACCGCATCAAACCACGGTATTTCTACTGGTTCACGAGCAGGAACAAATAAACCTACCTTTGCCATCAATGCTGCCAACCCTAAAGTCTTGAGAGTTACAGTTTTCCCCCCAGTATTAGGTCCAGTAATTGTCACTACTCGAATATGCGGTTGAATCAGTAAATCTACTGGAATTACTGTTTGTCCTTGTTCGTGCTGAGACTGCCAGACTAAAAGCGGGTGATGCAATTGTCGTAAAGTAATGCTTTCATTTTTATCCCAGTCAATAAATCGCGGGGGATTCGCTTTGAGCCACAAACTATAACGTGCTTTGGCAGTTGCCAAATCCAAGGTAGTCGCAATTGCCAATAACCTTTCTAAATCGGATTTTACGGCTGCAACTTGCTGTGTTAGCAGTCGGCGAATTGCTTCTTCTTCTACTTGCTCTCTTCTGACTAGCTGTCGCAGTTGGTTTCCTAATGGGACTATAGCATTAGGTTCTATATAAAGTGTCGCACCACTGGTAGAGGTATCGTGGACGATGCCGGGAATAGCGTCTTTTTGAGGTGCTTTTACAGGAATAACGTAGCGATCGCTTCGTTGGGTAATCAACTGTTCTTGAACTGCACCAGCTTGTCGTTGTAGAATTCCTTGAAGTTTACGGGTAATTTGATACCGCAATTGCCCCAAAGAGTCACGTATCCCCGATAATGTTGGACTAGCGCGATCGCTCACCTGTCCTCGCTCATCAATACAGCGATGAATTTCCTGCTCTAACTCCGGATAAGTTCGGAGATCAGCAATTAACTGATTTAAAATTAGTAAATCGGGTTGGTTATCTATAATCCGACGTAAATTTCTTGTCCCTGCAAGAGTCGTTGCGATCGCCAACAGTTCATCTCCTGCCAAAACTCCTTGAAGTTCTGCCCGTTCGAGAGAATCACCAATATCTTGAATTCCCTCAAACGACAGTGCTGTATTCAGACGTGTTTCCAGCTGGTAAACTTCCTTAGTTTGTGCTAGCAATTGCTCGCTTTCCCTTCGAGAAATCGGGATGGGCAGATGACATGCGGCGATTAACCCCAGCTTTGTTGCGGCAAAGGTAGACAGGTGCTGGCAGAGACGATGCCATTCTAGTAGTTCTAAAGTTTCAGATTGGATCAAGGCTTCAATATCTAACCTTTAACATTTCATCTATACAATCTATTTTTATGGTAACAATTCTATTGAAAAGCAGTCAGCAATTAGCAACTAGCTAAAAGTCTCTCGGAAATTTTTGCTGAATTAATCAGTGTAGTAATAGCCTTATTCAACACATCAGGTTTAATCGGCTGGGGTAAATTATTCCCAACCCTGCGGCGACTACCCCTCCTGTATCGATAAAAACCGCCCCAAGTCCCTTCACAATTTGATAGCCTAGCTTAAATAGATTTGGAAAAACAGTGTGGACATTCAAATTGGGTGCGGAAAGACAGCTAAGAGAGCTTACGGAATAGATGAAATTGCTCTAGTCCCCGGCAATAGAACATTAGATCCTAGCATGGCAGAGACTCATTGGCGTGTTGGCAGTATAGAAAGAGAAATCCCGATCATTGCTAGTGCTATGGATAGTGTAGTAGATGTTCGTATGGCTGTGGGCTTGTCGCAGTTAGGAGCATTAGGTGTTCTTAACTTGGAAGGTATCCAAACTCGCTATACCAATCCAGAACCAATTTTAGACCGCATTGCCACAGTAGGGAAAGATGAATTTGTTCCCTTGATGCAAGAACTTTATGCAGAACCAATTAAACCGGAACTTATTACACAACGAATTCAGGAAATCAAACTTCAAGGTGGAATTGCGGCCGTCAGTACTACTCCAGTGGGAGCTAGCAAATACGGTTCGATTGTAGCGAAAGCAGCTGCCGATTTATTTTTTGTCCAAGCAACAGTTGTTTCCACCGCACATCTTTCGCCAGAGTCAGTAGTGCCACTTGACTTGGCACAATTTTGCCAGGAAATGCCTATGCCGGTCATCTTAGGAAATTGTGTGACTTATGAAGTTGCATTAAATTTGATGAAAGCTGGGGCAGTTGCAGTACTGGTAGGAATTGGTCCTGGTGCAGCCTGCACTTCGCGTGGTGTACTGGGTGTAGGTGTACCACAGGCGACAGCGATCGCTGACTGCGTTGCCGCACGCGATCATTATTATGAGGAAACAAACAACTACGTACCAGTCATTGCTGACGGTGGCTTAATCACTGGAGGAGATATCTGTAAATGTATTGCCTGCGGTGCTGATAGTGTCATGATTGGCTCACCTTTTGCTAGAGCCGCTGAAGCTCCAGGACGGGGTTATCATTGGGGCATGGCAACTCCCAGTCCAATTTTGCCACGTGGTACGCGCATTCGTGTTGGCACGACTGGTACGCTAGAACAAATTCTTAGAGGACCAGCACAACTTGATGATGGCACTCACAATCTTTTAGGTGCGTTAAAAACTAGTATGGGCACTTTAGGAGCAAAAAATATTAAAGAAATGCAGCAAGTTGATGTTGTGATTGCGCCTTCTCTGCTTACTGAAGGTAAAGTATATCAAAAAGCTCAACAGTTAGGTATGGGGAATCAGTAATGGGTAATGGGTAATTTTTACTCCACGCCTCCTGTACGGGCGGGTTTTGTCAGATGTTGTGTTCGATGAGTTCTTTCTATTAAACCTGCCCCTCCCAACACCAAATCTTTAAATAAATTTTTCCAGACTCTTGGAACAATTACTGGAAAAATCACATATGTCGCCTACAATAGAAGAAGCGGAGACGCATGTTTCCGTTCACTCCTCACACCACACTCCGCCTGAACTATTGTTCGGGCGGTTCCTTAATATGATTATTTAAATAAATAGGGCTTGTTTTGCAGAGCGTTTAAGGGGCGCAGAAGTGAAAAAGAATTGTAGTCTCCTGTCTTTTATATAGACAATATACATAGTGTGTCTTTCTCTCGAGTGCCTCTTTACAAGAAATATGAAGAATCAACCGGGTTTTTGGCTTCCAAGCAGCGGTTTTTGCTATGGTAGAATTTTTATGATACTTGAAAACAATATAGGCAAAGGTTTGTAGGCATGTCAGCAACGGCACAAGTTACGGACTCTACCTTTAAGCAGGAAGTATTGGATAGCGAAGTTCCTGTTTTAGTTGACTTTTGGGCACCCTGGTGCGGACCATGCCGAATGGTTGCTCCTGTTGTAGATGAAATCGCCGCTCAGTACGATACTCAACTCAAGGTAGTTAAAGTTAACACCGATGAGAATCCTAATGTTGCCAGTCAGTATGGCATCCGCAGCATTCCCACGTTAATGATTTTTAAGGGAGGACAAAAAGTTGATATGGTGGTCGGTGCTGTCCCGAAAACTACATTAGCTAACACTTTAGAAAAGTATCTTGAAAAGTAGTTCGGCTAGAAATTTAAATTAGTCAATTTGTGACTCTCAAGTAAGTAAATAATTGTAGACAAGCCAGAGACGCGGTCGGCTACGCTTCTCTGGATAGTTTGCAAGCGTCTAAACGAGATAAGTTTTAACAGCATCTAGGTTTATCTTGTAGCTCTCGGTGCTTTTCCTGTCGAAAGCTACATTTTGACTTATTCAAAAACTGCTTTGTTAGGCTTGCAGGCTGATACAAAGTAAGTTAAGTTTGGAGTATAATTTCTGGAATGATTTTGACCTAGAGACGTAGCTATCTACCTCTGTTTGGAATAAAAAGCTCATGTCCAGATAATTGCTCTAATTAGGATCGGCGACAACTGCCGTCACTAGTACCTTGGTTTATTATTGACCAAAGGTGCTTTTTAATGTCAAAAAATAGTCAGTATCTAGTAGTTAATGGTTGGTAGTTGCTAAAAGAACCAACAATCAACAAAGGACCAATCACTCAACAAAAGCGGTTAATATAGTCGCATACCAAATTCAGGTAAAATATAAAGCCATTTTGGCGGCAGTTCTCATGACCTCATCTGCGTCGTTTGACACTTCAGAGTCTCTCTTAGCGGATATCGCTGAATTAATTGATCGCTTACCAACGCTAAAAAATCAGCAATTTATTAAACAGGCACTAGCTACCATAGTGCATCTGGCTGATAGTGAAATTGATCGTCTCGATTGGAAGATCTTATCAGCTACTTTAACGGACATGGATCTGGGTTTTCAGCTCTTTTATAATTACCGTCACGTTCGCAAAGTCACCATTTTTGGTTCTGCTCGTTTATCGTCAACAACCCCAGATTACTGCATGGCTGTTGACTTTGCTCGCCATGTAACTCAATTGGGATTCATGGTGATGACAGGCGGTGGCGGTGGAATTATGCAGGCGGGGCACGAAGGTGCAGGCAGAGAAAATTCCTTTGGTTTAAACATCAAATTGCCGTTTGAACAGCAAGCAAACCCCTTTATTGAAGGCGATCCAAAGCTGATTCACTTTAAATATTTCTTCACGCGCAAGCTGTTTCTGATGAAAGAAAGTGATGCTATAGCTTTGTTTCCTGGTGGTTTTGGCACTCAAGATGAAGCTTTTGAATGTATGACTTTAAGCCAGACAGGTAAATTTGGTCCTCTGCCATTGGTTTTAATCGACCATCCGGGTGGCGATTACTGGCGTTCTTGGAGTGATTATATTGATCGGCAACTGGTACAAAAAGGTTTAGTGAGTCCTGAAGATCCGAGTCTTTACACAGTTACAGATAACGTGGACGTCGCTTGCAATGCTATTACCGACTTTTACCAAGTTTATCATTCCTGCCGCTACGTGGGCGATCGCTTGGTGATTCGGCTCAAAACAGATTTATCGAATGCTGAGGTAGATCGACTCAATACCGATTTCAGCGACATTTTGGTTAAAGGCTTTATTGAGAAGAGTCAGGCTTTACCACAAGAAGCCCAAGATGAAACAGCAGGACTGCCCCGCCTCATTTTATACTTTAATCAAAGAGATCTCGGGAGATTTTACCAGTTAATCGCACTGATTAACCAAATGGGAACTCCTTTACTAGAGGAGACAGCCCATCCAGAGCTCAAGTAGTTAATCGATAAGGGTGGAATTTACCATCCTTATTGAAGTTATGTAAATTTTAAGTCTTTTTAAAAGCAGATATTTAAGATTTTCTTTAGATTCAAGCAAATTAGGTTATGATATAAGTCAACAGATCGATCACAGTACGAGGTACTCTTTGTGAACTCTTCAACATTACGTCATCTATGGTCTGTCGTTGAGGAAACTCAGGCCAACACCCTTCTTAAATTTAGCGATGCTGATCTAATTCAGCAATTACTCAAGCAGTTGCAAAAAAAGAGCGTCCTCAGCAGTGATGAAGTAGGCACCATGAGTAATTACATTAGTTCTAGAGTTCCACTAATTCGGGACTTAGCTCTAGCTCGTTTGGCTTAGGGCAAATGACTTCAAAGGATTTAACAGTGTTATCACTATTGACTTGCAGACGCTGACAAAAAATTCGGTCTGACAAAACAGCAGTTGCCATTGCATTGGTATGGATTTCCAACTGAGCATTTTGTGGTGCTTCAAAGAAAATATGTTGTCCGGCAAAAACAACACGCTCAAAGTACCAGTTTGGAATGTTTGAGATTCGTGCAATCTGAATTTTACTGGTAACGTTAACGTAGTGGCAAAGAATGCACTTAGAATCGGTCATGGAAGATGAATTCATTGTTATAAATAGGTGAGTTTTACTTTATACCCGGAAGCAATTTCTTTAAAGCTTTAATGACCAAAAAAGTATTCGTTATTTATCGGTAACCTTGATAAAATTGAAAAGCTTCTCCACCTCTACTACACAATCCCTTCAGTAATTGAAGAGTCAAAAATACAACTAATCTTTTCTGGCGTTTAAGGGCGTTTAGATAAATTTATTTTTGAAGAGGCTATTATAAGTATGAAGCAATTTTCACAAAATTACAATATATTAAGAATTTATTTATAATTCCTAGTCATAAGA
>JAQYWO010000420.1 GCA_029379215.1 Rhizonema sp. PD37
TCTCAAACCCTGGTAATGCTTCACCAAAATATTGAATTCCTTCAGAAAAATTTGGAGATGCGGAAGTTGTCTTGGGGGTGATTGCCGTCATGCCGATTACCTAATAATAAAGAGAGAAGAAACTGTAAATGCTTATTCAATTAATAATAAATTTTACAACTTTCAGGTGGTAACAATTTATTGTTCGTTAGCAACTTAAAGATAAATACTTTAAATCTAAGCTATAAAAAACTTAATTGCTTTCTGTGCCATCGTACCTGTGAGAGCAACCAAGCTATTGGCACGACCTGTAAAATAACAGGTGTAGTTTGTAGCTGATTGCTCGAGAGTGCTGATAGCTGAATATTCCATTTTCCATTTGTTTCATTAGCAAAAAAGAAGGAAAGTAGCAAACAAAATTTATGAAATTACCAAATGGTCCGCAAACCCCAAAGATTGTACAGATACTTCAGTGGATTTTTAATCCCATGTCATATATGGAAGCCTGTGCCAAACGCTATGGGGATATTTTTACACTACAGCTAAATGTGCCTACAGTTTTTGTCAGTAACCCCCAGGCACTTCAGCAAATTTTAGCAAATGATACAAAGCATTTTGAGGCCCCCAGCGACTGGAACACTGTTTTTGTTCCGACATTGGGCAAAAACTCTGTGATCACTTTAGGTGGGAAAGCGCACCAGCGTCAACGCCAGTTGTTATTGCCTCCATTTCACGGCGAAAGGATGCGAACCTACGGACAGGTCATTAATGATATTACTGAAAATGTATTCAGCAAAGCGCAAATTGGCACACCACTCGATGTCCGTTCTTTAACACAAGCTATTACCCTGCGAGTCATCATGCAAGCTGTGTTTGGACTGTATGAAGGTTCCCGCGCTGAAGAACTGGAAAAGCTACTGAGTCTTATGCTGGGTAAAGCTCTGGATTCGCCAATGAGAACGATTATTCTCTACTTTCCCATCCTTCAACGGGATTTAGGTCCGTTGACTTCTTGGGGAACCTTTCTGCGTCGCCGCGAACAAGTTGACAATTTATTATACGCAGAAATTGCGGAACGGAGATCGCATCTCGACCCCTCTCGCACGGATATCCTCAGCTTGTTGATGGCAGCTAGAGATGAAGCAGGTCAGGCAATGACGGATGAAGAGTTGCGTGATGAGTTAATGACTCTGTTAATAGCAGGTCACGAAACGACAGCAACTGGCCTTGCTTGGGCATTGTATTGGATACATAAATTTCCTTCAGTCCGGGAAAAGCTGCTAGCAGAACTAGACAGTTTGGGTGACAATCCAGATCCCAGCACGATTTTCAAATTACCATATCTGGACGCTGTTTGCAGCGAAACATTGCGAATTTATCCAGTGGGGATATTGACTTTTCCACGGGTGGCAAGAACACACGTCTCGCTATCCGGGCAAGAAATCGAACCAGGTACGGTAGTTATTGGTTCTATTTATTTGACTCATCACCGTGAGGATTTGTATCCAGAACCGAAGCTATTTAAGCCAGAACGCTTTTTGGAACGGCAATTCTCTTCTTCTGAGTATTTGCCTTTTGGCGGTGGTGCCAGACGTTGCATTGGCATGGCTTTTGCTTTGTTTGAAATGAAAGTGGCACTTGCTAAAATTCTTTCTAGGTGGGAGTTGGCGCTTGTTGACGATGGCGATTTGCGTGCAAAACGTCGTGGTTTGGTTTCCGGGCCGGAACGTCCGATTCAAATTGTGGTAAAAGGTGAACGGAGGGTGATGTCTCGCAATCTGGAGGCTATTGCTGGTTAAGTTTTGTTGCAAAGGCGCTAAGAGATATTTTGGTCTTTGGGTCTTGGCGTGAGATTATTATAGAATTAACCGCCAAGACGCCAAGGACGCAGAGGAAAGAGGGGAGAGAGTTTGAAGTTGTTATGAGTGTACCTTTGATAGAAACGCTGCGATTGATTGTGAATCCGACGAGGTTTTTGGAGGATTGTGCTGCTAAGTATGGAGATTGTTTTACGGTAAGGGTGTTGGGGGTAAATTCACCACCAGTTGTGTTTTTTAGCAGTCCGCAAGCGATCGCTGAGTGTTTTGCGGTGCCTGCGAAGGAGTTGGATTTTCGGAAGGCGACTCATGTGTTTCAACCGTTGTTCGGGGACAAATCAATAGTCTTGCAAGAGGGGCGATCGCACAATCGACAGCGGCAGTTATTGATACCACCTTTTCATGGCGATCGGATGACGACTTACGGTGAAGTTATTTGTCGAATTACTGAAGAAGTTACCCAGTGGACTGTGGGAACGTCCGTTTCTATGCAGCAAGTGATGCCAGATATCACTTTGCAAATTATTTTGCAGGTGGTATTTGGGTTAACTCCTGGCGATCGGTTTCAAAAATTAAAAGAGTTGCTGAGTTCTTTGTTGGAAGATGTCACGACTCCTTTGTACTCCAGCTTATTTTTCTTTCCCCCATTACAAAAGGATTTAGGTTCGTGGAGTCCTTGGGGACAGTTTCTCCGTAGACGAAAAGAAATTGACACACTTATCTATGCAGAAATTGATGAACGACGTTTGTCAAATGATGCTTCCCGTACAGATATTTTAAGTTTGTTGATATCGGCACGTGATGATAACGGACAGCAGATGACAGATGTTGAGTTACGCGATCAATTAGTTTCTCTGCTGCTTTTGGGTTACGAAACGACAGCCGCCGTGTTGGCGTGGGCGTTTTATTTGATTCATTGGAATGAGTCGGTCAGAGATAAGCTGATAGAGGAATTGGATAGTTTAGGGGATAAACCAAATCCTGAGGCAATTTCTCAACTACCTTACCTGACTGCTGTTTGCCAAGAAATACTGAGAATTCATCCGATCGCTTTAATTGCTACTCCACGGATGGTGAAGGATAAAGTCGAAATTGCAGGTGAGAAGTATACTACTAATACAGTTCTAGTCCCTTGCATTCATTTAGCACATCACTATCCCAAAACTTACCCTGAACCAAAACAGTTTAAACCGGAAAGGTTTCTCAACCAGAAGTTCTCACCTTATGAATATTTGCCTTTTGGTGGTGGTTATCGAGGTTGTATTGGTGCTGCATTTTCAATGTATGAAATGAAATTAGTTATAGCAACAATTTTGTCCCGGTTTCAGCTATCGCTCTTGCATCGCCATCCTGTTCGTCCTGTACGCCGTGGAATTACGATTGTCCCTTCTAGTGGGGTAAGGATGGTTGTCACCGCTTTGCGGAATCAAGTCAGCATTTAATATTACTAGTTAAAAACCGTTAATATAGATTACAACTTATAAATTAAATCACGATTATTTTAACTTTATCGGGCAAGATAAGAAGTATGATTAAGTTCATGAGAACTTGAATGGGTGGTTCAAACCTACCACCGATTATAGGCTCCCAAATTTTTAATGCGCCTTGGTGTGGGGCTTGATCCACTCTATTTTGCAAAAACTTGTACAGAATTCCTTCTTGATTCTTCTTACAGATATCATACTAGATAGCTGAATTCTGACAATCTGCGTTTGCATTCTTGTTCAGTAATTTGTCAGGTGGCCAATGTTGATTATCTCTGGTTTAAACCTACTATTATTGCCTTGCCCACCCTACACTCTGAGGGTTTTATGATCAAAAAAATTTTACTGGCTGTTTCTGGATTAGGTCATGCAGAAGAGATGCTTAAAACTCTAACGGCAATACCATCCATCCAAGAGGCAAAGGTGACGGTTTTGCACGTTGTCCCCAATCAGTTTTCTGCAGAAACAATGACAGCTAAATGGGAAGAAGGTGGCAAAATTCTAGCCAATGCTATTCAGTATTTGAACTTAGATCCGAGTAAAGTATCTTCAATTTTGCGGCAAGGTGACCCGAAAAGTGTAGTTTGTGAGGTTGCTGACGAAATCGAAGCTGACTTGATCGTTATGGGTTCTCGTGGACTCAAGCGGCTACAATCAATATTATCGAACTCAGTCAGTCAATACGTTTTCCAATTGTCCTCTCGCCCCATGTTACTGGTCAAGGATGATATCTATATCAAGAATATCAAGAAGATAATGGTCGCGCTGGACAACTCCAATGCAGCTAAAGAATGCTTGAAATTAGCTTTGTCTCTTCTTCAAGATATTAAAGGTGGTGAGCTATTTTTGGCTAATGTCAATATAGATTCACGCAGCAAATCTGAACCTTCTGAAATCTCTTCCGAAAAAAATCCTATTTTAGCAGCAGCGTTTTCAGAAGCTAAAAGATACGGTTTCCCAACGCGTTGTGTTACTAGTAATGGTAAAGCAGGTGAGGAAATTTGTCGTTTAGCCGAGAAGTGGAATGTAGATCTATTATTACTTGGTTCTCCAGATCGCCGTCCCTCAATTGCTAAAAGTTTAGTTGATATAGACAAACTCATAGGTTCTTCTTTATCGGACTACGTTCGCGTGAATGCAACCTGTCCTGTACTATTGGCACGAACAGTTGACTAGCATTTAGGTATCAACGATTAACGTCTCTTTGCTAGTTAGGACTAGTACAAGGGAATAGGTAACGGGTAATCGGGAAAGAAAATACTGTTTACCTATTCCCTATTATCGAAGACCAGTGATCAATATTCAATCAGATCCACTACCACTTGGCTCATCTTCAGTCCCCTAATACCACAGGCTGCGTGTAATACCAATTTTTTATGAAGATGCACAGAATAGGATACTTAAAACTCCTGCTAGACAAGGAATTATTCTATGCAGCTTCACATAGATTTGGTATAACCTTTTTTTCGTGCAGTCTTGAACACTTATATGCATAGTACCGAATGTCTTTAACGACGGCACGTTTGTACTACCGCTAATAAATTGGCAGTATCCTTAAATCGCTCCATTTAACAGAAACCTCCACTAAACACCTCGATTCGCCATTGAAGCTTTGAGAACTTGATTTTCCAAATCATAGATTACCGAGATTAGACCAGTTTGAGGATCTTTTAAAAGAGCAGTTTTAACTTGCTCAATATACTCCTTAATATTTTGCCGTAAGATCGGCAACTGAGTTGCTTTTGTATGGTAGTGATCCCATACATCCCAAACGATAATGCCTATGCCTAAAACGGTGCCAACGGCTTCAACTCCTAACTTGGCAGCAACCTTCGTACCAGATTTAGCGGCAAGTTTAGAAGCTCCCTTTGCAGCAAGTTTAGCTTCTAAAGCTTGCGCTCCTCCAAATTTTAGTACTTTGCTGATTGTGTATGTTCCTCCTAAACCAGCCGCAACGCCCCCTTTCTCAGCCAGCAATACTTCCCGGTTTGCTTCAGAACGCTCTGTTATGAGGGAAAGATTTACAAGATACTTTTCCCATTTGCCCTTAGGAATTTTGTAATGAGTCGGTATAGCATCAATCTTCTGGCTAAGTTCTTGAGTATACAGGTTGGCAGAGTCTTCAATGATATGACTAAACACAGATTGGGTTATCTCTGGAGGTAAAGCTCTATTCTCAAACTCTCTTTGAATCAGCTTAGTTTGAGCTTCCTCTGGTGCAGAAGCGTTGGAGTTAAACCAATGAAAGGCTCCAGTGAATATATACTTCAGCCCAAGGATCTGCTGATTCCAATAACCAAAGTACCAGGGTAGAAAACTATCATCAACACGCTTCATCACATCCGCTTCCCAAGATTCAAGCTTTGCAGAAGCAAAACTTTCGGTGGCAATTCTTGCATCTTGAAGAGCTAAAGCAATTTCAAGATCTACTTGTGGTGGAATTGGACGCTCAAGAGGCAGTCTCTCTGCAACTGGCAGTAACTTTTCTGAGGTAACCGATTGCATTTTCAAAAAATTGGCGACAGAAGTTGTAATAATGACCAGAACAAATAACCATATAAACCGTTCGGCAATTTTAGTAAATTTTTCGGCTCGCTCTACCCAGCTACCTTGATTAGGAGCATCAAGGTAGCTGTTTTCTCCGACTTTTTTTTCTTCAGGCTGCTCAGTACTCATATTCTCAACTTAAAGGATAAATTTTCTTACTTGCTACTCGGAGGCTTTTCTTACTCTCGTTAGATTAAATTTGAAACCCTATTTTTAGGTGAACTTGGTTAAATTTTAAGAATAATCTTTAATCTAGAAAATGGATATTACTGACAAGTTTTATAAAAAAATGATTCTTTCTAGAAGCTAAAAATTTAAATAAATGTAAAATTTATCCTTGAAAAAAAATATTATGTGTTAACACA
>JAQYWO010000421.1 GCA_029379215.1 Rhizonema sp. PD37
CACAAAATATTGTTAAACCCGCCCCTACATCTGTTGTCATAACCACGTTCCTACTAACTACTAACCACTAACCACTAACATTTAAGTGGTTTTGTTACCGGGAATATAACGATAAGGCAAAGCTGCTTCTACGGGTTTTACAGTTGGTGGGGGAGTTGCTTCGCGGGACATATCAGGAATTTGTACGCTCGCGGCATAATTTCTTGCCTGATCGCTTGTCCGTTGGTAGTTTAGTCCACCAGGTGCAATACTTGCAGCCATTGACATAAAGTTGCTGGGAATAGCTTCCCTGACTCCACGTTGTACCGATTCCCCAGTACGGACAGCTTTGTAGAAGGTTTGCCCTGATAGATACTGTCCGAGTTCGCGATTGCGCCAGTAGTCTGCGTAGCGGGGATTCACCAAGTTAAAGGGTCGATCTTTGAAGCGACGGCGTTGGAAAGGAACAATGTTATCGCCAAAGTTCTGGCGGTACTCTTCACTATCTACTAAAGAATCGATAAATCCATGCAATCCTTTTGTCGCAATGACAATTGACTGGGAAATTCGCTCATCTTTGCCGTAGCTAGCACGTCCTAAAAACCGTTTGAAGCTGATATCAACTAAACGATAGTTATCGTTGGTTTCTCCTACCAGTTCCCAGTAAACTTCAGACTTGCCTAATCCTCGGATAAAATCTCTGACAGTAATCGCCCGATTTCTTAGTTGAGATTCTAAGTAAAGTGGGCGATGCTTTTCTAAAATTAAGTGTTCGCTGAAAATTTGCCGATACCCTGCCCAAATTATGGCATCAATATCTGCAACTGAGGTAGTATCTGTTAATCGATACATTATCGGTGTGTCTTCACCGGGTACTTCGTAGCCTTCAACACGCTGATTTTGCGAAGTTGGTATAGAATGAAGCAGTGGTATGGACATCTTTACTTTTACTGTTTTTTATGGTAGCAATGTGAGTAGTTTGGGTTTAGTGGTCAGTAGTTAGTGGTTATGATCACAATATTCTTCTTTTCCACACGACGAGTTATACAAATTAAACCCGCTTTCACTAACAGCCATCTATTTTTGCTAATCGCACGCGGGCAGCAACTGCCTTATCGGCATCATTTGCCAGCATTTCTTTAAATCTAGCCTGAATTGGACTTTGCAGATCAGGTATTTTCGCTAGTGCTTGCAAACCAACTGTCGCAGCATAACGAATTGACCAGTCTGAGTCTTGGGAAATGGAAAGCAAGGTTTCTATTGCTTTTTTTTGTGCTTCTAGGCGTTCTGAGACATCAAGCTTTTGCCAGTGCAGAACACCCAGTCCTTTGGCAGCAGCTCGACGGACGCTTGGGGCAAAGTCTGTGGCGGCGGCTGTCAGTAACAAATCGAGGGCACGAGGATCTGCGATCGCCGCTAATGTACGAACCGAGTAAGCCCGTGCCCCATAGTTGTAATCATCAATTTGAGCGAGCAAATCTGGCACTGCCACTTCTCCCAACTCGATCAGTCCAGCAACTGCCACCACTGCTGCGGTTGGGTTGTTGTAACCAAACACGGCTATCAAGGTGAGAATTGCTGCTGTATCTTTTGCTGCTGCTAATTTTTGCACTGCCGTTACCATCGAAGCTGGTGAGTCAGCCTTAGTAACAGCATCAATTAATTGTTGGGTATTAGTCATCAGTCAAAAGTTAGTAGTTAGTTGATGGTTAATAGTAGGGGCGGGTTTAATTGTCTAACTCCTCGTCTGGAAACGAAAAATCTTTTCAAACCCGCCCGTACAGGGTTTAATTGTCTAACTCCTCGTCTGGAAACGAAAAATCTTTTCAAACCCGTAGGGGCGGGTTTAATTGTCTAACTCCTCGTCTAGAAACGAAAAATATTCTCAAACCCGCCCTTACACTTATTAGTCGATGGTTGTATGCTCATAGTTTTAACGACTAACCACGTACCTACTAACTACCTGCAAGAAGAACTGTAGTGTGATTACAACAGCGAATCCATCAGGTTTATCACCCTGATGGCATCATCAGAAAGGGACTCATCTAACTCCATAGAGAGTTGATTTTCTAGCAAGCCTTTCAGGGCAATAAGTTTGAAGCTGTTTTCTACCGTAGCTTCAGCGATCGCATTGGCTGCTGCTAAATACCCTATAGCACCCAAATCACTCAAGACAACGCGGCGCAAACTCAAATCGCTACTGTCCAACATTTTCACTAAATACTCCCCATAAACTGGTTCGTGTGTCAGTTGGTACATTGCTCGATTTGCAGCACACTTGACTCGTGGGACTGGATGCTCTATAAAAGGTTGGATGAGGGAAGTAGCCTTAGATTCAGCAATGGCTCCCAAGGCTTCTATCACCGCTTCATAAGGCTGGGTTAAGTGGGGTCTTCCCGGCACTTGCACTCCAGCTGCTACACCCCCATCAAGCAATTGCATCAGTGCTGGCGCTGCGTCTACAGCCCGGAGCATTTCCAGAGATTGAGCTGCTGCTTCTCGCACGTAGAAGTCAGAGCATTCCAAACACTGAATTAAGCCGGGTACAGCTTTCGTATTGCCCAGTTTTCCCAGCGCTCTTGCGGCATTGCGTCGGAGAGGATATCCTCCCAGTTCCGTTTTGTCGGCTTCATCTTCTAATGCTGCGATTAATGCGTCTACAGCATCTGGGAGCCGTACACGGAACTTCCCCAACCACCAAGCTGCATAATAGCGAAGACTTAGATCAGGCGATCGCAGGTTGGCGATCGCCTGCTCCGGTGTAAGTGACACCACATTTTCTGCGGAATCTTCTTCAGCGCTGGGCTCTCTCATTTAGCTCGTTATTATCCGTACACTTATGATTCGCTGTCTGGCTTGAGTGCTGATTCAGCCGTTAATGGCTCAATCTTGACGATTGTACCGCCCATACGGGTAATTCGCTGCATTTCTTCATTCATCCGGCTATATGGCACGGTCACATATACGCTACCACTGTTACGGATCTCGTAGTTATTTTTGTCACTTTCTTCGTTTTGCCGTAAGCCTACGACTTCGTAACGAAATACCCGGCTACTTGCTGAAGAAACACCACCAGTACCGACTGTTGTTTGACCAAACATACTTCTATCTCCTTTAGTAACAAAACTTTTCGTATAGGGGGACTTTAATTACATCCCATTACGCTGGTGTGACGCTGACGACTTTACCACCTTGGCGCTGAATTTGCTGTAGTTTTTCTGAAAGGCGCTCGTAAGGCACAAACAAAGCTGTGCTGCTCCGACGTACCTTTGGGTAACCTGGGCTGAGAAGTCCTGTTACTTCCAGGCGGTAAACGCGATCGCCTTCTCCCACAGCGTTCCCTAAATTCTTTTGTGGAGCTGCGTCACTGGAGGCGCGGTAGCTCCAGTTTTGATTACTACCAGAAGGTCCTACTATAGAGGAAGCTTTGTTTGTTGCCAGATCGCGTGCCAACCGGGAACCGTTTCCTTCTACCTGAGAGCGATCGCTATTAGCGTAACCACGGTACAAGCGGAATATCCGATTAAAGCCGACAGTTTTCTGTCCTGGTTGAGTTTCAAAACCACGATAGTAAGGCACTACATTGTCACCAAAGTTCTGTTGGTACTCAAAAGAGTCAATGTAGGAGTCGATTTCGGTATCGTATCCTTGGTTGTGGTACAAGTCATTATGGTAGCTTACTTCATCTTCATCGTACGGAGCACGACCTAATAAATGCTTGTAGTTCAGTTCGATAAATCTGGTTTGGAAATTGTTGTAGAAAAACTTATTCTTATATAGTTCTGATTTGGCAACGCTACGCACAAACTCTCTTACTGTCAGGTTGCCATCCCGCAAAAGTGATTCTGCGCTCTTGAGGCGTTCTGATGCCATCAAATAGTCGTTACCCAAAAGTTGCCGATAGGTAGCACGAATTACTGCTTCGACTTCATCCTTGTTTGTGTTAGAACGCAGTTCAATACGAGGTAGATCGCTAAAAGCTTCTGTTCCCAGCCTAGATGATGCTGCTGTAATCGCCATTCTTCTTTTCCCTCCCTTAGGCTGTTTGCTAATTGCTAAAAAGCTGATTGCTAACCGTTAATTACTTATTGCTTTTAGTTGACACTCTCCTGCCTAAAGGATAGGAGATTCTTAAGACTTCGCAGCCCTAATATCCTGATCACTCAGGTTCCCAGGCTCAACACATTTACCAAAAGGGCGTGCTGATATCTCCTTAAAGTTGTTTCGGGCGTCTACTTTCCCACAGTCCACGGGTAGGATTTTTTTATCTGCTCTGATTAAATTAATTTTTTCTGGATGCGCGCATTTGCGTACCCTCATTATTCCCTGTGTATCTCATCACACAATTTATTTCCGCTCACGGCAGCCTTTAAGCTGACCAACTTTAATCTCTTTTGCGTGAATCCTTAGAGTTTTCAACATCTCTCTGATAAAACAATGCCCGGAGCGAGATCCAACTGCTAAATGAACTCATCCAGCACTTGCATCCCTCTCCGGGCGGGTTCGCTATCTAGCTAAGAGCGTTGATTGCGTAATCTAAGTATGTGTTTGCTTCGTTAGCAGCTTGACCGGACAAGCCGTGGTTGCCTTTGATATGCTTCAAAGCTTCAACGTACCAGCTGGGGGACAATTCAAAAGAGCGGTTGATTTCATCCAAACCAGCAATTAGATACTCGTCCATGGGACCTGTACCACCTGCTACCAAGCAGTAGGTTACCATGCGTAGGTAGTGACCAACATCACGGGCACACTTTGACTTACCACGAGAATCAGCTGCGTACTGAGGTCCTTGCATTTGAGTGGTGTATGGAAACTTTGTATACACCGCTTGTGCTGCACCATCAATCAGGCGCTGAGCGTTGGAAGTCAAACCACGAGCCGCTTCCATGCTAGCAGCAGCACGCTCGTAGCGACCGTTGATAGATTGGAGTTCGGTGTTGCCCAAAAAACGCCCTTGGGTATCTGCTATTGCGATCGCTTCGGTAATTGGTGTTTTCATGTTTTACTAGCTCCTTATTTTTTTGTAAATGTTGATCAAGCTACCTAATTGTTAGGCTTGGGAATTCTTTTTGTGTTAATTAGCCTACAGCAGAAGCAGCACGATCAAAGTAGCTAGCAACTTCAGACATCAATTGGCTGCAATCACCTTTGGTGATGCCGTTAGGATCGTTAGCGATCTTAACTGCAGCTTCCTTCATTTTCTGAACGCCAACGGCTACAGAAGAACCAGGAGTACCCAAAGCTTGGTAGGTTTCGCGTAAGCCATTCAAGCAACGATCATCAAGAACACTAGCATCACCTGCAATAATTGCGTAGGTAACATAGCGTAAGATGATTTCCATGTCGCGGAGGCAAGCAGCCATACGACGGTTGGTGTAAGCGTTACCACCAGCAGCGATCAACTGGGGCTGTTCTTCAAACAAAGAGCGAGCAGCATTGGTAACAATGGTGGAAGCATTGCTTGTGATGCGGTTAACGGTATCCAAGCGCTTGCTGCCTTCCTTCACTACGTTGGAGAGGGCATCTAATTGCTCTGAGCTTAGAAATTCGCCTCTGGAGTCAGCTTGAGAAACCGTCTTTGCAAATACATCTAACATGGACTCTATTCTCCTAATTTCTTAGTTGAGTGCTGTTTCGATTAAAACTGGTAATGTTTTATCAATTGGGAACGATGTAACAACTGACACTAAGTCAAACTGTTTCTCAACTCGCCCCATAATTACTACATTACTACGAAAATGCACAATTATGAGAGACTGGAGTGATTTTATGAGAAACGGCAAACTTTACGAATTGATTGCCTTGTTTAACTTTTGTCTCTCATTTAACCCCCCCAGATTATGTTTATACAACGCTATAGGGGCATAATCTGTTACAAATTGTGAAGCAATTAGCGGTTTCAATAAGAAAAGCCTCAACTCCTTCACATACAAGGGCTGTAACTCAGTATTTGCCAGATTTTTCTTAACAAGACTTTACAAAAAGTTTTGATAACCTGTAAATTATCGTTACTTATATTTTCTTAACATTTCTCTAATTCCAGAAATGGCAGTCTATCTAAGTTCTTGCTGACAGCTGTCTCTCACAGCAGAGTGTAAAGAAAGATTAAGGAAGCATACAGAAAATATTGCTGGTAGTTTTTGGAAAAAGAGTCAGAAGACGGGAGGAGGGAGCAGGAAGCAGGGGAGCAGGGGAGCAGGGAGCAGG
>JAQYWO010000422.1:0-3600 GCA_029379215.1 Rhizonema sp. PD37
AGGATTTTTCAAAATGTAGTTTAATTATACTACTATATGAAGTGCGGAATGTGGGATGTACTATTGCCCTGACTGCCGTTGCTGGTATGGGTGGAGTTGGTAAAACCGAATTAGCAATTCAGTACGCAAGGCAATATGAAGCAGATTACCCTGGTGGTATTTGCTGGTTATCAGCTAGAGAATCAGATTTAGCTCCCTTTATTTTGCAGTTTGCACAGATTCATATGAATTTGTCAGTTCCACAACAGGATAATCGTGGAAATCCCTTAAGTCTTACTGAACAAGTAGAGTGGTGCTGGCAGCATTGGCAACCACCTGAGGGATTAGCATTAATTGTACTAGATGATGTCACAGATGTGGAAAATTATCGGCATCTATTGCCAAAGGCGAATCGCTTTCGGGTGCTGATGACAACAAGGTTGCGGAATCTAGATGCAAATATTGAAGAGATTTCCTTGGATGTGCTGTCACCGCAAGAGGCTTTACAATTATTAACAAAACTCGTCGGTGAAAAACGAGTAGAAAAGGAACTGGTTGTAGCAAAACAGTTATGTGAATGGTTGGGTTATCTCCCGTTAGGTTTGGAATTGGTGGGAAGGTATGTAGCGAAAAAACCTCCCAACTTCAAGTTAGCCCAGATGTTGCAACGACTCAATGAACAACGACTGGAGAATGAAGCAATCAACCGCTCTAATCTTTGGATGCAACAATCCCTTAGTACTGCACAGCTTGGAGTATTAGCAGCATTTGAATTAAGCTGGCAGGAACTTTCTGTTGCAACACAGCATGTCGCTGCATTATTAGGCTTGTTTACACCAAATGTCTTTGCCTGGGAATGGATAGAATCTGCTAGTTTATTGCTCAATTGGAGTTCGACTGATGTTGACACAGCGAACGAGCAACTATATGGACTTCATTTGATTCAATGGATAGAGGATACATCCGGTGAAGACAGAATTAGAATTCATTCCTTAATTCGAGAGTTTCTGAAAGATAAGCTAGCTGCACTTGAAGAAGCTGATGATAAGAAACGGGCGTTTGCAGAGATAATGGTAGCGATCGCTCTTACAATTCCTGATTCACCTACTCTTGAATTCATTGCTCAAGTCAAAGATGCTATCCCCCATTTAACGGAAGTGGCACAAAATCTGACAGATGCTGTGAGTGATGAAAATTTAGGTTGGGTTTTTAATGGGTTGGGTAGATTTTATTCTGGGCAAGGATTGTATACTCTTGCAGAACCTTGGTTAGAGCAATGTGTATCAGTAGTTCAATCCCGTTTAGGAGAGGAGCATCCACATGTCGCCATGAGTTTCAACAACCTTGCAGCACTCTACTATTCCCAAGGCAGGTATAATGATGCCGAACAATTATACATCAAAGCATTGGAATTATACCAACGGCTGCTTGGAGAGGAGCATCCTCATGTCGCCACCAGTTACAACAACCTTGCAGCACTCTATGAATCCCAAGGCAGGTACTATGAAGCGGAATCATTATACATTAAAGCATTGGAATTAAGGCAACGGCTGCTTGGAGAAGAGCATCCTGATGTCGCCACCAGTTACAACAACCTTGCAGCACTCTATGAATCCCAAGGCAGGTACTATGATGCCGAACAATTATACATCAAATCATTGGAATTAACGCAACGGCTGCTTGGAGAGTCGCATCCTGATGTCGCCATGAGTTTCAACAACCTTGCAGCACTCTACTATTCCCAAGGCAGGTACGATGATGCTGAACAATTATACATCAAAGCATTGGAAATTGCTTCAAAAAGCTTAGGGGTAGATCATCCTAACACAATTACTACCCGTGAAAATCTGAAATCCTTGCGTGATGAATATGGGTGCTATCAATAGTACATGAAACCTGTGTAGGGGCTAGGGTGCGCGTGGGTGGGATTAATTCTCCGCCTCTCTAACATTCAACACCAAAAGCTTAATCTCAAAAAGACTCCGCCGCATTTTTGCCCAAGAAGCATAAGTCTGAGCCTTTGTATGATCCAAAGAATTCAACTTTGATAGATATGATTCAGTATCACTATCCCCATTCACATAACGAACCTGATAAATTTGGAACTGTTGCAAGGTTCTTATTGCCAGAATTTGACTTGTCTGAAAATCTGTCTTCGCTTCATCAAACTGGGTGAGAGCAACAGCCACCTTATCACGAACAGTATCCGCCAACTTTGCCCTTTCCCTTTGAAGCTCAGCAACTTTAATTTGTAAATCCCCAATTTGTATCGCTCGCGTTTGTGCCTCAGAGTTTCCCCCTTGAGAACCTTCCAACAAAGGAATTCCCACCACACTTAGCAAATCATTGACAATCCCAATATTTCCCGTAAAAAGTCTGGCAATCCTGTCAAAAAAACCCATTCTGCGCTTACCACTCACATTACCAGATGGCGCAGGACCAAGTAAATACTGAAGTGCGGGACTAAGAACAGACAACTGAATACTCTTTTTATTACGAGCCTTAGCCTCATCAATTTTTTGATTAGCTTCAGTTACCCGAGAGTCAATCTCCTTAAGTAATGGAGATTGCGTCACCGCTTTCTCCTGCAACTGCTGTAAACAAGCCGCACTCGTTTCCAGACACGGCAACGCACCTTTCATAATCCGCCACATATCATCATCAAACTGCTTTTTGATTAAGCTATCAATGTCAGGCTTGCTAAAGGGGTTTTGCTGAGTCTTAGGAACAACTGAATCTGATTCCGTCTCAGCTTGCTCTGAATCTTGCTCCTCACTACCATCTGAATTAGTCTGTGCTGGAGTAGGAGCGTTGTTTTGCTTTGGGGTTACTGGTGGTGGAACTTTCTTTTGTACTGGTGGGGAAGTTTTCAAGCTCTCAGCGTAGACGCGCCAGTGACTTGCTGGCAAAGGACAACTCACCAAGAGCAAAACTAATAATAATCTTCGTGCTATACTTCCCATTATTCCCCACCTCAGGCAACATCCTTCTGATATAACCCTTCATAGGGCGAGGCACCACAGGGATAAAACTGAGTTTCTCCTCAATTGTGAAAAGTCAAATGTTAAGTTGTGCTACTCCCCTCGCTAAGTTTCAGATTACCTACTTCTTTCTCAGCGCTCTTGGCGTCTTGGCGGTTCATTAAAATCCGAAATCTAATACAGTCAGCTTGTATAATACTGTATTGCCAGTAAATCACGAATATTAACTTCTGACAAACGATCATTTATAAAAATTAACTTTAATTATACCGACTTACTTATCTAAATAACTAGTCATGCTCCAAGAAAATTTGCTAGAGGAAATTGAACTCGCAGAAAAAGAAGGGAAAACAGAACTTGATCTCTCTGGCAAACAGTTGAGTACTTTACCGCCAGAAATTGGTAAGTTAACTCAACTCAAAAAATTGATTCTCGGCAAATATGAATATGACGAAGATGGTGATACTATCGGTACTATCGGGAATAACCTGAGCGAGTTACCTGTAGAAATTGGATTGCTCAGTCATCTTGAGGAACTTCAAATAGTCGGCAATCAACTGAGCAGTCTGCCATCAGAAATTGGCTCACTCACCAACTTGCAAACCCTCGACATCAGCCGCAATCAACTGAGCAGTCTGCC
>JAQYWO010000422.1:3610-6153 GCA_029379215.1 Rhizonema sp. PD37
CACTCACCAACTTGCAAACCCTCGACATCAGCCGCAATCAACTGAGCAGTCTGCCTGCTGAAATTGGCTCACTCACCAACTTGCAAACCCTCGACATCAGCTTCAATCAACTGAGCAGTCTGCCTGCTGAAATTGGCTCACTCACCAACTTGCAATCCCTCGACATCAGCAGCAATCAACTGAGCAGTCTGCCATCTGAAATTAGGCTTCTACCAAAGCTGAAAAAGCTGGATTTACGTGGGAACCCAGTGCCGATTCCACCTGAGATTTTGGGTTCAAAAAACTTAAGGGAAGATCCAGGTGATGTGAAGGAAATTCTTGATTTCTATTTCCGAGTACAAGATCCATCGGAAACTGAACTTTTTTATGAAGCCAAATTTTTAATTATTGGTGAAGGGGGAGCTGGTAAAACTTCTTTAGCCAAGAAAATTAAAGATGAAAACTACAAACTTCAGTCAGATGAAAAATCAACTCAAGGCATTGATGTGATTCAGTGGCATTTCACACAGCCTAATGGCAAAGACTTTCGCGTCAACATTTGGGATTTTGGCGGGCAAGAAATTTACCACCAAACCCACCAGTTTTTCCTGACTAAGCGTTCTCTGTATGCTTTAGTCGCTGATACTCGCACAGAAAACACCGACTTTTACTGGTGGCTCAAGGTTGCCGAACTTTTAAGCGACAGTAGCCCGGTTCTAATTATTAAAAACGAAAAACAAGACCGTCAATGCGAGGTAAATGATCGCTCCTTACGTGGAGAATTCCGTAACCTCAAAGAAACTCTCGCAACTAACTTAGATACTAATCGCGGTTTAGACAAAATCAAAGAGAAGATTCAGAATTATATTAGCACACTTCCCCACGTTGGTCAACCTTTGCCCAAAATCTGGGTAAGAGTTCGTTTAGCTTTAGAAAATGATTCCCGCAATTACATCACTCAGGATGAATACTATCAACTTTGCAAAGGGAATAAATTAAGTGATCGCGAACGTATGTTGTTCTTAAGTCGTTATCTTCACGATTTAGGCGTTTTCCTGCACTTCCAAGAAGATGCGATACTTAAACACTATGTCATCCTCAAACCAGAATGGGGTACAACTGCCGTTTACAAAGTTTTAGACAACGAAACCGTTAGGAAAACTCAGGGACGTTTTACCCTGGAGAATCTTAAGGAAATTTGGAAAGATGACAAATACGCCCAGATGCGAGATGAGTTACTCCAACTGATGATGCGCTTCAAACTTTGCTACCCAATTCCCAATCGTCCTCATCACTATATTGCACCACAACTACTTGATGTCAACCAACCCGACTACACTTGGGACGATACGAATAATCTCATTTTACGCTACAAATACGAATTCATGCCCAAGGGTATTCTCACCCGCTTCATTGTTGAGACACACCCTTGGATTGAACAACAAAAGCTTGTTTGGAGAAGTGGTGTTGTTCTCAGCAAGGATGAAACTCGTGCCGAAGTCATTGAACACTACAATCAAAGGGAAATCAAAATCCGTGTAACCGGAAACCGTAAGAAAGAATTACTATCAGTCGTCACTTACGAACTAGAAAAAATCCATCAGTCTTTTGAACGTTTGCAGTATGACACACTAGTCCCCTGTAACTGCACTGAGTGTAAAAGAAGTTCGACGCCGCATACTTATACTCTAAAGAAACTGCGTAAGTACTTAAATGCTGGTGAATATCAAGTTAAGTGCGATGAAAGCTTTGAAATGGTCGATGTGCGGAGGCTCATTGACGATGTTAATTTACCACCGCTTGGGGAAAATCGAAAACTTAACCACCAATCCACACTGTTACAACAAGAACTGAAGCTTGATAGAGATGAATCTTTATCCTCAGTTGTAGATCAGCTTACCATGAATTACCAAGATTTTCAAGTATTGGTGACAGAAGACAGAAAAATTCGTGTCTCTTCAGAACAAGGGGAAGAACGAGGCGAATTGCGGTTGGATCTCAATGAAATTAAACTAGCATTACCGCTGATAAATGTGGGACAGACAAATAAAGATTTACTCAAAGGATTAGGCGGTAAACTCTACCAAGCGCTTTTTCCCAGTAACATTCATGGTCAATTAAGAGCTACAATAGCAGGCGCACAAAAGGATAATTACAATGTACGCCTGCGCTTGGTGTTTGAATCTCCCGAGTTAGCTGCTCTACCGTGGGAATTTCTTTACGACGAAGGAACTAATACTTTCTTAGGAAACAACACCCAAACTGTACTCTCGCGTTATATTGATATTCCCCAACAAAAGCGCTCACTCAAAACTCGTAGCTCACCACTTTCTATCCTATTAGTCATCTCTAGTCCTACTAATTTACCACAATTAGACGTTGATGGAGAAGAACAACTGCTTCGCTCTGCACTAGCAAAATATATAGATGCAGGTACAATTCAATTAGAGGTACTGCGAGAACCCACTATCAGCAAAATCAACGAAAACTTACGCGAAAAGCCTTACAACTGGAGTTTAGACTAAAGACAAGCGATCGGAAAATAACACCTAGAGAATTACGGA
>JAQYWO010000423.1 GCA_029379215.1 Rhizonema sp. PD37
GTATTGTAAAGTACAAAAAGTATTTCTGAAGGAAATCTATGTATCTAAGTTGACGTAAATTAACACAACTTTACATTGTCTCTAGTATAGTTACCCATTTTCCTTGTGTTCTTACGCTTAAGGGGGCTTCGGAACGTCAGGCGCGATCTTAGGGGTGAGGTTCCGGAATTATAGGTGATTCTGCGGACAAGATATGAGTAGGCTGAACGGATGTGCCTCTATAAAGAAGCACATCCTCAAGGGTTAAGGGCAAGTCGTCCCTACAGGAAGAAGTTATAGCGTGTCTCTATGACTATTAGAGGCTCCACTTCATTGCCTAACTCCTAACTTTTTTAGGAGTAGGTTTTGGCAACTGGGCAAATTTGTCCTGATAAATTTCTACAGTCATTTGCGGATCTTCACGAGTTGCAAGCGATCGCTTTACCTGACCTAAATATAGTGGCACAGAAATTCCCGGTTCCGGGTGTATAACTGTACGGACTCGAATCGTCAACTCGTTTTCTCTGGTTGTGCCCAAGCGACCGTAAGAATACAAATCACTGGCTGCTTGACGTAGGGTTGCTTCCAGTTGTGAAGGAGAAATTTGCGGTGGGGTAGTAATTACGGCTTGTGTTGCTCCATTGTCATAAATTAGACTGTAATGTACCGCACCCGGAACTACAGTGCGAGACAAGGGTACCAACGAGAGGGTAAATAAACCTACCGTCACTACCACCATAAAGCCAGTGCTACCCACCAACCGAAAACGAAAGCCCCATTGGAGAATAAAACTCAGGACTGTTGTGGCAGCAAATATCAGTGTCGCAATACCTGACCAGAGGCTGTACTGAAGAAAATCAGATGTTGTGAGCATAAATGTTGGCGAATTAAGTGTTTTTTTTCGTTACCGATACACTCACTATTATCCTTGACGACTTACCTGGCGCTCATGCAAAGGGATTTTTTGGTGTAGAACGAAACTTTGAGACTTTGCGCTTGGGTTCAAAGGAACGGAGCTTTACTTTCAAGCTCGCTCTTGGGAAGATCCCCCAGCGCTAGCGTGTGCGCCAGAGAAGTCGGCATAAATCGATGAAAGTTTGTAGTAAGCGCTTACTACCAGAGACCGAAAATGACAGTAGTGGATATTTATTTTTGTGGATGTCTCTAACGTAATTTGCAGCAATTATTTTTCAAAGATTTTATAAACCAATTCAAGGATAAATGTACGTTTAATTACGTAAATGTCTAAATAAATTTCTAAGTAAAAACACTAGATTATGTTTCTTAGTATTTTATAGCTTTATATCCTACATTCGGGAACTTTCACCACTTTCACAATCAGTTTTTTATGTTTTATATTGACAATGAAAGCATTAGTTTATACACTTGAAATTGACTTTGTATGGTGAGCGGCATTCCAAAATCTTTAAACCTCCGAAATTCGTAGTGTGACACATCAGGGTGTGCATGGGAGGGTTATATGCCATGCCGTTTAACCAAGAAAACCAAGGCTCCCTTAATTTGCAGCTATAGACACTCCAGCATTAAGTTTATTTGCTGATGCATTGATGTTGAGCAAGGTAGCAGATGGGATATTACTGGTTGTACGAGCGGAAATAGTTAACAAAGGCTGCTACGATTTCCACAAAAACATTGCTCAAGCAGTTTGCGAGAGGGAGTGTTGGGAATGGGAATCAATGCTGTCACGAATGGTAATAACTATGGTGACGACTATGCCGATAAATACTAAGGAGGGAAAGGGGCAGCCAAAGAGTTTGAACTCCACAACATACGTTTTTCCTAATCTCCTTAAGACAGCATCTAATTATGACACTAAAGTCCTCACAACAATCTCAACCGCTCAGCTTGCGTCGCAATTTTTCTTGGACTTTTGTCGGAAATATCGTTTACGCAGGTTGTCAGTGGGGAATGTTGGCAGTACTTGCCAAATTGGGAACCCCAGAGATGGTAGGACGGTTTACGTTAGGGTTCGCAATCACCGCGCCGATCATCCTATTTTCAAATCTCAATCTCCGGGCAGTCCAAGCAACGGATGCTAAACAGCAATATCGTTTTGAAGACTACTTAGCGTTGAGACTGATCACAACCTTACTAGCTGCTGTATTCATTGTCGGGCTAACTTTTACCCGTTATAGCGGTGAAACAGCGCTAGTGATTTTGCTGATTGGACTAGCAAAGGGTATTGAATCTATTAGTGATATTTTTTATGGCTTATTGCAGCAGCATGAGCGCATGGATAGGATTGCTAAGTCTATGATTTTGAAGGGCTTACTATCGCTGATTGCTTTAGGGAATGGAGTTTTTATCACAAAAAACGTTGCATGGGGAGTACTCAGTCTAGCATGTGTATGGGCATTTGTCTTAATAATTTATGACATTCCAATTAGCAGCCAATTGATTGGCATTAATAATTTACAAGCCTATCTAACTCTACTTAACAAATCCCTGAAAATGCGAGCGCTCTTGCAAATAGTTGACAGAAAAACCCTTCAAGAATTGTTTTGGCTGACGCTACCTTTAGGTTTCGTGATGATGCTAATTTCGCTCCAAACTAACATTCCTCGTTATTTTATCGAGCAGTACTTGGGAGAACGGCAGTTGGGGATTTTTGCAGCACTCGCTTATTTACAGGTTGTGGGAACGACTGTTGTAATGGCATTAGGACAATCAGCAACTCCTCGACTAGCAAAGTACTACGTATCAGGACGCTCTGTATTCCAAAAGTTGCTGCTCAAGCTCATTAGTGTGGGAGTGATACTTGGTACTGTGGGTGTACTACTGGCTTTAGTTACTGGTCGAGAGATTCTCACTATTTTATACCGACCAGAATATGCTCAGTACTCAAATCTATTTGTTTGGATTATGGTTGCTGCTGGTATTGGATATATAGGAAGCTACTTAAACTACGGAATTACGGCAACTAGGGCTTTTAAGCGTTTTACCATTCCTTACCTACTGCTGACACTGCTCACTGCGGGAACATCGTGGCTGCTCATTCCAAATTTCGGCTTAATTGGTGCTGTCTGGACTTTGTCCATTACCAGTACTGTAGGGTGTTTAACATCAATTTTCATCTTAATAAAAACACAATAAGTAAAAAGATACATTATGAGCCTACTTCGTGATTTGGCTATTGAAAAGTATGCAGAACATTATGCTCGGCTCAATGTCAGTCTAGATCCGCATATTCTTGCGGGAATCAAAGAGTTAAAGAGCATGGACTTGCAATATGGTAGTTTAATCACTGCACTGCCTCCAGGAAGTAAAGTTTTAGATTTAGGTTGTGGCACCGGATACTTACTGTATTGGTTATCGAGGTATCCAGGCATAATACCTGTAGGTGTTGATAGCTCTACCTCGCAGGTTAGAGTTGCTCAAAATTACCTTCCGGATACTAATATTACTTGTGAAGATGGGTTGCAATTTTTAAGAAAAAATTCCAATACTTTTTCGGGAATTTTCTGTATGGATGTGTTGGAACATCTTCCTAGTTTAGATGCCTGTCTGGAATTGCTGGAAGCAATTCAGCAAGCTTTACTACCTGACGGTTTTTTTGTTTGCCGAGTTCCTAATGCAGCTAACTTGACTGGTGGATATTCACGGTATATAGATCTTACACATGAACGTGCTTTCACAAGTCTGTCACTTCTTCAACTACTGGAAATAGGAAAATTCCATAATTGTCACATCATCCCCATCCGCGCTGGTCATTTGAGTGGTCGTATTCGACTCGCGCTAGAAGCATTACTTCACAAAAATGTTTTTCGGATTTGCGGTCAAATTTCTACAGAAAAAACTTTCACTTATAACATCTGTGCTGTTAGTTTTAAGAAGTGAAATTATTCTCAATCTACTTATTTTTGAAAATTCTATTGAAGACTCCGAGTTTATCATATGACAATCATTTGTAATAATTCTAACGTAATAATAAAAGTTGATGAGTTACCCAATGGTAAAAAACGTGTATCCGTTAATCCTTTATCTCCCTCTATTTTTATCTCTCACTCAGACATTGAAACATCTTACTCGTTAGAACTCATCAAATTGATATTCAGTGTCAAAGGGGCAAGTTATTTATGTGATGAAATTGCTCGTGAAGAAGACCCTGAGTATGTGGGTGAGCCATTAAAGAAATTAATCTTTGGATATATTGATGCTCAAAATTTGATGAATCATACAATTCTAGATTTTGGGTGCGGTTGTGGATCGTCAACGATGAATTTGGCAAAAATATTTCCACAAACCCAAATCATCGGGATAGAACTATGTCAGGAATTTGTGAAAATTGCTGAAGCCAGACGCTTACACTATAATTTTGATAACGTCACTTTTTTATCGTCTCCTAATGCTTCAGAACTTCCTAAAAAATTGGAAAACTTCGATTTTATAATTTTAAATGCTGTTTATGAACATCTACTTCCTCATGAGAGAAAAACCATTGTCCCACAACTTTGGTCATTGCTGAAACCAGAGGGAATTTTATTTATCAACGAAACTCCTTATCGATACTTTCCCATTGAGTTACATACAACTGGTTTACCGTTAATAAATTATTTTCCAGACAAGATGACAATGAAAGTTGCTCGGGCTTTTTCTAAACGGATAGACAAAAGAGATTCTTGGGAATCACTTCTACGTCAAGGAATTAGAGGTACTACAGAAAAAGAAATTATTAATAATATATGTCAAAATTATCAGGATAAAACAGCAATATTGAAACCTAAAAAACCAGAAATAAATGATAGAATAGACTTATGGTACGCTTCATCATCCAAGCAATTGAGGACAGTAAAAAAAATTGCCAAATTTGTCTTCAAAAGTATTAAATTAATTTTTGGAGTCACTTTATTACCCAGTATTGATTTGGCAATTCAAAAAAAGTAATCACAGAAAATTGAGTGCTTTATATAGCTGTTTTTATAGATTCAAAGCTAAACATTTGTAATGCATAGACAATAAGGTGAAATTCAAATGAGTGTTAAGCGAATCCTCCATGTTGTTGGTTGCATGGATAGAGGGGGAATTGAAACGTGGTTAATGCACATTTTGCGAAATAGCGATCGCCAAAATTTCCAGATGGATTTCTTAGTTGAAACAACGAAAAAAAGTGCATACGATGACGAGATAGTAGCGTTTGGCAGCAAAATTATTCCCTGCCTGCATCCATCTAAACCATTGCTGTACGCTAGTAACTTTAAAAAAATTTACCGCGAACATGGACCTTACGATATTATTCACAGTCATATTCATAACTATAGTGGGTATGTTCTACGATTAGCCAAACAAGTTGGCGTTCCTCTCCGCATTGCCCACAGTCACAACAATACTTCAGCAATCGATGCAAAAGTCGGATTAACTCGACGTTTATATTTAGGGTTGACGAAATATTGGATAAAAAAATATGCGACTGTGGGATTATCCTGTTCAAGTACTGCAGCAGCAGCACTTTATGGCTCAGAATGGAAAAAAGATTCTCGTTGGCAGCTTCTTTATTACGGGATTGATCTTTGTGCATTTAACGTTGAAAGCGCTTCAACTACAAAGCGATCGCAATTTGGTATTCCAGAAGATGCCTTAATCATTGGACATGTTGGCAGATTCGATATGCAAAAAAACCACGATTTCCTTATCGACATTGCAGTTGAGGTGATAAAACGCGAACCTAAAGCATACTTTTTGCTAATTGGAGATGGGCTTCTGCGTTCCACTATAGAGAAAAAAGTACAGCAATTAAGATTGAGTCAGCAAATTATTTTTGCTAAGTTACGTTCAGATGTGCCGCAGTTAATGAAAACTGTTATGGATGTATTTCTTCTACCATCACTGCATGAAGGCTTACCTTTAGTATTACTTGAAGCACAAGCAGCAGGACTCACTTGTGTTTTTTCCGACACAATTACTGAGGAAGTAAATATAGTCAAGGTTTTAATGCAACAACTTTCTTTGTCCCAACCCCCTGAAAAGTGGGCTGAGATAATCCTCACTGCTAGCTATGCAAAGTCACAAATTACGCCAAAGGAATCTTTAAGTTTGGTCAAGCAAAGTCCCTTTAATATCCATACAAGTGTACAAGAATTACAAAATATCTATACCAAAAGCTCTGCTAATTATAAACAAACAATAAATTTCACGATTCCTCCACGTATCAATAC
>JAQYWO010000424.1 GCA_029379215.1 Rhizonema sp. PD37
ACGTAATAAATTATACTTATAGTACACATGTACACAGATAAAAATAACGCTAAAATAAAGTTATGTAAAGTAGCAACAATTTTCCAATGTCAAGGAGGGCAATTGGACGCACGCTACAGATAGCAAAAATCAATGCAATATTGAGGAAATTTTTAGCAAAAAAGCTGGAAATACATAGCGTGGAGAGCAAATTACTTTTATCATGTGCCGATTACTTGCCTACATAGGTTCACCTATATCTCTAGAGCCTTTACTATATAAACCAGAACATTCGCTCATAGTCCAGAGTTATCAACCTAAAGAAATGAACTCCGGCGTAGTGAATGCTGATGGCTTTGGCGTTGGCTGGTATGATAATTCCAGAAGTACTGAACCATTTACATACAAAAACACATTTCCTATCTGGAATGACATTAACCTGTCTAGTCTGAGCCGTTATGTAGAGTCAGATTGTGTCGTCGCTTATGTTCGCAGTGCTACAGCCGGTCAAGCACTGGACTTCAGTAACTGTCAACCATTTCAGCATCAGCGTCTGTTATTTACTCACAATGGGCGGATCGAGAACTTTCGACAGACACTCTACAGACCGATACGTGGTCAATTAAGTGATGAAATTTATCAGTATATTAACGGAACGACAGATTCTGAACACATATTTGCTTTACTGCTAAATCAATTACAAGCTAACCCAGGCAAAAGTTTAGAGCAAGCTTTACACATAACATTACTATTGTTGACAGAATTGGCAAAACACTATCAAACCAGTGTCTCAGCTAATATAGTCATCAGTGACGGTGATCGCCTCGTTGCTTCTCGCTTCAGTACACAATCACCAGCTCCCTCTCTTTACTGGCTTTGGGACGATCTCGCGTTCCCCCAATCTGCATTCATTGCATCTGAGCCGCTATTTCCTGGTAATTGGACTTCTTTCCCAGAAAATAGCATTATCAGTATGGGGAAATTCACAAGCCCCGATGAATTTATTATCGATTCGTAACCGTGAATTATCAAAACTCGCTATTAAACAAATCGAGTTTAAATGAGGCGATCGCTCACGCCTTCCAACAGCGTCGTGCTACAACTCTCGCTTTGTTTGAGGGGATAGAAGAAACTACCTTCTGTTGTCAGGTTCATCCCGACTTTAGTCCTGTTGGCTGGCATTTGGGGCATATTGCCTATACCGAGTCTTTATGGCTTTTAGAACGCAGTGCAGGCTTGCGGTGTATATTTCCGCAATACCGCAAGCTATTTGCTGCTGATGGTTTACCTAAAAATGAGCGCGTTCAACTACCAACCTTAGAGGAAATCCGTTATTACCTATGTGTAGTTAGAGAAGAAGTTCTAAATTACCTAAAGGTGGCTGATGTAGAGCAAGAGGAACGTCTTTTGCGCTTTTTGCTTCAACACGAAAGCCAACATAACGAGACGATTACTTTCATTTTGGAATTACTTAGGAGTCAGGAGGCAAAAGTCAGGAATCAGGAGTCAGGAGAAAGGAGTCAGGAGTTAATATTCCCGAATCACCCTTCTGAGATGATCCAAATTCCCGCAGGTGAATTTGAGATCGGAAACAACTCAATTGATGCATTGGATAACGAGCAGCCTGTGCATCGGATACATTTAGAAACTTACTGGATTGACAAATACCCTGTCACTTGTGGGCAGTATCGGGCATTTATCGAAGCGGGAGGCTACCAAAATTCCTGTTGGTGGTTGCCATCTGGGTGGGAATGGCTACAAACTGAGTCTGTGGTTCAACCACTTTACTGGTGTTATGATCCCGCTTGGCATCATCACCCAGTTTGCGGTGTTAGTTGGTATGAAGCGGAAGCTTACTCACGGTTTGTTGGCAAGCGGCTACCCACAGAAGCCGAGTGGGAAAAAGCAGTGAGTTGGGATGCAAACGCTAATCGTCGCCGCATCTATCCTTGGGGGGATGAAAAACCAACACCAAAACATTGTAATTTCTCAATTCCTCATCAGGATTTAGCTTCTCCTCAAATAGGGAAGACAACTGCTGTGGATGCTTACCCGGCTGGGCAAAGTGCTTATGGGTTATACGATGCTCTGGGAAACGTCTGGGAGTGGACTGCATCGTGGTTTGATCGTTACTCTGGTTTCCAAAGTTACCCTTACGTTGGATACTCGCAAGTTTATTTCGACCAACAGCACCGCGTTTTGAAAGGCGGGAGCTGGGCAACATGTCCTTGGTCACTGCGTTCTAGTTTTCGCAACTGGTATCACCCCACCGTGCGCCAACTTTTTGCAGGGTTTCGCTGTGCATCCAATCATAGTCTCTAAAGAGACAGGGGGTAGCTGTAGCTCTATTCCCCCCTGTTCAACAACAGCCTGCCCAAACAAATAAATTCTTGATTCCGAACCGTATTGAGGTAGATTCTTTGAAGAAGAATAACTCCTGACTCCTAATAAGGACCTACACAAAATTATTTACACATCTGATTCATTTTTTGAGATCAACCCAGTGTGTAATCATATCACTTCTCGTTTAAGTCACATACGTAATCTTATTACTTATCTTAGCATGCACCCCTCACCAAAACTTGGGAGAGGGGTTGGGGGTGAGGGCGAGAATATATGAGACACAACTGAGAATCGCTATAATTCTGTTTACCTATTTATACTTCCGAATTTCTTGAGCGATTCTTTATTGCTTCTTATTGAGAATGAGATTCGTATAACTTTCCCCCCCTCAAATAATTTTATGTATCATTTTATTCTTTTTATACTCATTCGTTTCCGTAATAACCGCCTATGACAGTAGGGGTGCGGAATATGGGTTGTAGCTAAAAGCTTGACAAGTAACTATAACTTGATTGATTATATAATGTTGTTTGCCTGATAAAAACTTTTGATTAAGATACTGTCCTGACAATTGAAAAGGAGAATTATATGACTGATCTGGTCAAATATTTAAGTAACTTTCGTCTTCTTAGCATTATCGGAGTTATTCCAATAACGTTCATTTTTATGAATTCTGCTTTTGCTGGGGGTTATCCAGGCTATCAATGTTTTAAAGATAAAGCACGAACTACTTACTGTAGTGAAAACAAGGTCAGGAACCACGCTGAGGGAAATGCATGGATTAAAAGAGCATTGGCTCATTTTAAATTGAAAGGCAATGATATGCGTAGTAATTCTATTGAGGATTCTATTCCAGATGATGCAAAAACATTTAACTAAAGTTGGGTCACCATGCCAATCTGAGAAAACAGTACTGTGTTACACAGGAGAAATTACAATGTAACTACCAAAAGGTTATTACACAAAATTAACCTTACTTCAATGCTTAATTCCTGAAAATTTGTCTTTAGAAACAAATTTGTCCAAAGTCTAAAAAATAAGGAGAATAACTTTCACTATGAAGTTAAAAATGATGATTACATTTTTTACTGCACTAGATATTGCAGTACTAACATTTTCAACTCCATCCTTAGCCGGTAGCGGTGTGTCGGGTTCAGTCGATATTAATAGCCTTATAAAACAGTCAGGTTCTATACTACAGGGTTTAGGCATCACACCTAGTGGCACAACTCAAGAAAATGACGATTTTTGGTGCACTTTTAACAATTGGAGAGATCGTGATAGCTTCGCTAGAACTAGAGGAACGTATGATAATGGAAGATGGAGTCATGGTACTACTTTTGGAGGAAGATGGTATTGTGCTGCAAAGCACTTATAAGTCGCCCGTGAGTGGCAAGGGAACCAAAACGTACGCTAAGGCTAAGCTCGACTTTATCCATTTAGGCAGCGTATCCCAAGGTATCGGTCAAGCGTTCCAACAAATCACGGGGAATTTTCACCATCTCGGTTGGTGAATCCGATATCGAAAAAGTACAAGACCACAAATATTGCCGAACAAGAGCGATCGCATCAATAACAGGACTTACGCAACTGGCACAAAGCGATCGCCAACTATAGTACTTAAGTACTAATAAGCAGGATGTGCCTTGAGGCTTCTGTTGCTCTGTGCAACAGTAATTTTAGTCATAATTACGCGCAGCCCTCACCCGATAACTGGCTAGCAAAGAAAAAAACCAACGGACAATTAATTACTTGTTACCAAGTAAATATAAACTTGTTACTAAGTAAGTATAAGCTGGTAACAGGTTTTATTCTTTAATGGGATGGTCCTGCCTGCTACGGATTCATTAATTTTAATGCCTCTTCAACTTTCCGTTTAATTGCTCCTCCAACATTTGCCCTTAATGTTAGTGCTGAATTTAGTATCTCAATCGCGAGTTCTATCTTTTCACTGTCAATATTTTTATTTAGGACTTACGCACTGTACTAATTAACCATAATATGCGTAACGGTATTCGGTCGTTTCAGGCGCTTCGCATAACCCTGAGTTACTGGCGTATTTGCGATCGCGGTAGTGCTTAATATGGCTGAAACACCCAAATTGCGTTAGATAGAAATCTCTGGGTCCTGAACTATTTAAAAGCACGTGGGTGGGTGCGGGGCGCTAAGCTGTGGCGATGCCCGCGCCTGTCCACTCGACACTTAAGAAACATTGGGAGCAATGCGATTTTGTGAGATGAGTCCAAAAATGGGCGATCGCTGATCCCCTATACTGAGGTATTTGAGTATATTTAAAACCAATAAATTCGAGAATAGACACGAGAATTTTTCCTCAGAAGATATCCTTATTTTAGCCCGCTCCGGTGTAGCGGTAAAAATTAATTGATTCATTTCAACGATTAAGTTAAAGGCGAAATTCCTTCTTAAGATATTTCGGGCTTTTTTAAACCAAGCTTTTCTCTCAGACTCTTCACTAAAAGCGGCATCGGCGAAAGTTTGTAAATGCTCTGTAACATGATAAAAATCCAAAAGTTGATAGGTTTCTTTTGGACACCCTACACGAGACAGAAGTAGCGGAATATGTTTCCAAATCCACTCTGCGCCCTTCGGGTTCGCCAGTTCCCTACGGAGGGAAACCCTCCTTCAGGACTGGTCTCACCGTCGGCAATTAATAAAACTTGCTTAGCCTGACTAATTCCTAAGCTAACCAAATGCATCTCTAAAATCTTTAAAAACTCTTGATATCCTTGATAAGTCCCATCATTAGTAATAGGAATCTCATCGGTTTTTACTTTTTTACCCTCTTCATTCACGATATAAATTGTGAGTAACTTTGGCTCAACCCATTCTCCGGCAAAGCCGTATCGGTTGGTTTTAGGATTTTTATCATTTTCTTTGTTAATCCGAATTTTAGTTCTACCACCGTCTACTGCAATGACAACTCGCTGGTCTTTTAGAATATCACCAGTAGGTAAATTACCCAATTGATAATTCAATATTTTTGAGAGGCGCAAATTAATCCCAATTTTACCAAACTTATATGTTAAGCGTTCTATCCGTTTGACGCTAATATTAATTCCCCAATCTATTAAAATTGTACAGGCAGCTTCAAAGGAACTTGCAATGGCGCAAAGTCTGCCGGATGGAGTACTCCACCCGGCGAGCTTTGCACCATACTGAGCAATCGTTGACCACACTAATGGAGTTAAGCCGGATTCCATTCCCAACCATTTTAAAAAAGGACAAAACCCTTGAAGTGAAGATTTCTTTTGCTCCTTTCTTTTTTGAGTGCGAGATACGACGTATGGTAAAATCAGAGTCACTAAAACATTTCCGACTGTTAAGATTTGTCGTTTTCTATAACCATGCCTTTGCGTTTCTAGCTGCCACCATCCTTGCGTTTGAGTCATAGCTGTATCAAGAGCTTCTTGAGATTGTGAAAGATTATATAGCAAGATAGCAATACATTGACCTGCTAAAATAAGCGCCGCTTCCCTAATTTGTTGTTCACGAGATTTAATAATTCGCCCATCCCATTCCTTAACATCAGTTAATTCTAGAAGTTTCTTAACGTTTTCTTGAAAATCTGACAATGATTTGGTTAAATCTAGATTTGCATATATATTTTTTTTCATCAAGGTTGGAACTCCCTCTTTCAAAACTATTGTTATTTGGGAAACAACCCTTTTTTATAACATTAAAATCGAGCGGAGACACTCAATATTTTGATGTGCAGAAATCCCTCTTTGTGGGAATGATAATTATTTGTAGGGGAGTAGGGGGAGAAGGCGAGCTAGGC
>JAQYWO010000044.1 GCA_029379215.1 Rhizonema sp. PD37
AAACCAGATCACTCACAACTGTTCCCACCACACAAGCTTTATCTAAATTAACTCCACTTAAATTCGCACCTTCTAATTCAGCACATAACAAATTTGCACCCCTCAAATTTGCACCTGCAAGATTCGCCCCCCGTAAGTCGGCTTCCTCTAAATTTGCCTCACTCAATAACGCCCCTTGCAAATCTACACGACTTAAGTCTGCACCTTTAAGATTTGCGCCAGTCAGGTTGGCACCGCGTAAATCAGATCCGCGTAAATCAACACCTTGCAAGTTGACATTCGTTAAATTAGCACCACTTAAGAAAGCTCCAGCAAAAGAGACTTCACTAAGTCTGGCTGCCATTAAGTTAGCACCACGCAAATTGCTACCTCGTAAGTCAGAACCTGTCAAATCTGCTTGCATCAAGTTTGCTCCCATCAAGTTCGCCCTTAAGTCAGTGCGGACAAGATTTGCTCCCATCAAATTCGCGCCTTCTAAATGCCCACCATTTAATTTGGAACCAGTAAAATTTGTCCCGACAAGGTTAGCACCAGCAAAGTTAACGCTGCTCAAATCAACGTTTGAGAGATCCTCGTCTTCTAAATCTACTCCAGGAAGTTGTCTAATTTCACCCGATCTAACAGCTTCAATATTGATCATATAGCGATTAGCGATTAGTAAATTTATATACCAGTAATATTTTCGCTATCAAACAGCCACATGCTATCGTTAACTTTAAGCGTCATCAAGGGTAGGTAGAGTCCCTGTTGCAAACCTAAGACTAACAGAGCAAGGGTCTCTACCAGTTTAGGATCGAAGCGGTGTGATTGTTGCTGTCTGCACTCAGAAAATGCTTGAACAAAAATCTCTTCACGAGTTAACTGAGACATTTTTTTCTGGTTGACTCGCTGCTGAAAGTCTGCGATTAAAGCCAAAATTCTTGATTCTAAAGGAATTTCGTCCCCAACTAACCCGGCAGGTTCCCCTGTGCCATCCCACCACTCAGTTTGGTGAGTAATGATCAGCGCGACTGCTCGCATCTGTGACATTTTGCGCAGCACTTGCATTCCGGAAATTAAGGGACAACTTAATGGAGTGTTAGGTGTATCTTCTTGGTAACGGGTGGAAGTTCCACGAGTCAGAACACTTTCTACTCTTTGTAATGAATCGATTCGATGCAGCAAACCAGCAAGCCGCAGGCGCTTGATTTGCCATGCTGACAGATCTAAAAGCTGCCCCATCATTTCCGAGATTGCTACGACTTCCCCTGCTGCCATTGGGTTTTGAAGATCGGCTGCATCCATGATTTGCGCCATTCTTAAAAATGCCTGGATTTCGTTAGAGACTAAGTTACGATCCAGCACTTGATAGCGAGTCTGTGTGGGTACGGATAGATTTGTCTGCCCAGTTTGGAGATAATCAACAACACGGGAGACAATTCTACCTAAGTCGAATGGCGTAGTCAGAGTCAATTGAATTGCTTGTTTGTCGGCAATGAGTTTTTCTGCCAATTCTGGTTGATAGCCTTTGATGTGCGCGATCGCTAATTCTGCTGTTTCTTGCACCAACTCTGGCTCAAATGTCCACAGCCCATAAAATTTCCGCTCCTGATCTGATGCGGGTTGTCCAGACGAGTTATAATCCTCTGGTGATAACTCTTGACAAATAACCATTGCTGTGAATGTCGGCGACAGAATAATTAAGTTCCACTCCTGCGCTACTGGATCTGCTAGATCTAATGCCACTAAGTTCACATTCGGTAGCTCGCTTGTGGGGTGTTCAGCAAAGCCAGTGTCGGGAGTAGCCATAATCACAACTTGATGCGATCTTTTCGCAATGTCTGCATACCGTTCAGCTTCTTGCAAATACCATTTGCCCTGTTGAAAGGCTGTAATCACTATCGGTTTACTATCGTCAGTCAAGATATGGTCTTCTAAAGCATGGCATAAGGATACCAAGGTATTTTTATAGTAAACACCAAATTGAATTGGTTTATTACTATCGCGACGAGCTATTTCCAGTTGTTGGAGTATCGAGCCTTTTAACATGGGTTCGGGCGTAAGTAGTCAGGAAGTAGGAATCAGTAGGGGCGGGTTTAATCAACTTTCACGTCTTCGCTTGTTTGAAGATCTTGACAAACCCGCCCGTACAGGAGTCAGGAGTTATTTTTCTCCCTCTCTCCCTCTCTTTTACGAGACGCTAGCTAAGTGTTTTTCTTTCTTCTCAATGGGGGAAGACAGTGCTTCTTCTAAGTCAGCACAACCGAGTCTTTCTTCTAATATTTTCATGACTTCGCGTCCAAAGTCGTTAGGGTTTCGTCGCCAAGCTTGCAAGCAAACTTCGCCAAAGAAGGAACCGAGGGGTTCGGGATTCCACAGCAGTTTTCTAGCATTCCACGGCATATGACTCATTGGATTGTACCCTGGTTTGACAATGCCTTCTTTGAAGGCATACTCTTCCAAATGGGTATGAGGTTGTAGTCCAATGAAGAAAATGGCAGGTTCAACTTTATCCGCGCCAAAAATTCTTTCTAGTTCTCGATGGTAGGCAATGGTTTGACGAATAGTTTCTGGGCGTTCGTCAATCACGTTAAACGAGTAGTTGACGGAAACTAGAGCGTTGAAACCAGCAGTTTTCAAGTCTCGGCAGTTTTGCAAAACGGTTCGCAGATTGTAACCCATCCGCATTTTCCGCACAAGTTCTTGAGAACCACTAGTTATACCGATTTCAAAGTAGTTCATCCCTGTTTTCACCATCAACTCGCACAACTCGGGTGTGAGATTGTCGGCACGGATGTATGCTGCCCAGTGAGTATCTGTCATGCCTGAATCGACGATTTTCTGCAATAGTTCGACAGCATCGTCAATAAATTTTCGGGCGGGGATAAATTGGGCGTCAGTAAACCAAAAGTTGCGAATACCGCGATCATATAGTTGGCGCATTTCGGCAACGACTTCATCAGCCGGGTTAATGCGTACTTGTTTGCCTTCGACAACAGTATAAACGCAATAACAGCAGTTGTGGGGACAACCGCGTTTGGTTTGCACGCCAATGTAAAAGTCTCCGTCTTGTAAGTAATAATTAAACTCCGGCCAGATGGTTTCTATATAGTCGTAGTTACAAGCAATTTTTTGTAATGGGGTGGGTTGTTCGTGAATCAGGCGATCGCGTGGTGCTTGACCTACGACATAACACCTTTCATCTCCCAAGTCTCTCCCACTCAAGAGTTTTTCCAGCAAAGTTTCGCCTTCACCGACTGAAATAATTGTCCCTTTGGGTAAGCTTTTCCCCAACTGTTCGTAAAACACGCTGACTGCACCACCGCCGACAACCAAACGGACATCTTGATGATACTTTTCGGCGCGTTTTAGCCCGCGTTTGATTAATCTCATGTTACGCCACAGTTCTGTATAGTAGCTCAGGAGCATCCGCAAGCCACCAAATGCGCCGCGTAATTTTACAAAGGGATTTTTAGCGTAAAAAATTTCAAAGGAGTTTTGAAGGGGATTGCCATTACGCCCGCCTACGGGAGCATAAATTTGGATATCTCGCCAAGAAAAGACAAGTAATGTTGGTTTAAATTCATCAATACAGCGATCCAAGGCTGATACATAATCTAAAGGTGGTACTGTCCCCAGATCGAAAATACGCTGTTCGATAGAGGAAAACAGCTTGTGAACGTGATCGCTAAGGTAGACAACCCCAATAGGAAAGATGGGGTTACACGGAAGGCGGACATAGAGAATTCGATTTTCCATCAGGGGTACTTTAACTTACGTCTTACTGTTTTTTAAAGGGAAGCGAGAGTAAAATCTGGCTTTAAAGGACATTTGTTTTGATTTATATACCTTTATTACAATCGTACTTGACGTTTAAGCCGATTTTTGATACAAAATTGAGCTATTTATATCTATATATATGTATAAGAATAGTTCAATGTACTTTGCACATCAAAAATGCCTAAAATCTATACCAAGACATTATGGAAACTAGTTGACCTATAACTTTACAATAACATCGACTTTATTTATGTAATTATTGTCAGCACTCGGCTACGCTTATAAACCAAAGCACATAGGTGACGGCTGAATATTAATCGATTGTGTACCTCTATTGATAATTGTTGGGAAGTCTCGAAAGATAGATTTTTAAATTGTCATCAGTAAGTTGTGCAAGACAGCAGTTGAATATTTGTTCATACTCAATAATATACAATTGCAGAAAAAGCATAATTTTTTACAAAATTTTCATATCTCAGAAAAAATTCTTAAGATAGAAATAACGTAGAAAAGTTCAGATGGTAGTCGGAGTTACAGCATGTGGGGATCATCCAGTGTTAACTTAATAATGTAGGTTAAAATTGTGGCGAAAAGCTCCTCAGCAGTTATGGCTCAAATATTAGATTCTCTACCACCTGAGGAATCAGGTAAGATTCTCTGCTGCTACGTAAATGCCACGAGCAAAATACAGGTAGCTCGCATCTCAGATATTCCCAACTGGTACTTTGAACGGGTTGTTTTTCCCGGACAAAGACTGGTTTTTGAAGCCCCAAAAGAAGCTCATCTCGAGATTCACACGGGTATGATGGCAAGTGCAATTTTATCGGATAAAATTCCGTGCGATCGCCTTGCAATTAGCGAACCAAGCAGTTTTGAGTTTGAAATGAACTCAGAAGCTGCAATAGATCCTTTTCATAAAAAACCAATTGTGCCCCTGATTCATACAAAAAACGTAGATACAATAAAACCTTTAGTATTTAGTGTTTTAGCGGACGTTCATTAAAAAAAACAATTTTGCTCAATTTTGGGGTTGCTCTATTAGGCAGCCCTTTTTTATTTGTTATTATCTAGTGTGCAGTTAAGCTGAAACACCACTTATGCTGCAATGGTGACGAATATTTCTGAACCAACTTGTGTATGGGGGCTGGCTGTATATACGAAAAATAAGTTTTTTTAATTGTAAGCTCTTGACTCTACCTCTTTTTACTCATTGCCACGTTTGGAAGATAGAGTGAGCCGTTTTGAGAAGGATTTGGAACAGATAATTGAACTATTGGGACAGTTTAACGAATGTGTTTCTACTCCTCTATTAACATAGAGAAGATAAAAACACAGTTGCTGTGTTTGTGGGAGGTAGTTTACAGCTACCATGTAGTTAAAAAAGAATTGTCATTTCTGGTCAATCCCAAATCCAAAATGTCATCACCCTCTATTTTTCGTCTATCTCCTTTGATTCGGATCACACTTTTGAGTTTGTACGTGGCACTGACTTCCCCACTACCCTTTCTGTCCCAAGTTACAGCTGCACCAGTACCACCAGCGTTGTTATGGGTAGGTATTAGCATTGGTTTTGTTGCTCTGTATGCAGCATTAAGCGAACGAGTCATTGTCGATGACCAAGGAATTCAAGTCACTTATCCTGCTTGGGTTCCGCGTTTTTTCCGTAAAGGTTGGTTGTTACCGTGGTCGGAAGTCAAAGAATTAAAACCCCGCACCACCGGTCAAGGAGGACTAGTTTATTATTTCTTAAGTAAAGATGGGAAAGCTTATTTGCTACCCATGCGTATAGTAGGATTTACTCAATTAGTCAGATTAGTGCAGGAAAAAACGGGGATTGATACTACAGATGTGTACCCATTAGCACAGCCTTGGATGTATTTAATTTTACTAGCATTCACAATGTTGCTGCTATTGGTAGATGGTTGGACGATCACCACCGCAGTGGCGCAAGGTAGTATAATCTAAAACCTCACAGAAAATTGGATAATTTCACTCCCCAAGCCCAATTACGGCTAGAGCAAGTTAATTTATTTACCAAGCTGAAAACTCAGGCAAAGGAAAACTTACAAGGTTACCCTATATTACAAGATATTTCCTTTGAGGTAAATCGAGGCGATCGCATTGTAATTGTCGGACCTTCTGGTGCTGGAAAAACTCACTTATTACGTCTTCTCAATCGTTTAAGTGAACCCAGCACTGGGAAGATTTATCTAGAAAATCTGGAGTATAGCCAAATTCCCGTTTTGCAAGTGCGAGCTTCTGTGACATTAGTACCGCAAGAGTCTAAGCTATTGGGCATGACAGTGCAAGAAGCTTTAGCCTATCCCTTAGTTTTGCGCGGATTACCTCAACAGACCATCCAGCAGCGCGTAACTCACTGGATAGAACAGTTACAGATTCCAAATGATTGGTTGGGACGAACCGAAGTTCAACTTTCTACCGGACAAAGACAGTTGGTGGCGATCGCACGCGCCATAGTTATCCAACCGAAAATTTTATTATTGGATGAACCTACTTCAGCTTTAGATCCTAGTACAACTTCCCATATTTTACAGATTTTAACCCAACTGACTCAAAATCAAGACATGACAATCTTGATGGTAAATCAGCAGCTTGAGTTAGCCCAGAAATTTTGTACGCGTTTATTGCAGCTAAAGCAGGGTCAGTTATTGCTAGATCAAAGAGCGTCTTTTATAAACTGGATTAGCTTACAAGAAAACTTAATGCAAGCACAAGAGGATAATGAATTTTAGGAGACAGGAGTTTTAAATATTCTCCCCTACTCCTACACGGGACATCCTTGACATGCGGATTTCGATGTAACCTGTTGTCTGTATGAAACCCGCCCCTACTTTCTCCCCACATTACCTGGGGCTACTTAGAGTTGAACGTTGATTGTTGAATTTCTCTTGAGATAGTTTTGTTTGTGATCGAGGAATATTAGCATTCAAAATTTCCATGTTAAATCTGTATCCTACATTGCGGATGGTTTGGATCAAGCTAGGTTGGCGGGGGTCAAGTTCAACTTTTTTTCGCAGCGATAAAACGTGGGTATCAATGGTACGTGGGTTATCAATAGCATCTGGCCAAGCGCGACGGAGTAATTCCGTCCTAGACAGAGGCACTCCCCCAGCTTGTGCCAAAACATAGAGTAAACTGAATTCTTGAGGTGTTAAATCAATGAACTCTCCTTGGAAGCGAACGCGACGCTGTACTAAATCGATTTGCAGTGTTCCATAATCCAGATACGCAGGTGCAATCGGTGTGCGCTTGCGACGAATTAATACTTCCACCCTTGCAAGAAATTCTTGCATGCCAAAAGGTTTGGTAAGGTAGTCATCTGCCCCCGCTTTCAAACCTATAACGATATCGGCTTCATTACTACGGGCAGATAGCATTAAGATCAAAGGCTGCTGTTGACAATGCAACCAATTGCAAAATTCAATGCCATCACTATCAGCTAAGTCAGCATCAAGAATGACTAATGTTGGCTGCTGATTTAAAAACACTTCTCTTGCCTGGTAAATACTTGCGGCTTGATGCACGCGATAGTCCATTTGTTGCAAGTGCCAGCCCAGCAACGACCTCAGATGGGGATTTCCCTCAATGATTTCAATACAAACCGAACCCACGGTGACAAGACCCCTTAGCGTGCATGACTTTCAAGGTAACAAAGCCTATGCCTAAGGTTTTGTAACCGTTGTTACCCCAATTACCTTCTTCTCTATATTTTACCCAAGTCTATATCGGCAATATATTTTAGTACCATAACTGTGAGCGCCGAAAGTGCCGCTACTCGTTCGAGCTTGTGAAGAAATTTCTCAACACAGGCTGATAACTGAAGGCTTTTACAGCCTTATCATTTAAAGCTGAGAGAACACGCGATCTTAAAATTTCGTTATAATTTAGTTAAAATCCGTTTAAGTTAAATATTTTGCTTTATGAGGAGAGCAATTTACGGAAAAAGATTGACAACCAGAGCCACTTCTGGCATGAAAATCTTTTCAACTTTGTATAAATTGGTGCTTTCACCCCTCATTGCCATTAGCCTTTTAGTAAGGATAATAATAACAATAGCTTACTAAGCGATCACATTCCCTGATTTCTGGAATAAGATCGAGCTAGTCTGTAGATGCAAGAAAGGTGTTCCTAAAAGGAGAGAAATTAGTTTTGATTTGATGACAAGCTGAAAGCAAGACTTCACTTTTCAGGTTGAATAATTTACAATTCTCATTCTAAACAGATTTCTACAGCAGTTATGCTCCAAGACACACAAACCATTCGCTATTACCAACGGCTCACCGACGCCCTCGTCGAGTTATGGAATCGCGGTTATCGCACTGATGATATGCGGATGTATTTGGACGGATATCTAGCCGCCTTACGACATGGCAATGTTATTGAGCCATATCTGATTCATCGCTTAGAGGAGGAGGCAACCCGCTACTTGTACGATGGATCAAATTTTGAAATGACTCAACCACAACCGGATTTCCAGGAGTTCCCGAGTTCCGGCCGTTATTAACAACAGCAAATCACCGCTGATAATTATATCATATGATTTGCCGTGCAGTGAAAGTCGTTTTTAGATATATTTCTTTACAATAACATCCCCTTAGTTGCATGACTGTGGGGATTTTCCTCTATAACGCGCTCATCCCACTCCATGCGTGGGGTGGGATGAACTCAAATATCTTCAAAGATGGAGTTTCGGAGTTGGATTAGAAACTCGTTAATTTTAATTGGCTCTGTACACTATGAAGCTAAAGCAACCTCTACCATTTGTTGTAACTCACCTTTTTGGTAAAGTTCAATCATAATGTCTGAACCGCCTAAAAACTCACCATTAACATACACTTGGGGAATTGTTGGCCAGTTGGAATATTCTTTAATTCCTTGACGGAGTTCGGGATCTTCTAAAATATCAACTGTGTGGAAGGGTACTCCCAACGTATTCATAATTTGTACGACATTGTTAGAAAAACCACACATGGGCATCAACTTGGTTCCTTTCATAAAAACCAAGATTTTGTTTTGCTTTAACAAGTTGTCAATTCGCTCTTTAGCTTCTGGAGTCATGATTTTTCAGTTTCCTAATCTGCTTTCAGTGAATGAGGAGGAGGCGTGCAGTGTATTTTGGAAAAGGATAACCAGCTCTCTTTTTGCTGGTTTTTTCCTAATATTCTGCGGTGTGAAGGACTTAGCCCAGTTCAATAACAAAGGGAGTTGATGAATTTTCAATCATTTATCTTCAACTCTAAACCTTTTAGAGAGGGAGGTTTAACAATCTGCTTCAACAGGAGGATCAGATGGTATGTCTATCAAAACTACTCCTACCAATGACTCCTAACTTGACAAAGCTGCTGTTGCTTGCCAAGCTTCGGGAGTATATGTTTTGAGCGCCAAAGCATGAATTGCTTCACTGGACATAGCTTGTTGCAAAGCCCGATAGATTAACTGATGCTGTTGCACTAGTCCCTTACCCGCAAACTGCGATGAAACAACTCTAACCTGATAGTGGTCACCACCACCAGTCAAGTCTTGCACCTCAACTTGGGCATCGGGCAGTTCCGCCTTGATCATTAATTCAACATGTTGCGGACTTATCATCGCAATTCCTAAAAAACTTCTTCTCTATATATCTTATTTCAATCCTAAATAGGAATTTCAAGTCACGGAGTTATTCTACACCGCTTCTGAAAGTATGGAAAAAACTACCAACAAATGGATAAATCTCTTCAAACCTAACTCTACAGTGCAAGTTAGCACGGGTGATAAGCGCGTTTAAGCTTGACTACCAAAGCCTCGTGACACAGCTTCCTTGACTACCGATTCTCAGTTGGAAATCCTGAAACAATTTCCAGTAGGAGACAAAAAGTTTATTTAATTTGTAAAACTAGTTGGTAACACGTGTCTTCTAGGATACAGACTTAACTAGGCGTTACAAGGAATTTACGCTTTCAAGCATGACACAATTCTAACGTAAAGCTTGCTTTTGGGAAGATCACCCAGACTTTACCCAAAAATGAGTTTCTATGGGTAGATGTGGAGAGAGTTTAACTTACAGCTTCAAACCTATGTACAAATTACTCTGTTAACAGTCCAGCAGTAACTCTAACCAATTTAATCTTTTAGCAAGGCTTGTTCGCTAAACATAAGATCGATTTTAACCACTGCTCATCCCAATTTTAGCAGTGGAGTATGAAAATCAATGAAGAGGACTAAACGAATCAAGATAATTGACTACTTTTTCTTCCGAGGAGAAGACGTATTTCCACTCCTGGTAGTAGAGGGGGTTCCATAGGGGGAGGGAGTGCTATCACCGACTTTAGAATTGGGCGCATCTACAAAACCCAACTCCAACAACTGCTGATAAGCCTTTTTCCCCAAATCCCGCGTCGGATTTTGACTTTTAATAATCTGAACTAGCAGGGGCACAGCTAATTCTGGTTTATTTTGCGCTCGATGTACGAGTGCTAGCTGGTATGTAGCTTCATCTCGCATTTGGGCAGTCTCGAGCGCCTTTCTGCGTTGATCATCAGCAACTCTATTGTCAATACCAGAAAAGCTGGAGTTGAGTTCCTGATAGAAATTAGAAAGCTGATTAAAAACCTGACGGGCTTCTTGGAGTTTTTTGGCAGCTTCGGGATAGTTTTGAGCAGAAACTGCACTACTAGCTTCTGCCATTAACCGCTTTCCGCCATCAATACTCAATAAACTGCTACTTTGCGCTGACGGACGCAAGTTATTAGGATTGTCGGGGTTGATCGGTTGTACTTGATTGGAGGAATTTGGGAACGGCTGAGCGTTGACAGGTGATAGCAGGCTAAGGGCTGCGATCGCTGATAGGGAAGTGATGCGAAACCAAGGAACAGTTGTAGCAAAGTTCATTTTTGTAAGATTGTGCAACAACTCAACAAAATAAAGATGGAAACTTCGGGTATCTTAACTCTGTTTTGCTCTTTAACAAAGCAAAGCTACATAATAAGTTTCTCTCTGATTAGACTTAGAATCATTTCCACAAGGTTCCCATACTGTCTGCTCTTCTCCAAGTCTCTGTAGTAAATCCTACTATCACCTCACGTAGTCAAAGATATTTAAGTTGCCATAAACAAACCTATGACAATAATCAGCAACTGCTGTTAAAAAGCCATGCTCTTCTTCATTCATAGTTAAATGTTAAGAATTAGGAATTCCTGCGAATGCGCGAGAAGTAAATTCTGAGTGTTGATTACTTAATTGTTTGAGCACCGTTGCTAGATCTGTTGTCAGGCTTTTAGCATCTTGCTTCAAGTTATTGTTAGCGTAAGAAGCGACTTCGATAGCAGAGCCGATGTGAATATTAACATCCGTACCCCAGTCAGGATCAGATTGGCTGTAGTTAATGCTGATAGGGACAATTTTAACGCCCAATCCAGGATGAGTAGATTCAGCACTTAAAGCCAGACGAGCAATACCCGGTTTCAATGGATGGACTTTACCCTTACGGATACCGCCTTCCGGAAAAATCACTAACATTTCTCCTTTTTGAAGTAATTCAACTGAATGACGGAGGCAAGTGATTGATGGACGTTGAGGATCTACAGAAAATCCTCCCAAGCGGCGGATGAACCAGCCTTGCAAACCTTGGCACTCATCGATAGTCACCATGAATCGGAGATCTCGCCCTGTCACGCAGCGACCGGCTGCATATGGTACCATTAATGCATCCCAACGGGATCGATGAGTAGGAGCGAGGATTACAGGACTAGTTTTGGGAAGATTTTCTTGTCCTGTCACTATAATCTGCCCAAAGAAAGATGGCAGAACAAAATGATGCCCTATGAAATAGGCTACAGGACTTAACAAAGGACACACCCGTGAAGTAGTAACAGCTACCTTCGTATTTGCTGATGTATGAGTTGGGAATTCACTAGAAGTGTTCTGGGAATAGATTAGCTCAATCATGAGTGGATGCTGACTATGGGTTAATGTGTAAACAAATCCTGTACCTACACCGTAAATTCTCTTCCTTAACTTTTGTTCTACCTGTTGGACAGTTTTCCCTCTGTCATGCTAGCTATTATTCTTTCTTCGATGAGTAAACCAATCTTGTAACTTTTGACGACAACTTGACTCTAATATGCCTCCAAGTACAGATAAGCGATGATTGGAAGCTGCACTATCAGGTATGTTAGTAACAGTACGAATTGCGCCAGTTTTTGGATCGTCCACTCCATAAACGATGAGTTTTACACGCGCTTGTACAATAGCACCCGCACACATTGGACAAGGTTCGAGAGTAACGTAAAGAGTGCATTGATTCAGACGCCAAGTTTCTAAATTTTTAGCGGCTTCCCTTATAGCAATAATTTCTGCATGAGCAGTCGGATCTTGATCACGTTCTTTTCTATTTTCACCCTCCGCAATCAAATTCCCCGATGAATTAATAATAACAGCACCCACGGGAACCTCTCCCGCCTGACCTGCGGCTTCTGCCAATAACAGAGCGCGATGCATCCATTGTTTATGTATAAGATATTCTGAGTAATTAATCAACATAATTAGGATTAAAGGAATAGGGAGATGGAGAGAAAATTTTCTTTTTATTCCTTCTAGTCTTCTCTACTCCCTACCAAGAGCTTCTTACTCCTTCACTACCCAAGAGTTTGAGATAAAAGCGGGTCGAGTTCACCTTGCTTATCTAACTGATAAAGCTCATCACAGCCGCCTGTATGATAGTTGTTGATAAAAATCTGTGGTACTGAACGACGTCCGTTAGTACGTTCTGCCATTTTAGCTCTGGCAGTTTCGTCACCATCAATTTTGTATTCTGTATATTCCACGCCCTTCCACCACAGCAGCATCTTGGCACGGATACAGTAAGGGCAAGTTTGCCAAGTGTAGATTTCGACTTTTGCTAGGATGTTTTCAGGATGGCGATTTAAAAGAGAATTGAGAAAGTTCATCATATTTTAACATTGTGGATTTTTATGAACTATCTCTATCCTAAGAGTATGACTCATATCCGCTTCCAATAGATAAAAATTAACACAAGTGCGAGCAGATACTGTTTCCCACAAGTATCCGCCCTTTGGTAGACTTAAAGACTGAATGAGCTACATAAAACCACGCAACGTCAAGCAATTGAGAGGGCAGACTCTGTGGAAAATACACTTGGGTTAGAAATTATTGAAGTAGTTGAGCTTGCAGCGATCGCATCCTCTCGGTGGATGGGTAAGGGCGAAAAAAATACTGCAGATCAAGTGGCTGTTGAAGCCATGCGGGAGCGGATGAACAAAATTTACATGCGAGGTCGCATCGTCATTGGCGAAGGGGAACGAGACGAAGCCCCAATGCTCTACATTGGTGAAGAAGTCGGCATCTGTACCCGTACAGACGCTAAAGATTTCTGTAACCCAGATGAACTCATAGAAATTGACATTGCTGTTGATCCCTGCGAAGGTACGAACCTTGTAGCATATGGGCAACCTGGTTCAATGGCAGTGTTGGCAATTTCCGAAAAAGGCGGTCTATTTGCAGCTCCTGACTTTTATATGAAGAAGTTGGCTGCGCCGCAACAAGCACGTGGTCATGTAGATATTAACAAGAGTGCTACTGAAAACCTCAAGATCTTATCCGATTGCTTGGATCGTGCTATTGAGGAATTGGTAGTAGTTGTCATGGATCGCGATCGCCACAAAGAACTCATTCAGGAAATTCGTTCTGCCGGCGCAAGAGTGCGACTCATTAGCGATGGTGATGTGTCAGCGGCTGTCTGCTGCGCCTTTGCTGGTAGCAACATCCACTGCTTAATGGGTATTGGTGCCGCACCTGAAGGTGTTATTTCCGCTGCTGCTTTACGTTGCTTGGGCGGACACTTCCAAGGACAACTGATCTACGATCCAGCAGCTGTGAAAACAGGTTTAATTGGGGAAAGCAGAGAAGGCAATCTTGCACGCCTGCAAGAAATGGGCATTACAAACCCAGATAAGGTTTATAACGCTGAGGAACTAGCCTCTGGCAATACAGTCCTTTTTGCAGCTTGTGGTATTACTCCTGGAACTCTGATGGACGGTGTCCGTTTCTTCCATGGCGGCGCAAGAACTCAAAGTCTGGTTATTTCCAGCCAATCGCAAACTGCTCGATTTGTCGATACAGTTCATATGTTTGACAAACCTAAGAGTTTGCAATTGAGATAGACAATAAAGAGTGAGGAGTGAGGAGTGAGGGGTGAGAAGTGAAGATAGAGATAGAGAATGAGGAGTGAGAAGTCAGGGGTTTTCCCCAATATGAAATCTTAACTTTTCACTTTATTCCTATCTCCTCACTCTTAACTGTTTATTCCTCACCGACTGTAGGGGCGGGTTCTAGACATGTTGTGTTTGCTTCGATGTTGTTTCTATTAAACCCGCCCCTACGCGCCTGCTCACTTTTTACCAACTCCTAATTACCATTTAGCAAATGAATATAGCAGTAGTGGGGTTAAGCCATAAAACAGCCCCAGTAGAAGTCAGAGAAAAGCTGAGTATTCCAGAACCACAAATGGAAAGCGCGATCGCGCAATTGATCAGCTATCCTCATATTGAAGAAGTCGCAGTACTGAGTACCTGTAACAGGTTGGAAATTTACATCGTTAGCAATGAAGTTGAACAGGGTATTCGAGAAGTTACCCAGTTTCTGGCAGAATACAGTAAATTGCCCGTGCGGTCTCTACGGCAACACTTATTCATGTTGCTTCATGAAGACGCAGTGATGCACTCAATGCGAGTTGCAGCTGGTTTGGATAGCCTAGTACTCGGGGAAGGTCAAATTCTGTCTCAAGTAAAGAATACACACAAACTGGGACAGCAATATAATGGTATTAAAACGATTTTAAATCGATTATTTAAACAAACAATTACAGCAGGTAAGCGAGTTCGTACTGAAACGAGTATTGGCACTGGCGCAGTCTCCATTAGTTCGGCAGCTGTGGAGTTGGCACAGATAAAGGTACAAAATTTAGCTGCTTGTCGAGTCGCCATAGTCGGTGCAGGCAAAATGTCAAAGTTACTCGTGCAGCACCTTGTGTCTAAAGGTGCTGTGCAAATTTGTATTTTAAATCGTTCTTTAGAACGGGCGAAGGAATTAGCAAAACAGTTCTCTGAACAAACAATCGAAATTTATCCTCTTTCGGAAATGATGTCAGTAATTGCCGAAAGAGATCTGGTGTTCACAAGTACCTCAGCAACAGAGACAATACTTGACCGTACTAAATTAGAAATGGTTTTGGACCCAAGCCGACGTTTAATGTTATTTGATATTTCCGTACCACGCAATGTCCATGCGAATGTCAATGAACTGACAAATGTACAGGCATTCAATGTCGATGATTTAAAAGCCGTAGTCGCACAAAACCAAGAAAGTCGCCGTAAAATGGCGCAGGAAGCTCTAGGATTGTTAGAAGAAGAAGTGGCTTCGTTTGATGTTTGGTGGCGATCGCTCGAAACTGTCTCAACCATCAGCTGCTTGCGAAATAAAATCGAAACCATCCGCGAACAAGAATTAGAAAAAGCTTTGTCAAGATTGGGTTCTGAATTTGGTGACAAACATCAAGAAGTGATCGAAGCCCTAACAAGGGGAATTGTTAACAAAATTTTACACGACCCGATGGTGCAGTTAAGAGCCGAGCAAGATGTTGAGGCAAGACGCCACTGTATGCAAACCTTACAAATGTTATTTAATTTAGATGTCGGTGAGCAAGCAGTATAGCTGAAAAGTTTTGGATTTTATCGGGAGTCGTATTTAACGACTCCCAAATTTGTGCTATCAAATTCAACGTCGTCTGTAGCGAGCGAACTTCAGCAACGTGGAGCGATGAACGTTAGTGTTTAGGCGTCAGCCCAAATTGAGTGGCCAATTGTCGGCTATCGCTATATATCAATTCCATATGTATGGGTTGTGAACATTATATGAACCGCCTTGGCTGACGCCACATCTGACGATGGGCGTACCACCAGAAATTGAAGCTGCTTGGTTACATAATCGTTTTACTCAAATTCATCCATTCCAAGATGGAAATGGTAGAGTGGCTCGTACTTTAGCATCATTGATATTTTTACGAGAAGGTTTATTCCCTGTTGTGATTAAACGACATGACCGTAACGAGTATATTACAGCGTCAGAGGCAGCAGATACAGAAAACTTATCACCATTGATCAAGCTTTTTTCACGCCTACAAGAGAGAATTTTAATTAAAGGACTAGGATTGCCAGCATAGGTAATAATTGAGAACTGAGGCAATATGGTACAAAAAGTTTACTTATGGAAGCAAATAGAAAATTTGCCAGAAAATTGGATTACACTAGCTTCCACAGAACTTGAGAGTCTTGCTGTAATTTGGAAAAGTCAGGCAAAGAAACTTCAAGAATCAGATGCAGTCAAGAAATTTAATGAGCAACTTAGTCGAGAGTGGGCTATTGAAACAGGCATAATTGAAAATCTTTATTCTATCGATAGAGGTACGACACAACTACTCATTGAAAAAGGAATTGAAACAGCTTTAATACCTCATGGAGCAACTGATAAACCAGCAGAAAGAATAGTTCCTGTTTTAATTGATCAACAAGAAGCCCTAGAAGGATTATTTAGTTTTGTAGCTCATTCGCAGGAACTGACATTGTTTTACATTAGAGAACTACACCAAATTTTAACAAGGCATCAAGAAACGGTTGATGCTGTCGATGCTTTTGGGCATAAAGTACAAGTTCCTTTGTTACATGGACAGTGGAAGCAAAATCCTAACAATCCAACTCGAAGAGATGGAATCCACGAATATTGTCACCCGATGCAAGTGCAATCTGAAATGGAAAGTCTAGTAAGAATGCATTTAGAGCATACACACTTACGTGTTTCGCCGGAGATAGAAGCTGCTTGGTTACACCATCGATTTGCTCAAATTCACCCTTTTCAAGATGGTAATGGTAGAGTGGCACGTGCTTTAGCTTCACTAATTTTTATTAGAGCAGATTGGTTTCCTCTTGTAATTAATCGTGACTTGCGGAATGAATATATTGATGCGTTGGAAGAGGCTGATAAGGGAAATCTAACTTCTTTAGTCAACTTATTTGCTAAGATTCAAAAGAAAGCATTTGTTAAAGCTTTAAGTCTTTCGGAAAATGTTCTTAGCGACTATAAACCACTGAAACAATTAATTTCAGCAGGAATAGATCGCCTAAAAGCGAGAAAAGAAAAACAAATTCAGCAAATACAACTCCAGGCGTTTGCACTTACTGAAAAACTAGAAGACATTGCAGAGGAAAAATTTGGAGAAGTTGCTTTGGCACTCAATAATGAATTAAAAGATCTAGATGAAGGTTACTTTTCCGATGTGAAAAGAAGTGATAAAAGCAACGATTATTGGTTTAGGCAGCAGATTATTCAAACAGCTAAAGCATTAGAATATTACGCTGATACTAGAACTTATCGTTCTTGGGTTAGACTAAAAATTAAAGAGGATAGGCAGACTGAAATTATTCTTTCTTTCCATGCACTAGGTTTTGAATTTCTTGGCATTATGGCAGCATCTGCCTTTATTGAGTATCGAGATAGAACTGACGAGCAAGAAGTTACGTTTGACATTCCACGTATTTTGTGTAATGAAGTTTTCCAATTTTCATACAATGAACAACAAAAAGATACAGTTGTTCAAAGGTTTATACCTTGGCTAGATGATGTCCTTTTAGTAGGGCTGGAGCAATGGAGAAAACAACTTTAATGAGTAAATAGGGTAAGTAGTGGCGTAAAGAACACGCTCCGCACAACTACATACTTAACGAAAATAACTTTGCGACTTTGCAACGGACAAATTCTTCCTTTGGGAAACACAAAGAATGTACTATTCTCATTTGTCAACAAGAGTTTTTGTCTATATCAAGTGTACTCGAGCAGTTATTGTTAAAATCAAGTTTAGAGTTAAGTGTTTTGTGAGGGATTATGCGGTCAATTGAGCAACTGACAGAAGAGATGTTGTCCTTGCCCAGCGCATCAAGAGCACTTCTTATAGACAAGTTGGTAGAAAGTTTGGAATTCGACACTGACTCCACAATTCAGGGAGTTTGGGTAACTGAAGCCAAAAGACGGAGAGACGAAGTTCGAGATGGTTTTGTGCAAACGATTCCAGGAGAAGAAGCCCTAGCACAAGTTAGACGGCTAATTGAGCCATGAGGTATGTATTTCACCCGAAAGCTCTTAATGAATATGGTGAGGCGGTTCAAGACTACACAGAAAAGCGGGTGAAGGTAGCTCAAGCTTTTATAGACGCAATTGAGGATACGGTATACCGAATTAGGGAGTTTCCCACTCGTTATGCTGTTATTGAGGATGATGTTCGACGATGTATGGCGCGAACATTTCCTTATGGAATTCTCTACACAATAGAGCAAGACTACATTCTTATTTTGGCAATTATGCATTGCAGCCGAGAGCCTGGATATTGGAAAGATCGTAAGTAATTGGAGCAGCTAGCCGCCTAACACTTCGTGGCATTGTAATCGACAGATTCTTCCTTTGGGAAACACAAAAGAAGAATCTGTCCTCGTCTTTGCCTGAGACTAAACTTTCATATCTAGTGTCCGCACTAGAAAAGCCCACTTATCGGCAGCTTCCTCAATAATCTTCGTTGTCGGTTTACCCGCACCATGTCCCGCTTTTGTCTCAATTCTAATTAGAACTGGTGCATTGCCAGTGTGTGCAGTTTGCAAAGCCGCAGCAAATTTGAAACTATGGGCAGGGACAACGCGATCGTCATGATCGGCTGTGGTAATCATCGTTGCTGGATAAGCCGTACCTCCAACAAGCTTGTGCATTGGTGAATAAGCATAAAGCACCTTAAACTCCTCCGGGTTTTCCGATGAACCGTATTCGGAAGTCCAAGCCCAGCCAATAGTAAATTTGTGAAAGCGCAACATATCCATGACACCGACTGCTGGCAAAGCCGCACCAAATAAATCGGGACGCTGAGTCATGCAAGCACCTACTAGCAATCCGCCATTGCTTCCACCACCGATCGCCAGCTTAGTTGACTTTGTATAATTATTGCTAATCAGCCATTCCGCAGCCCCAATAAAGTCATCAAACACATTCTGCTTTTTCAGCTTGACTCCCGCCTGGTGCCATTCTTCTCCATACTCACCACCACCACGGATGTTGGGAATAGCATAAACACCACCCATTTCCATCCAAATCAGGGAACTAACTGAAAAGCTAGGAGTTATGGAAACATTAAATCCACCATAACCGTAAAGGTATGTAGGATTATTTCCATCTAATTTAATTCCCTTTTTATGGGTGATAAACATTGGCACTTGTGTACCATCTTTGCTATGATAGAAAACTTGTTTCGTTTCATAATCATTAGGGTTAAAATCTACCTTTGGCTGACGGAAAAGTTCACTCTTGCCACTAACCAAGTTGTAGCGATAGATAGTTCCTGGTACGGTAAAGCTAGTGAAACTGTAGAAAGTTTCCGTATCGTGTCGCTTACCATTAAAACCACCAGCAGAACCAATTCCCGGTAATTCTACCTCACGTACAAACGCACCTTTGAGGTCAAAAATTTTGATTTGACTGTGAGCATCTTTGAGATAATCAGCAACAAATTGGTTATTGATTATGCCAACGCTTTCCAATGTTTCGGCAGCTTGAGGGATAAGTTCTCTCCAATTTCCTTTTGCTGGGTTTTTTGTATCAATAGCAATCACTCGTCCTCGTGGTGCATCTAAATTGGTGCGGAAATAGAAGATACTTTCATCATGGTCGATAAAGCTGTAATCGGCATCAAATTCGCTAATAAGTTCTGTGACTGAGTCATTGGGATGAGTTAAATCTTTGTAAAAAACTAAATTTCTATGATCGGTTCCCAGCCATACGGAGACAATTAAGTAGTGTCCATCTTCTGTAACACCACCGTTAAATCCCCATTCTTTTTTGTCTGGGCGATGGTAAATTAATATGTCTTCTGACTGGGGTGTACCCAATTTGTGGTAAAAAAGCTTTTGGTAATAGTTGACATCTTCTAATTTGGTTTTCTCATTCGGCTCATCATAGCGACTGTAGAAAAAGCCTTTACCATCGTGCGTCCATGAGGCGGCAGAAAATTTAATCCACTTCAAGTGATCTTGTAAGTCTTTAGCTGTGGCGATATCCCGCACTTTCCACTCCTGCCAGTCAGAACCAGAAGCAGATAAACCATATGCTAAGTGCTTACCATCTTCACTAATTGCTATACCAGACAGAGCAACGGTACCATCTGCTGAAAGTTTATTAGGATCGAGTAAAACTTTTGGCTCACCGTTGAGAGAAGTTAAAGTGTATAAGACAGACTGGTTTTGCAATCCATCGTTCTTGAAAAAGAAGTAGCGATCGCCCTCTTTAAACGGAATACTGTACTTTTCATAATCCCACAGTTTGGTGAGACGTTGCTTAATTTTTTCCCTGGCAGGAATTTCATTAAGATAGCTAAAGGTCACTTTATTTTGCGCTTCAACCCAAGCTTGAGTTTCTTGGGAGTCTGGATTTTCCAAGGGACGGTAAGGATCTGCAACTTGAGTACCGTGGTAGTTATCAACTTGGTCGTTTTTAGGACTAGATGGGTAAGTTAAGTGTTTTTGATCAGACATAGTGTGAGGTAATAATCGTCTGTGTACATGGTACTCAGAAGATCGAGCAATAGAACTCTCTCCGATAGCAGGACTCGGAAACCACTTACAAATAATGATTGTTATCAATAAAGTCAAGAAAAATCTGCGCGAGTTCCATTGCATATGAGTCAATTGAGCGGTATAATGTAACGTAATTTCAAGCTTTATCGTTGTAAGTAGCGTCAAGCTTAATGTTCTGCACTTGCCTGTGGCAGCTATGGCGATAGTGTTGAAAATGCACTTATCAAAGGTGGATGGAAAATTACCCACGCTTCGCTATGCTTGAAGTAGGCTGTAAAGCAATACTGCTCGGTTAAGCCCTTTTTGATCAGCATAGACAACGATATTTCAAGGGTTTCAGCCCTTCTGATTTCCTTAAGCGAGCAGTATTGGGCTGTAAAGAATATGTATCAGTGAACCAAAAAGTTTTACCCACTCGGACGATACGGATGTGCGCTGTTGCCAAGGTCATCACTACGCACACTACAGTTATCAGTAACGAATGACTACTGAGAAACAAGTATTAATTGAGTATTCACTTCATCAAGCAGCCATCAAGTTCTGAATATTGAGAGAACAAACCATCAATACTGGCTAGCTTTGCTCTATAAACTAGTGCTGTCGCAATAATCAGCCGATCAAAAGGATCTTTATGAACAGGCGATAAGTCAACAGCACGAGATACAATCACCTCTGTGACAGGAAATAGCTCGATACCTGCAGTTGTTAGCGCTCCAGTAAACCATTCGGTAGGTGTAGATGGTAACTCTATTCGACCACGGCTATGAGCCAAAGCGACCTCATAACACGATACTGGAGAAACACCAACTTGAGGAGCAGCCTCTATCTGAGCGAGCCAATGCGACGGAAATTGATTCAGATTCGCATTAATAAACCACAGCCAAAGATGAGTATCGAGAACAATTACTTCAGACATTGCCAGTCCTCTTCATCGACAATAGGACTGACAATATCACCGAAAATTTTAACTTTGCTAGCCATTGAAGCAGGAGGAATTCGACGCTTGTGAGGAGCTACATTAGGAACGTTCTCTGCCAGAACAGTCACAATAATGCGAGCTGAGCTAACCTCAGGCTGCTCTGTCAACCATATTACTCGACCATTTTCATAAATCGCTTCATAACTTTTTAGCATTTAGTTATCTTTTTGAGTAGTGTGCTAAGTAAAACATTTCAAAATTCGTGGCGTTTTGGTTCTTAGTTGCGCTAAGCGCGTACTCCTTTGGATATACCGCAGGCTAGAAAGATCAACTACAAATCATAGACATTATTTTCCTGAGCGTTATGAACTTGTGCAATTCTGTACTAAGTTTATCTTTAGCTACAGGAGATCAATTCCTTTCACACAACTTTCTGCTTCACTACTCATTTCACCCCTACCCTAGCAATAATTATTCCTAGGGTCAATCCAATATAGCTCACTGTCGAAAATAACCCGCTTGAGAGTGCTAGTTACACGAAAATGCTTCTTCAGTAGGCAGGACTATACCAATACAGTCTAATTGTACGAGCCGGGAATTTGCTTAAGTCTTAAAAACCTTACAATACAATAATTTCAGCCGAATATAAGTTAGATTTTTTCATCATAGTTTCAATTGTATGATTGAAGTCTCTCCTAAGATAGTAATTGGTGGAGTACCAAGAACAGGTAAATATAATCTGGCTCATCAGCTGTTTGATAACTACCACGGACCGATCATTCACGGTGACACACTTTTTAATGCTATCAAGAACAACTATCAGAATGCCTTTGACACCAACTTCAACAACATCGACTCGAGTTGCTATGCAGAACAATTGCAGCCAATCCAAAAATATTTAATCAAAATTATTAAGAATATGGGGAAAGACTTAGACTACAATGTACTAATATTTGAGTCTTGCTACATACTCCCAGAATCGATAGTACAATTGAGCAGTTCTGGATAAGTTTGTGGTGTTTTCCTACTATACAATCGCCTCAATTTTGAACAAAAGATTCAATACATCCGCAATTGCGCTCTTACCAATCAACATTGCTGGTCCCATAAATATACTGATTCGGAACTGCGTCAAACACTAAAAGAATTTATTACCCTAAGCCAGTTTTTCAGACAGGAGTGCAGTAAACACAATATCAAATGATTTGACATTGATGACCAGTGGAACATTCGATGGACTTCTGCATACAATTTTATTGTCAACCAAGTTGGGGGTCCACCGAGATAAGGTAAAGTTCTGGTCGTGTACACTCTAACGCTATTGGACGATTCAGCTCCAAGACAGACGATATCCTTAGCCAGAGAACAAAACTTTCCGATCTCAATGCGGTCTTCAGGGGTAAATATTGATAAACTGATGTGCCGATCAAAGTAGTTGAGCAAGTGTAATTTCCAACGTTGATCCGCAGGTCTTAAATGCGAGTATTTAGCCCAATAGGAGGAAAAGCGTATCCCGGCTGTACCCCACTATGACGTGCCACATCTTCAAGGGTTTTCGGCATTTCCCTTATAAGTATTTAACTAGCAGAGCATGACCAAACCTTCCTCACAAAGCCAGTTAATATCCCCCATCATCACCTCTGGATTTGACCAATCCATACGGAAATTTGATGAGATTTGGCAGAATATTCTTGCAAGATCGGTCAATTTTATTCCGTAAAAAGGCCCATAGCCGGGAATAATAACTGAACCTTTCAGTTGTCCTTTATGATCTGCTGCTTGTCCATATTGAGCGATTATATCAAGAATTAAGTACCTCCTAATTAGAGGAAATCTAACTGTCTGAATTGTTAGTTTATTACTTATTAGAGAAATGAATTTTCGCTCTAAACAGTTTTTTAAACACCTATTTATTTCTTCATTTAAGTAATCAACATCCAGTAAAATCTGCCGAACACTATTTTCATATCCATCAGTTATCGCAATAGCCTGTTCAACTCGAAGAGGGATTAAGAATCCTATTTGTTCTAACTCTCTCCTAAATCTAATTGCTGCACTTTTTACTTGAAAAAATGATGTTGTCGTTGGCTTCGAAAACAATTTTTTGAGGTCTCCATTTAGAGAAGAAAAATATCCGGCTCCATCAACATACTCAATGAAAATTGCATTTGGTATAATACTTTGAATATATGCTCTTGAAGTATCTGTTTGATCTATATTTTTGTGAGAGACACTACCAGAATCACCAGCATAGAATTGTGACTGCACGTATATTCTCTTAGATTTCCAGTTAACTGTATTGAACGGAACTACAAAATCATAAGCACGAGTCTTTTTAACTTCACTCGACTTTTTTTCTTCTCCAGATACTATCGATAGCAGAATTTCATTTGGCTCATGTTGTTCTATTTCTATAGTTTCAAGTATTGTTCCTTCTGGATTAACAATGACATCTGACAAATTGAAATCAATACCTCCTTCAAGTCCCCATTCTATAAATCTTTCTCGCAGCAAAATTTCAGGTTTATGTCCGCCAGAGGCTGAAACAGAACCTCTTATCTGAAAAATTACAAGGGAAGCTAATAAATCTCGTTGTCGCTCAAACGATTTTAGCGTTACGTAGCTATGTCCAATACTCCATAATTGAGATACACATGATTCGTCTTTCAAAATGAAATTTATAAATTCTTGTAGAAGCTTTTGTTGCTGATCTGAATCTTGTGAAAGATCAACAACTAGCTTCATATAATTAACAGACTTGAGTGTTCTGGGAATCGTTTTGGAAGAAATTTGATTACCTTTTTTCACAGGAATTGATTCCCAACCAGCTTCATCTCTCAAATAAAGAGGAAATTGACATTTACTATTATTGTCTGATTTTCCTGTCACAAGAAACATAACTGTAGCAAGTGCTACAAGACAATTTATCGCCTCCTCACGATTCTTATCTTTAATAAGATCAATAAATGTTTTAGCTATGGAAATCGCACTACAAGAATCTATGTTCTCAAAGTTTTTTGTCGCTACTACCAATAAATCAAAAATGTTTGCTACATTGTCCATGACCTCTTGAAAACGTTTGCTATCCTGAATTTCTCCAAGAGACGGAGTAATCCAGACATCAAATTCTTCAAGCTGAAGATTTAAATCTAAGCTAACCACAGGTAAATGTAAATTCATAGTTTATTTTATTTATTAGACATAGCAAATACTTGATTCTTTTGAAATTTGCAGAGATAGTGTAATGTTGCTGATGCAATTAGTCTTGACATTGGGGGTGGTACAGCATTTCCCACCAATCGGTATCCACTAACTAAATCCACATTAGAGCTTTTATCAGTAAAAATAAAACTATCTGAAAAACCTTGAAGGCGAGCACATTCACGTAAAGAAAACGGACGATCCTTTAGTGGGTGGAGAAAATATCGTGGGTTATGAAAGTTCGTTAGTACTGTAGGAGAGGGCTCACTCCAAAAAGGTCTTTTGAATAATCCTGAACAAAACATTGCTCCTTTCAAATCAAATTTTCTATCTATTACTTTAAGATATCCTTGAGCGACTAATTCATTTAACTCTGAGTTAATTTTGGTAAGTTGTGAAAGTGCTTCAATTTCTTCAATGGGTATAGGATTACCATTAGGTATATTCCCATATTTTTTGTGACGACGATTTTTTCCTATTGTTTCAAGAATAATACGACCTCTATCAGTAACTTCTCCAAAAACTTCTGGTATTTGCCAAGTGTAAATAGATGTTTCAGAATATCTTACATTACAAAGCTTTTGCCCTTGCTTTATATATTTAAATATAGGTTCATACTCTTTTGACCACGCATTAGTGACTTTGTGCTCTGGGATCGTATCATTAAGATCGACCAAATCAGAGATTGAGTCTTCAATAGTTGAAATTGGTTTTGGAAGTATAGTTATTTTATTTTGATGATCCCAAAGAGAGATTTGACTACTTGAGTCATTTTTCAACCTAAATTCACCATTTCTAGATTTAACTTCATGAGTAGGTGATGGGAAATCAAATGAGAATTCTGAATCTTCCTTAATACCAACAAAAAAAGCACGTCTTCTATGTTGTGCAACTCCAAACCATGAAGCATCTAAAATACGACATTCAACTCTATATCCAATTTCTTTAAAGTCTTCTATAATTCGACTTAAATAAACTCCTTTAAAATTTTGTGAAATTCCATCTACATTTTCTGCAATAAAAATATTAGGAAGCAATGTCTTTATTGCTTGCCACATCTCCATATAAAGTATATTTCTTGTATCATCTACAGTTTTAGGCCCCGCCTTGGAAAAGCCTTGACAAGGAAATCCTCCTAGGATTACATCACAATACTTTAAGTTCGATATATCTTGACGAAAATCATCAGATTTGACATCACGAAGGTATATATGACGACCGATATTTTTTGAATAACAATCAACTGCGGCAGGATCAGAATCACAAGCATATATCAGTTCAAAGCCAATTTCTTTAAACCCAATATCTAATCCACCACATCCACTAAACAAACTTACAACTTTTGCCATCAAACAATTACTAATCTCCTAACTACCTTATAGTTTATGCTTCTTTGGCTATTATCTCAGTTTAAATAAGTGTGGCTCAGGAAAATTATGAACTAAAATCACTTGCTCATTTCCTACCATGTGACTAATAGTACACTTAGCTTGTGTGATAATGAGTCCCGATTTTTTATGAATATCATGAATTGTCAATAGTTCATCACTCGTCAAAATCTTCTCTATAGCTTTTATATGGTCAGGTCTGGGATCAAGACGAAAGTAGCCGTATAAACGCATTTTGATATTAACTCTTTAAAATTAACATCTAGGAAATTATAAAGCCTCAAACCAAAATTTCACAGTCTTACTAAGATTGAGGCAAGAGATGGTGGATTTAATGGGGTACAGCCGGGAGGTCTCCCGGCTGTACCCCTATTGTATATCTGACTTTTCCCGTTAAGTCGTGAAACATAGAAATGATAAGGGTTTTGGAGTCTAGTATTATTCTCAACAAGCATCTTTTAATGAGAATACTCAACCTGACAATAGGACTTTGAGACTGGGATTATAGTAAGCGTAGACGCGGAGCGGCTTGTCGTTAGACATCGCTCAAATAAAAAGATAACGGGAAAAGTCAGATTGTAGATCGAAGACAAGCCCAAGCCGCAATTGCCTGCAATGTCGTTATTAAACTAATAGCTGATTTTATATAAACGAGTGTACTCGTTAGTCTTCCATTAATTATTAACCTCAAAGCATTATTTTTACCAATTTAGAGCCAACGAAGTATTAATTACTGCCAGTAAGTGGAACAACGAGTTTCTCACCTTTGACCATTCGTCCTGCTGCTTCCAGAAGAGCTTCCTCAAGATATGGTTTGGTGAAGTATCCACTTGCACCTAGTTGAATTGCCATTTGTCTATGCTTATCAGCACCTCGGGATGTCAACATGGCGATCGGCAGATGATTGAGGTTGGAGTCTTTTCGGATGCGAGAGAGCAACTCTAGACCATCGCAGCGAGGCATCTCGATATCGCAAAAGACAATGTCGCATGGGAGTCCGCTCCGGAGTTTGTCCCAAGCTTCTTGACCATCACGTGCCTGTTCTACGCGATAGCCTGCTTTATTAAATGTGATTGAGAGCAATTCCCTGACGGTAATAGAGTCATCAATAATCAGCACTGTTGGCTCAATCTTAACAGGGGGAATGTCTGGCGTAATCGAAGTTACTTTACTATCCCAAATAACACCAGGTTGTTTGGAGATTCTTCCTTGGAAAATGTCAAGGATTTCCAGCACGTCAGCAATCGGCATAATACGACCATCACCCAAGACAGTAGCACCAGCGACACCAACTGGTTTGGGTGCTGGTCCTTCAAATTGCTTAATCGCAATCTCTTGTTCGTTAAGTACCTGATCCACCTGTAGGGCAATCAATGTATTTGCTGAGCGCACGACCACAACAGAAATCATGTCATCGTCACGGTTCCCACCATAAACACTCCCGCGACTTAGTTGCCGATTTAAAGTTAACAGTTCCTTAAGCGGTTGGAGTGGCAGTAAAGTATCACGCCACGGAATCAATTTGCGTCCGTCAGCAATCTGCTGGACATTTTTCACATGGATGTCCAGAGTATCTTCCACACCATCCATTGGGAAGGCTATCCTTGCTTTATCGGAGACGCAACAGAGAGCTTTGCAAATACTCAAAGTTAAGGGCAGACGAATAGTGAAAGTCGTTCCCTTGCCCACAGTAGAATCAATGGTAATTGTTCCCCGGATTTCACTGATCCTGGTACGAACGACATCCAAACCTACACCACGACCGGCTAAATCATCTGCTTGATCTTTGGTGCTGAAACCGGCTTGGAACAGCAAGTTGTAGACTTCAACGACGGACATCATTTTGGCTTGTTCTAATGTCATGATCCCTCTGTTGATTGCCTTTGCCTTGACTCCTTCAAGATCAATACCTGCACCATCATCGCCAACGGAGATGATTGTTTGGTTGCCTTGATGAAAGGCGCGGACGGTAATGACTCCCATCGCTGGTTTACTAGAAGCCTGCCTTTCCTCTGGCGTTTCAATACCGTGAGCGATCGCATTATTCAGCAAATGCATCAGTGGATTTTTTAGATGCTCCAAAATCATTTTGTCAATCAAGCTATCTTGACCTTCAATCACCAGCTTCGCTTGTTTCCCACACCTAATCGCACCCTCACGCACCCCTCGCTCGAGAGGAGTGATAATTTCCGTAAAAGGCTCCATACGACTTCGCGTGATTCCTTCTTGTAATTGAGTCGTCACCTGTCGGAACTGCCGCGCCACTCGTTCGGTTTCTTCAGTTACAAAGTCAATGTCACTTGCTGACTCCCTCACCCGCACGATCATTTCGATCATTTCCTGGGACAAAGAATGAAAGGGAGTAAACCGATCCATTTCCAGCTCGCTAAAACCCCTATCCTTATCTGAGTTAGAACCAAATCCAGTATTTTTGCGACTAGCTAACAGAGATGCCTCCAGTAGCGATCGCTCGTACAATTCCTGCATCCTCGATCCTACGTCTGACAGTTGCTGCACTTGACTGAGCAAATTATCTAAAGACTGTCGCAGACGCTCTTGATCCTGTTCTAAAGTGTTGCGATTGACTACCAATTCTCCAACTAAATTACTGAGGTCGTCGAAGTGCTTAACTGGAACCTTCATGAGTTGTTCAAATCTCAGAGTGCGAGTCACAGGGGGACGCGCCAGATCTCCCTTCACCATCGGCTCCAATTCCTGGAAATGATTTTGACTATCCAATGAAGCAGCATTTAGTGGAACTTTTGACACTCCTAGGAGCAGTTCTTCTGTGGCAGCAATTTCTTGTTGTGGCATCGCACTTAATGCTGCTTCCTGTTTTAGCAACTCATCCAACTCAGCAAACTCATCTGCCACAGAAGCGCCATCTATCAATTCTTCCAGTTCTGTCTCAGCAGCTTGCTCTCTAATATATGACAAGACAGCCATTTCATTTTCTATTATCTGTGCTTCTATAGGAGAAATTGCCGCCTCTAAACTTTCTAGTTCTGATTGAGTATCTAAAAGCTCCTGAAAATCCTTAATGGAATCCTCTAAGACTGTACTTTCCTCAATAGCTTGAGCACTTTTTACTAATGTTGATTCTGGCCTCTCTTCATCTGGCAGAGTCATTTCTTCTGCCAATACATCTTCTAGTATGGGCAATGAATTCTCAACTAAACTCTGTACCGTGAAAAGATTGTCGATACTATCAAGCTCAATATCATTTAATCTAGTTGTTGGCAAATCCTCTAACAGAACTGGCAAAGTCTCATCACTCTCCACCTCAAGAGTGTGAAACCAAAACGGGTTGTCGCTCCATATATCAGTATCCTCTATAGACTCGCTCAATTTATAATCGCCTTTCTGACTATCTTGCACCTCCAGAGATGGTAGTGGTAAGCTATCTACTGAATTATCACCAAGCAAATTGGTAAATTCTGGTGTAAAATCTAGAACTTCTGGAGCTTGCGTTGTGGAAGGGTTTCCAGAGTTGAGAAGCCACCCTTGTTGTTGTGAGTTGATCTCGTTATCAACAGTTGATATTGTTGAATTATTTGGTGCTAATTCCTTAAATAATTCATCTTCCGTCTCCAATGGAAATAGCAGATCGAACTGCTCTTCCAACTGGAAATCAATCTCCAAATTTTCCAAATTCAAACTGGCGGAGTTCGAGAGGATTGGCTCTCTATCGTTGCTAAAAATATCATCAGAAGCTGCGGCAGCAAATAAAATCTCCTCTAACGCCTTCGCTGCGTCTTGCTCAACTTTAGGATTAAATTCGCCTTCTTCAGTTCTGTGTTCCCAGAAGCTACTCAAATCGTCTTCTTGCCGAGAAAATGTTGCTGCTTGAGATTGTGCTGACAATAAGTCATCACTTGACTTACTCACAGGGATGGGGCTGAGTTCTTCTTCTGTTTGGGCGAACAAATCTAACAATGCTCCGACCTGAGATTGTGCTGACGATAAGTCATCACTTGACTCACTAACAGAGATAGGGCTGAGTTCTGCTGTTTCCGGTAACAAATCTGGCAAAGACAAAATCTCGTCCTTAAACAAATCTTGCAAAAAGATTTCGTCTAAGTGAGGAATAGGAGACTCCAATTCAGTGTCAGCGCTAAGAGTATTGTGCTGAGTTACATCGACATTCGTAGTTTCTTGAAATAAATCATCAAAACTACTTTCAAATTTTATAGAGAGTTCTATATTAGCATTTGTCTCTGGTTGTAATTGAGTGAACTTTTTCTGCTCAATATTTGAAGGATTTTCCCGATTTTGCGTTTCTTTCTCTTCTTCCAATAATTCCTCACCGAATAACTGCATTATAGTTGCCTCTTCTTTCGCAGTTATTTGACTTTTTTGGTCTTCAAATAAAAACTTAAATTCGCTATCTACATCCTCATCCTTGCTATTCTTCAAATCAATTTTTATTTTATCTATTGAGGAAATATCTAAGATTTCTACATGTTCCCAAGATCCATCTAATTCAGAAATCTCTCCTTCAAACAAATCAGCGAGGGAATTTAATTCTGCTACTCCTACCTCGGGTTCATAAGAATCAAAACTACTCGTTTTTGCTGGTGTGTTGTCAACATAATAGTTTAGTTTGTCTGACAGTTCTGATAAAGTTGTAATACGATCTTGTGCTTGAATCTCAATGTCTATATTTTCAGAGACTTCTACAATATGAGAGATTGTTTGTGGAATTTCATCATGTACATCAAGAATATTCGCAGAGCCGACTAGATTTGATGCACTTGTCATTGTTAAGACATTTTCTTCGGATGCATCCACAGAATCAATAGATATTTCTAATAATTCAATCTCTTGAATTTTAATGAGTGATTCTAGAGGCTGATTAATAACGATTTCAGTTTGTCTACCAGCTAGAACTAATTCGAGAGCTTGTTTAATTTCTGTAATAACAATTTTGGCTAAAGTCAGATAGGTATTATCTGGATTGGCGATCGCACTTCCTGCTAAGCTACATAACCGACACCAATGAGACCAATTCAATTCTTCACCAAGTCTAACCAAATGGTAACAGCACTCTTGAAGATTTTGCCGAGTTTCAGGTGTTGCTGTTTGCTTAAAAATTTGCAACATTTCCCGTAGTGTTTGGATTACTTGGGTTTGAATGTGCTGCCTTCGCTCGCTTTCGTTAATAGTTACTGCTACTACAATTGGAGTACTGGTTGCTACTTCAGCATTTCCTTGTTTTACAAGAACTTCTAAATATTCGTGTAGCCATTTAAAGACTGGTTCGGCTTCTGCCATCAAAGCATTAGCTGTCTCTTCCGAAAGACCTAGAGGTCCCTCTAATTGCTCTAATAGGGCTTTCAGAGTATCAGATACACCGAGAAACAAAGACTCTAACTTTTGGTCAACCCGAATAGGGTGTTCTTTCAAAACTTTAAAACAGTCTTCTAAACGGTGAGAGGTTTGCTGAATGCTACTTAAACCTAGCATTGCCGCTCCTCCCTTAATCGAGTGAGCTGCTCGGAAGACTTCGTTAATCATCTCAGAGTCATCAAGGGTACTTTGGAGATTTAACAACCCCTGCTCAATCGTGTTCAGGTGGTCTTTTGATTCCTCTATGAAGTAACCTAAAATACGTTGTTGTTGTTCATGCAACATAATTAAAAGTTATGAATTATGAGTTATGAATTATGAGTTATAAGTTAGGAGTTATGAGTTGTGATTTTTATTCTTCACTCCGCACCTCCTAACTTTTGGACAAACGCGACATAGCGCGTCTGTACATTTACCTCGATTCAGCCGTTTCCACCCGGAAGCGTTCAACCGAAGCTATCAAGTCACCAGACACACCCACCAAATGTTGCAAGGCACCAGAAACTCGTTGTGCTTCTTGAGAAGTTTCTTGCGCCGTTAATTCCACAGATTGCATCACCTGAGCAACAGCACGCGAGGTTTCTGTCTGTTCCTCTGTGTTATTAGTAATAGATCCTACTAGAATATCGATGCGATTTGCTACTTGAATAATGTTTTCTAGTGATCGCTTGGCTTCTTCTGCCAATTTTGTGCCTTTAATGACTTGTTGTGTGCCTTCTTCCATTGCAATCATTACAGAGCCTGTTTCGCTTTGGATCTGCATCACAATTTGCTCAATTTCCTTCAATGACTTAGCCGATCTATCTGCCAATTGGCGGACTTCATCAGCTACAATTGCAAACCCCCGTCCAGCTTCTCCAGCCCGTGCGGCTTCAATACTCGCATTGAGTGCCAATAAATTTGTTCTTGAGGCAATCTGAGAAATCAATGCCACAATTTTAGAAATTTCTTGAGATGATTCTGCCAGCCGCTTTACTTTCCGGGTTGTTTCTGCCACTGTTTCCCGAATTTCCAAAATCCCAGCCACTGTATTCTCCACCGCTTCCCCACCTTTAAGGGCGATCTCATTGGCGTTACGGGCAACCTCTTCGGCTTCCCGTGCTGCTTCTGCGACTCGTTGAATCGAGTCAGTCATCACCTGTACAGAGGAGAGCGTGACTGCTAACTCCTCTGCCTGTCGTAAGGCGTCTGTAGACAAGGCTCTGGCAAAGGTTTCGGAATTTGTTGACCCTTTTGTCACTTCCCGTGCTACGACTTTTACTTGTTGTACAATATCCCGCAGGTTTTGAATTGTCAGGTTAAAAGCATCAGCAACTGCTCCAAGTACGTCGGCTGTTACCTCAGCTTGCACCGTCAAATCTCCCCTAGCGGCTCCTTCTACATCGTCTAGTAGGCGAATCACTTGCCGTTGGAGGTTTTCTTTTGCCTCCTCTTGTTCTTGAGCTTTACGCGTCGCTTCATTGGTTGTTGTAAAAATAACACGAGCCATCTCATTGAAGCCTGTAGCTAACACCCCGAATTCATCTTCTGAATACACGGTTGCTTGGACATTTAAATTTCCTTGCCGCACAGCATCAAATTGAGCTTGCAAGTCCTTAGTTGTGCGGCGAATTTGCCTGATTGTGAGATTTCCCATTAAACCGGTAGTCGCAAAACTGGCTATTCCAGCTGCTAATGTCATTGCCCAACCTGTATTTCTGATTGACTCCCGTTGTTGAGGTGGAGATAAGTTAGCTGCGGCAAAGCTGACTCCAGCAACAACGATTGCTGATAATACACCCACCGCACCAGCGATGAACCATTGCTTTCTTTCTAGGGGAGCATTTTCTAATGGTGCGAGAAAACCTTGCTCAATACTAACTTGAGGTTCTATCTTCCTTGCATCTGTTGGAGTAGAGACTGGAATAGCTTCAGGTGAAGCACTTGTACTGAACAACTCAGAATCGCGAGAGTTTGTTGCAGTACTTGAAGTTTCCAAGACTTTAGCAGATGTATCAGTCATTTCCTGCGAGTGAGAACGAATCTGCGAGTCACTAAAGGTACTTCCTTCAGAAAGATCCAAGCTTTCCAGATTTCCTAAATCATCAAACTCGTCAAAGTCGTTTAAAAAGTCTATGTTGTTATTTTTAGCGTAATTTCCATTAACCAGGATGTTATTTGATTCTGAACTAAAAGCTTCTGAGCCAAATGCTGACTCAAATGCCTCTAAGTCAAAAGGCTCCTCACTATCTAAGTGTTGCTGTCCTAAGGAATTTGAAGGCGGTTGTTTTAAAGTGAAATTACTAGGACTAGAAGTTGTTTCCTGCCGCGCTAATTCACCTTGTTCAGAAATTTGTTCCAGTAATTCTTGATTTTTAAATTCCCAGTTATCCGTTGTTTGGTGAGTTATACTGATTATGGTTTCATCATCATCATTTGTAATTGGCGTAACACCCTCAATCTTCTGTTCTGTATATTTTTCACTAAACGGCTGATTTAATAGATTATTTTTTTGTGTTACTACTTCTAAAAATGGTGAATTACTAATATGCTCCTGGTCGCCTGTTGAATGCTCAGTAATTTCGTAATGATTTGATGCTGCATCAACATTAGCTTTGGAAAAATCTTCCCAGAAAGTAGGTAATTCTAATTCTACTTGTGCTTCTTCACTGTTTTTATTTGACTTTTCTATCGGGTTTTGATTCAAAGAAAAAGGGTTTAAATCAAAATTTTCTGAGGAGTTTGATGCTCCCTCAAATACTGTACTGTCTGTGGGTAAGTCAAACAGATTGCTTTTCTGCATGTCCACTTTATCAGCAGTTTCATGCTCATCCGATAAGTTAACATCCTCGCTTTCGCTATTAAACTCTTCTAAGTCTAAATTTCCTAAAGCTTCTAAATCTGATTGTTCAATACTCGCATTAGATTCTGAAAAATTTCCTTGAAGACTATCGTCTAGCTCGGCAACTTCAAATCTTGATTGCTGCGTATATTGGCTAATATTTTCCAGTCCATTCTTTGCAAACCCAATGGTTTCTTGATTGTCTGTTAACTCCAAAACATGAAGATATTCTTCTTTTGCCACTTCGTACTGCTGCAAAACATAGTAGACGTGACCCCGTAGTAAATGAGTATGTGGATCATTGTGTGAATGTTGCGCCACTTTGTCAATTAATGTTGCGGCAACCTCATAGTTACTTTGTAGGTAAGCTTTGTAAGCCTGTTGATATGTCTGTTCGTAATCGTCTATACTTGCTGCCATTTTCCACCTCCCAATTTCATCCAGCCCACCGGGCACTCCGTAAAATTGCCGTCTGATCGAGCAGTCGCAGACACCGATTGTTTTCAGCACTTAACAACCACTCTCCCCGCAAAAAGGAAGCCATAGTATCAGGCACATGAGTCGGTGCCATCAAATGCTGTACATCAAGCCAATGCATACTGCCTATTTTCTCTACCGCCAAACCCACTATTGTTTCTTGTTCTTCAATGGCAATCACCTGGATCTCTGAGCGATCCGTGTTTAATGCCGTTGCTTCTCCTAGAAATTGACCCAAATCTGCTACCCAAATGACTCTACCTCGTAAATTTAAAGTACCCAAAAGTAAAGGAGAAGCATTAGGAATGGGGGTGATTTTATCAGGACTCAGTTCGATCACCTCTCGAATGCCCGTGGCTAGTAGTGCAAACTCCTGATGCGAGGAAATGTAAAACCTCAAATATAACTCACCTTCAGGACTTTCTACTTGTAGTTCGGGACGGAAGTGATCTTCACTACCTCCTAAAAAGTCAGGTTTACTAACCATATAAGCATTCATCCTTATCCTCGCAGCAGTTGTTTGACAGTTCCCACCAACTCGGTAGGTTGAAAAGGTTTGGCTATATAAGCATCTGCACCCTGCTTCATACCCCAGTAGCGATCAAATTCTTCACCTTTGGAAGAACACATCACAACTGGGACATTCTGAGTTTTTGGATCGGACTTTAACCGACGGCAAACTTCGTAGCCATTCATTCGGGGCATGACAATATCCAACACCACTAAATCGGGAGGCGTTGTTTGAATGGTTTCCAATGCTTCTACTCCATCTTTAGCATGGGTAACTGTTAAGCCACTCGCTTTGAGGAGATCTGTAATCATCTCCCTTTGAGCGATACTATCTTCCACAATCAGAACTTTACTCATAAAATACTTAATCGACCTCAGTCATGTAGACGTTCCCATTTGGCACTTTCCCCGGTCTCTCTGCAAGCATTCGTTGTATAAATTTATTCTATTCCTGAAATAATTTACTGGATGGAAAAAATTTTATCTTTTTACCTTATGGTATGAGATTCCTCAATGCCCTCTACCTTCTTAATGAGGCTGGGTAGTTCTGCGATTATATTTTTACCTCATATGATTGTTGGATCAACAACCCTGGTATCTTTTCTATCACTCCTCACAATACTACAGTTAAGATATTTTTCTACTAGCATGACTAACTCAGCATTTCCAAACGGCTTTGTCAGATAATCTGTCGCCCCAACCATTCTGGCTTTAGCTTGATCAATAAACCTATTGTGACTAATGAGCATAATGATTGGCACCAGTTGAAACACTGTAGAATGCCTTAGCATTGAGCAGATCTCGTACCCATTTAATTCCGACATGCTTGTGTCGCACAAAATTAAATTTGGTTTGAATTGAAAAACGAGACTCAGCGCCTCCAGAGGATTCGTGAGTGCGATCACTTTATAGCCATGTGGCTTTAGAATAGACTCTACGGTTTCACAAACAGCGATCGCATTGTCAATACAGACGATACATGTTTTTTGACGATCCTCTACTTCAAGAGGACGATCTGAGTAAATACCACTTGACTTCATTGAAGGGACAAGTTGCACCCAACCTTGTTCCACGTATGGATATATTGCCTTGGCAACCGTCACAATATCTCGATCAATATAACGTGCTAGTTGACGTAGAGATGTTTTGCCATCCACCCAATGCTGAAGCTTATTCACCGTTGCTGTTGGTAGCGCTTGGCTCAATTTAATGAGATCGGTCAGTACCGGAAATTGATCTGGAGACTGAATATGTGGATATAATTGCTTCCACTCTTGCAGTTGCTTCATCATTTTGGTCAAAATGGGTGCAATCTCTAAAATTGTCAGTTGTGGAGCAAGTGCCGAACCATGCTGAAAAATGAAGCTGCCTTGATGCAAACTTAGCAGGTCAAAAAGTATTTCGTGTACAAGGCTGCATACTATACCACGAGCTTGGCTTGGGTTAATAATATTTTGCTCTAAAAGCATCCATAAATACCCGTATTCTGGCATATTCAGCGATTCTAAGGAAATTAGCTGTCTCTCGCCGATTTGCATCTTCACTCGGTAACGATGCAAGTAATGGCTTACCCGAGATAAACTGCTATCACCGTCACTGGCATAAACAATTTGACCGTTGAGAAAAAAGACGAACCAAGACTTTTGTTTAAACGAGGAGGAAAGTCGATGGCTGAAAGGCTTTTCTCCACTAGTTTTATCAGTCTTGTCAAAAATGTCTGTTTCAACAAACAACACTCCGGTTCGCTGTCCCAACTCAATCAGTTGCAGGATACTGCGAATATCGATTTCATTTAAAATTCCCTGCATTTAGCCGAAAAGCTCTCCTTGTAATTTCTTTTACATCACTTGTTTATTCTGCCCTGCAAATGAGAGAAATGGGAAATGAGTTATGCCTCATAAATTCTTACCAATTACCGACTCTCGCTCAACAGAGTGACTATCTCAACTTGCTCCAAAACCATTTATCTTAAAAATTTTAAGAGACTCTGAATAACCCAGTGATAATACGGTAGTCATGACATTATGAACAAGTACAAAATGTTAAAGATGTAAGAAGTCGATTCTTGAAAATTCGACACGTGACATTTTGTTTTATAAAGAGTTTTGTCTGTCTTATTTTCCATAACTCAGGTTCAATAAGACTATTAAACGCCATATTTAAGTATTCATCATAATAGTGGTATCAAGTACACAAAAGGATTATAGAGTGTGCTGTATTTAGCAGAAGTACAAAAACAGAAAGGCGGCTTGCTCGGTGGTGGCGGTAAAACTGAACTGAAACTGCTAGCTTGTCAGCGAACCGACCAGAGTTGGAGTACTGTGTCGGAAGAAGTCATCGGTACTGAGGAAGCTAGTAAATTAAACGATGGCGTACTCATACTGGTTGAACTGAATCCGAATCGTCAAGTGCAACGGATTCAAGAAGCCGGGCGTCCACTAGTTAACATTTTGCAAAATTTTTCCCGGCAGTTAGAAAAATTTAAGGTCAAAGAAGAAGAGATCGATCAGTGGAAGCAGTCACTTACGTTTCAAGCGCAAGAGCTAAACCATCGCGAAATGGATATGGAAGCACGTTTGGAACAACTGCAAAATATGGAGGATGAGTTTCAAAACTTAGAAGCACAAAAACAGGAAGTTGAGACATCCCGCACAGATACTGAGCGACTGCAAGAAGAAATTGAGCGCAAGCGTCAAGAACTCGAAGGTGCTTGGGAGCATTTGCGCGGTGAGCAGCGTCTCCTTGAGGAGTTTAAAGCCGAATATCAACAAACAGATGGATTGGACGAGCAGCAAAGTCGAGTCCTAAGTGAGTTACTAGACAGCCTCTCTAATAACGTTGCTCCTACAGAAAAAGTCCAGGAACACCTCAGTCTTGCCTTTGAAATCGTCAAAAATCAGCAAGTTTTTCTGGAACCATACTCCCAACAACTACAGCTGCAAAAAACTACAGTTAACGAACAACAGTTGGAAGTTGACCGTTTGTCACAATTATTCGTAGACAGCCAAAATGAATGGCAGCAAGCTCAAAATTCTCTAGAACAACAAACTTCGCAGTTGAAAGTAAATACAGCCGATTTCAACAGCAAGCAAGAGTATGTGCGGATGTTGAAAGAGCAGTTGCACTACCAGCAAGAGTTATTCGAGCAAATTCGCTCCTCGGTGGCAATTTCTGGTAATAGGGTGAAAACTCAGCAAGTTGATGTGAATGCTTTGGAGAAAATGTCTGTAGAAGAACTGCAAAAGTTGGTGCAAGACTTGCAGGAAAAGTTGGGAATTGACTCTAGTTTCGTCAACGATCAAGAACTTGAACTTACATACAAGCAAACAACTATTGAAGAATTACAAAAGAAGATACAGCAAGCATCAGAGCTAGATCTCAATAATTTAGAAGCTGAACTAGTAGATGAAAAAGATTTCTACCAAATGCTGAATGAAACTTTGGTGGGACAACGTCGTAATTTATTAGAGCGTGAGGAGTTTATCAAGCAACACCAAGTTGTACTGTCTTGGCGACAAGGAAATTCTCTTGCTCTTGGACTGGAAGAGCAAAAAATTGATTTAAAACCAATTCTTTTGCAAATAGAAACGTATCAACAACAATATTCCGAAGAAATAGAAAACCTAGAAGTTGAAATGGAGCAGATACTTGCCAGTATCGAGCAAACACAACTTATTGTTGAGAAAGAAAATCAAGAACAGCAGATGAAGCGCCAAGAACTCCTTTCCATCGAACAAAACTTGTTGTCCTTACAAACAACAACTGCTGAATCTTGGGGTCGGGTTCATCTTTATCAAGAGGTACTACAACCCATGCAAGATGGGCTGAATGGGTTACACCAGAAGTTACGTGGAATTGCTGAAGCATTGGCACAAGTCCAAGTTACTGGTGATTATCAACTTCAAGCTGTAACACGAATGCGCCAAACTATCCTCAGTTTGATAAAGTGAGCAGGAGCCAATGCATGTAAAGCGATTCGTATGTTTGCTGTGGCAACATTTTTACAGCAGAACTTCGTTCAATTATTCTTTTATCGAATTACAATCCAATCGCCTTCTGCTTTAGCTATCATACCACCAGGAAATGGATCTGTTTGCGAACGGTTTGGTGCTGTGATTAATGCTGTGAGTTTTTCGATGTGTTCAAAACTAGGAGCAGTATTTAGTTTTTGTTGCAATACCTGACGCATGACACGACGTTGTAGCGCCAATGGTGCTTTCTGTAGTACGCGACGATTTAGGCGTAAGGGTAATGGAGAGTCGAAAATTCCTTCCTTATCTCCCTCATTACCTTTACTCCACTCTCTAACGCTCGCTTGTTCTCTCAACAGTTGAGCAGCTTGTTCTAAATATTCTACTTCTGCTTGCAGGAGTTCTGCTGTTTGGGCTAAAGCTGATTCAACTTGGGGGTTGAAATTTTCTTGCAAATATGGTATGAGTTCTTGACGAATGCGGTTGCGAGCGTATTTCTGATCTTGATTTGTGGAATCTTCCCAAATTGGTAGTTGAAAATCTTGACAAAATTTTCCTGTTTGTGTACGAGTTATCTCTAAAAGTGGCCGTACTAAAACAATGCCATCAGTTAATGAACGTTGCCAACCTAAAGCTTGTAAACCATCTGCACCAGTGCCACGAATTAAATTGTAGAGTAGGGTTTCTGCGCGATCGCTCTGATTATGACCTGTCACAATGCTTTTGTAGTGATGGCTATTCGCGATCGCGCCTAAAGCTTGATACCGCCAATTACGTGCCGCAGCTTCACTAATTATCGGTTCTGTCGCAGTTTGTAAATAAAACGATATTCCCCAACTTGCAGCTAGACTCTCTACATGGTTGGCATTCGCTTGCGAGTCAGGACGCCAACGATGATCGCAGTGGGCAATAGCTAAATCCCATCCCCACTTTGGTTGTAAATCTAACAGTAATTTCATCAAACACAGAGAATCCTGTCCACCGGACACAGCAACTAATAACCGTTCGTTGCGTTCAAACAGGTGACGCGAGCGAATAGTTCGGTGTATTTTTGCATGAAGCGCAGTCCATTCCATTTCGTTCCCAGATTGAGTAGCGATCGTCCCCAATGCCTGTAAATATTTGCTTATGTTTATTTTTATATTGATTTAGTATGTATTTTACTTTTTCATTTTTTTGAATCACTAACCGTATAACTTCTTGACTAAGCTGACTTTTTATATAATTCCATTTTTTTTTAATTAAGTAGTATTCCACTCCAGACTTAAGTCTGCATAAACCTTGTTTTATAATAGTTTTCAAAGCAGTATATAAACTTTTACAAAAAAATATTAAGTTTTCC
>JAQYWO010000425.1 GCA_029379215.1 Rhizonema sp. PD37
ACCAGAAATTTAATAAGAATGCAGCATATTACAATACCATAAAATATTTTGAATTGCAATAAGCTTACAACAAATGGGGAATTCACAGCTTTTATAGAGAGGTTATCGGAACTCAACCAGGATTTATTTCTGCTAGATTACTAAAGAGTGATGACGGTACTAGAATAACTGCGATAATGTTGTGGGAAAGTCAAGAAGAGTTTACGGCTGCAAGACAAATCCCCAACTTTCAAAATTTTCTTGAATCAGAATTTTTGGAGGTAGTTTCAAGTGAGGTTCACGTTTACAGCAAGTTTGTCGAAGTTCCTGGAGTTTTGCACAAGCACAAACACAAAGAGTAGAAGTGATCGCATAGCTAAAATTTCCCCTCACTCCAACAACCAACCAAACAAATCTCCTACAGTAAGCTGCAACTCGCTAGCAAATGACGGCACGGGAAGATATTGATCTGATTCATCAAACACTTCTATCTGCTGTCCTTGAACATAAACAAACACTGTTTGCTCTTCTGGATCGATCAACCAGCCCATGAGCGTCCCATATTTCAGGCAATGGAGGATATTTTTCGTAACTTTCGTAACGCTTTCTCCGGGGGAAAGGATTTCAATTGTCCAATCAGGAGCTATGGAAAATACATTTGCTACCCTGCCATTTTCTTGTCGGGGTATTCTCTCCCAGATAAATACTGAGACATCTGGCACAATTGCTCTTCCACCAAACGTGCATCGTAGTTCTGGAAACGCTCTGGCAATATGTTGAGATCTAACAACTCTATTGATAGCTGTTAGTAGTTCACCTTGAATAGCACTGTGTTCTCCCTGTGGCATTGGCTTCTGAATAACTTGACCATCAATATACTCGCTGGCGGGTTTAGTTTCTGGCAGTTTCAGAAACTCTTCCAAAGTCATGTTCTTTGCTGGTGTCTGTACCATAGCGATCGCTATACTTCTAATCGTCAATTTATTAGACATTTGTGGAAAATGCGTACATATAACCATCATTACGGTGAATAGCTTTGCAGTACTTATAGCGTACTGGGCTAACCTTGCCAAATGGTGTTCTCATTTCAAATACTCCACTCGAACGTACAGTCAGCCTACCGACATGAGTACCTGCAAACTTTCCAGATGGAAGAACTGCTCGCACCATGTCGCCTGTCTGAAATCCAAAAAAAGCTTTGGAACGTGTACGGTGAGACTTGGGAAAACCATGCTTGTCAGGAGTACACATTTGACGAGTTCCCCAACCTTTGGCTGCTATGAGCAGTGGTTGTGTTGTCAAAACTCGTAGGTTATTTACTCCACCAACGCAAGCTGCGTCTAGCCAATGGGTTTTGAATAGATTTAATCGTATACGATTGTACTTCGTTCTTCCGCCTGTTCCCGTTTCTACTGGCAAGTTGGTAGATTTAAGTTTCTCGAACAATACCCAACGAGTAGAGTTAACAGCAGCCGCGTCTAATAACGGTTGCTTAGCTTGTTGAAGAATGCGAGACAACACGTCGGGCTTACTCGACAAAAAGTCTTTGATGTTTTGGTTGCCTTTGGCTTGATTGCAATCATGACAGGCGAGAGCGAGGTTGGAGACTCTATTGGTTCCACCCTTGCTGCGTGGATGAATGTGTTCCACCTCTAGGCGAGTGTCAGTTACGCCACAGTAGGCGCACTTTCTATCCCATTTCTCTAAAAGATATTCACGTACCTCGTAACCTGCAAGTTCACCCTGTTGATACTCCACACCCGATATCTCTGAGTTAACTAACGCTCTTTGGTCGAACCTCACTAACTCTTGTGATATTCCAGTGATTGGGACAAAACGCTTAATCCTGTCTACCCAAGTCATGATATTCTGCACTCTAGATTTCAGGCTAGGAGGCAACCATCCATCGCGACGCCGTTTAGGACAAGGTTGCTTTTTACCTTTCCTGAACCATTCATGCTTGGGTGGTTGACGATAACGAGTTTTGCGATTGCGCCTATTGCGTCGAATTGCACGACGAGATCTCAAGTCATTCTTAATTTGAAACCCTCTGTGCGTCAATTCCGCACCCCAAATCACGTGAAACTCGCCGGACAGAATCTTCTGTCCGGCAGATTTCACATTTTCACCCTGTACAATTGATATTCCTGTGGTTCTTGAACCTGGATCTATCTTGAGTTGGTAAGGTTGTGCCTTTGGGTTAGGGATTTCCCGCTTCAAAATAATTGTGAACGGATAACCACGGTAAACAGCCGCTTCTTTCTTCTTGAGTAATCTTCTTGCCTGTCCTGGATGTATTGGATCTTGAGGATGTTTTTCGGTATCGATAACAAATACAAAATTAGACATTTGTCCTCCCAGTTGGGGTAATGTTTTCCTCGATCATGTTAAAGGGGCTTTTTAGGCTGGATACACACGGCTTAACCAAAATACACCGAACTTAATACCCAACGACAGAGCTTAAGGCTGGAAAGTACCGTAAGGTGTCATCACCCAATTAACGTAGTCAGTTAAGGCTTGATCTGGCTATGTTTTCAGTGAACATACTGGTTGTCCAGTTTTTTCCACAGTCTGGTGCATAGCCTCCAAACAAATCCTCAATAATTCCTTTATTCTCTTCTCTATCTTCTTTCTTGGCTTCCTCGGCGCGGGCAGATGCTTCAAGTCGGCAGAGCCGCCCAACGTACTGCCCTTGTCTTGGCGGTTCACTATCTTAAGTAGTCATTCTAAGATCGATTCGGGAATCGTCGCAAAAGACGCAAAGAAACACATTGCTTTACATTCTCTCTAGAACCTCAATTCCCAGCAAGGAGAGTCCTAGCTTCAAAGTTCTAGCTGTCAGATCACACAGCACTAACCGGGATGTCCGTTGAGGTTCTTCTGCATTCAGTACCTGCACACCACGATCCCTGTCATAAAACAGGTTGAATTTCTGACTGAGTTGAAATAAATACTCACACAGACGGTTGGGTAGCAAATCTTGTTCTACAGTACTAATAACTTCATCTAACTGTAACAAGTGTTTTGCCAGGGTTAGTTCTGTTTCATGCTCTAATAAAACTTTAGCTTTATCTCCTAACTCCTCAAAGTTAATACCACCCTTACGGCTAATTCCCTGAATACGGGCATAGGCATAAAGCATATAGGGTGCAGTATTGCCCTGGAGTGCTAGCATTTTCTCGTAGCTAAAAATATAGTTGGTTGTGCGGTTTTGGCTTAAGTCAGCGTATTTGATTGCGCTGATGCCTACAACTTGCGCTGCATGGTCAATGAATTCTCCAGTTTCTGCGCGTCCTTCTTCTGTTAATCTTTTTTCTAAGTCAGCACGAGCATGGGCGATCGCACCGTCTAACAAATCCTCCAATCGGACTGCATCTCCAGAACGGCTTTTCAGCTTCTGACCATCTTCTCCCAGCACAAAACCAAAGGGAGCATGGATAAACTCTACATCTTCTGTGATCCAACCTGCCGTTCTTGCTACCTGAAAAACTTGCACAAAATGATTGCTTTGTTCTGCACCTACAGGATAAACTACCCTCTTAGCTTTATCTACATGAACCCGGTAGCGAATTGATGCTAGATCTGTCGTAGCGTAGTTGTAACCTCCATCAGATTTTTGCACGATTAGGGGTAAAGGTTCACCCTCCTTATTGGTAAAGCCTTTGAGGAAGACGCATCTTGCACCTTGATTTTCTACTAACAGACCGAGTTTATCCAATTCCTGAGCGACTTCTGGTAGCAAAGCATTGTAAAAGGATTCTCCCCGTTCAACAATATTAGGAGAAATTCCTATTAAGTCATAAACAACTTGATAGGCTCGACTTGATAGTTGGCAAACAATCTTCCATGCCAGCAGAGTTTTTTCATCCCCTGTCTGTAGCTTTACCACAGCTTGTCGAGCGGCTTCCTTAAACTCATCGTCTCCATCAAACCGTTTCTTTGCTTGGCGGTAAAACGAAGATAAATCTCCTAAGTTTAAGTTTTCAGTGGTTGCCAAAGCCTGAGGATATGCCTCTTCTAAGTGGGCAATCAGCATTCCAAACGGTGTTCCCCAGTCTCCTATATGGCTGATCCGCAAGACATCATGACCGACAAATTCTAAAATTCGGGCTAGGCAATCTCCGATCACTGCGGGACGCAAATGCCCTACATGCATTTCTTTAGCAATGTTTGGGCTGGGATAATCCACAATAACCTTTTCGGGATTGTCAGTTAGTGGAACTGCCAATCTGGGATCAACTTGCATCTTGCTGAGTTGTGCTTCCAGATATTCTGTTGTCAGCTTCAAATTGATAAAACCAGGGCCGGCTATTTCTGGAGGTTTACAGATATCTGATACATCAAGTTTTTCGACGATTTGTTGGGCGATCGCTCTTGGTTGCTGTCCCAACTGTTTAGCTAACGGTAAAGCAATGTTAGCCTGATAATCACCAAATTTAGGATTGCTAGCAGAAACCAAAATTGGATCTACTTCGGCATAGTCAGTGCCTAAAGCCAAGCTCAAAGCCTGCTGTAGTTTAATTTTTAGTTGCTCTTGTGTAAATTTCATGTATAGTATCGCTAGCTGTCTACTTTTAATCAGTCACTTTACAACAAAGATACAAACTCAAACCACTATCTCTAATAATTGCTCGTAGAGTTCCTGTTGCTAGTTCCTGATGATCACAGAACAACAACTTGGGAAAATGGCTCATCGCGCCGCAAAATAATGTGGCTGCTCTCTCGCCGCTTTTGGTAAAAGCCTATCTTTTCAAGAGCTTTGACACAATCCTTTCCCGCAATTCTGGGTAGCTTGCTTACAAAACCATCAAGAACGCTTCAAAATTGTCTTTTGGAATCGGTAAGCCGTCTTCTTCCAAAGCAGCGATATAGCCAGCGATAGCTTCCTTAATATTCGACAGTGCTTCCTATGATTGTTTTACCCTGGCTAATACATCCTTTCAGGCTCGGACATTCCACAACCCAATAGCCATCCGAGTCTTTATGCATGATCACTTGTCTCATATTTTGGTCAGTCTAACTACAAAATTTCGCTACTGATTGACAATTATTGAATCCTCATACTCAAATCCAACCACTTCGACTGAGTAATCGGTGCACTGGTGGAAATATAATCTACGCCTGTTTCTGCTACGGCACGGATAGTTTCCAAAGAAATGTTGCCAGAAGCTTCGATTTTAACCCGATCATCCTGCTCTCGAATAGTTTGCACTGCTTGACGCATGAGGTCGTGGGACATATTGTCCAACATAATAATGTCAGCTTTGTGGTTTAGCGCCTCTTGCACCTGCTCTAAGGTTTCGGTCTCTACTTCTATTGTTAGGGGATAAGGAATTTGGGAACGGATGCGGGTGATGGCTTCCTTTATTCCTCCTGCGGCGGCAATATGATTGTCTTTAATCATCACTGCATCGTCTAGTCCCATACGGTGATTGATTGCCCCTCCTACTTGAGTCGCGTACTTTTCCAGAAGTCTCAGCCCCGGTGTTGTTTTGCGGGTATCGACTAACTTGGCGTTTATATCGGCAATTTGGTCTACATATTTCCGAGTCAATGAGGCAATCCCACTCAGATGCATAACTATATTAAGAGCAACTCGCTCTCCAGTTAGTAGCGCATCTAATGAACCATTTATTTCCGAGATAACTTCTCCCTGCTGACACCATGTCCCCTCAGGCACGATAGACACAAAGCTAACTTTTTCGTTCAAAAGCTGAAATGTCCTTGCCGCTATTGGCAGACCGGCAATCACTCCAGGTGCTTTCGCTATCCACTTGGCTTGTCCAACTGTAGTTTCTGAAAGGAATAGGCTTTGCGTGGTGCGATCGCCTCTACCGACATCTTCTAACAACCAATCACGTAGAATTGGCTCTAACACCAGCGTTGGCGGCAAAACACCAAAATTACTCACAACTTATAACTGCTTCCTTTTCAATCTTTAAAATACTTTTCCTCCAAAACCCTTTTTACGTCAAGCTTTCAAAGATTCCAAAATATTTTTCCGAAAAATCTCAAAAAAACAGTTGACAAGAAGAAATGGAGTCGCTATATTGAGAAAGTGCCAGATGAGAGAGCGCCGCAAAGCGACGACTCA
>JAQYWO010000426.1 GCA_029379215.1 Rhizonema sp. PD37
ATCATTAATATAATAGAAACATAAATAAATAGAAATGTTTGACTGAGTCTAAAAAAAGAATTTATGAGCAACAAAAGATAAGAATCTGAATTTATTCAATAACGAGACATACTATATCTAGCCGTTCTACTGAACGTGAGAGAGATTGTTTTAGTATTTAGTTATCAATAAAACCCTTTGAAACAGGGTCAATTGTTAGTGTTTAATTTTTGTTAATTTCGCTAAAAAATGGAGTTGAGAAATGAATACAGTACAAAAAATTCGTTGCCCAAATTGCGGCAGCCACGGTGAAAGACATTATAATTCACATAATTATGTGACTCGAACACAATGTCCGATTTGTGACTACTTAATGGTAAGTTGTAGACGTACTGGCAGAGTCATTGAGGCTTACGCTCCAGGTATCAACGCTAACCGTTAATCAGAAAAATGTCTAGAACGGATATCGCATCTTGTAGCAAACTTGATATAGGTGACAGTCAATGCTAATGACAATTACATAAGTAAAGTAAACAAATAAAATCTTGTCATTTTAAAGCATTTATTCGGCCTAAACACAGCGATAATCATCATTAGAGAAAGTTTTCTCGCAGGTAGGAGACAAAGTTTTAGTACATTAATTAGATATTTCCGAAATATTATGTAGAGACGCGCAAAGGTGCTTCTCTTTGCTAATGTTTAAGTTGACTCAAAATTTCTTTCTGAAGAAGTCTCTTAAAACGTTTATCAGTTGTATCTACTACAGCCTTTTCCTCTCTATATACCCCCGGAACCTAGTTTCAAAGAGGGGCGTCTAAGTGAGAAAGATTTTGCTAAAAACTCTCAAAAAGTTTTAGAGCTTGATGAGGAAAATCAGGAAGCTTATGATGATTTGATTGTTTCCATCGAAGCGAAAGAAGGAGCTTTAAACTTACTAATTGCAGTTTGTGATGACGCTGACTTTCGCGATCGCATTATTACTCAATATGAAACCGAACTACAGCCCCAGTTTCGTTCCTATCGGGTGACACTAGCACGGGGTGAACCGAGTCTCAAAGCGGCTATTAACCAACTGATACAAAAAGAAGAATATCTCCGTCACCATCACCCAGCAGTGATGACAGTAACAGGTGCAGAGCAACTTTATTTTCTGAGATTAGGCGAGGAGCGCTCCGAACAGGAAATTTTTTTTGGTTACTTACAGTGGGCACGTGAAGGCTTACGCGAGTTTCCCTATGCAATTGTTTTATGGGTAACTAAGCAAATTTTGGTCAACTTGATTAAAAAAGCCCCAGATTTTTGGAGTTGGCGTAACGGTGTCTTCCGATTTGTGTCTAAAAAGACAATTACCGTTTCCTCTAGAGAACTGGAATCCATCCGCTTTGCCTTCAACGATGCGGAATTATGGAATGCTAATGATGACAACCCATATTTCTTGCCTATAGAAGACTTAAAAGAGTTAATTCGGCACACGCAACAACAACGAGGAGCAAAAGACTCAAACTTGGTTACTTTATACTCTCGGATGGGAGATATTTATCGAAGAAGGCTAGACAGAGGTGAAGCACAGGACTACAAAATAGAACAAGCACTTGCAATTGAGTATTATCAAAAGGCGGTTGAATTACAAAAAGAACTAGGTTTAGATAAAGATTTAGCATCAAGTTTGAATAACCTAGCATACCTCTACAATTCCCACGGAAAGTATAGCGAAGCCGAACCGTTGCTAGTAGAAGCTTTAGAACTGAGAAAACGCTTGTTGGGAGAGGATCACCCAGATGTTGCCACCAGTTTAAATAACCTGGCATCCCTCTACAAGTCCCAAGGACTTTACAGTGAAGCCGAACCGTTGTACTTGCAAGCTTTAGAGATTCGTGAGCGAGGTTTAGGTGCAAATCACCCTAAAACAGTTTCTGTCCGTAAAAATCTTGAGAAACTTCTGAGAGCAATGTATTCGGGCGAATAAGCTTGTAGTTGTGTGTAAAGAGTGCGATCGCTCTAGTTCTATATATTTTTAAGGGTGACAAAGGAAGGTGACACCAATCTTACATCTTACCCTTCTGCATGACCTCCTGAAGGTGATGGCGGATTTCTTGTGCTTGCTCAATGTCAGCTTGTCGCAACTTTTGGAACAGTTCTACACAAGGCTGAGAGCCTGCTTGCTCTGCATCTTTGATGTAATGATCGTAAGCCCTAATTGCTTCACCCTTGTTATGCAACACGGTGAGAAAGTCAAACTCCAAGTTGCTAATGGGATTATGGCCGTTTCCAGTACCTTGAGTCATATTTTTATCCTCCTTGATGTTTCCAATTAACTTTTACTCTTCCTCAATGAGCTATTCATCTACCCAAAAGCGTATACATTGATACTGAAAATGTAAAAATTTGAAGTGATTAGCATTACAAGAACGTCGCTAACTTATAAGGCAGAACGTTTCGTGTCTCAATTGACATTGGTCAAACATTATTAGAAAGTTACTTTAATGAACAAAAATTTACATTATTTGATAAAGGAGTAATAGCTAAAGGCGAACAGCCGTTCCCCCCTACATTAAATTGCAAATGTCTTATTCCGCGTAAATTGGTATCAGAATGTTGAATTGACCCCAAACTTAAGTTCAGAGTTACACAAATTCATAGAGTTATGTTCATAGTTGAGGCTAGACAGATCAAATTAAGTAGATCAGCACAAATAAATTTATGTTTGTAGTAGCGCTGAAGCGCTGATATATAAGGCACTGAAGCGCTACTACGAGCCTATACATAATTTCATCACAGTTTGCTTTTTCTATGTCATAGCTACTTACAAGCCTTGATATTATGATACGAATTGATGAAATGCATTACTAAGTCAATAGGCAAAAAATTCACTTTATGTAACACTAGATTTTTTCCTCTCGATAATCATATTTTGTCTCCAATCTCGAACAACTCATTCTGAACTATTAAGATGACTAAAAAAAATATAATTTTGTTGTCAATGCTAGCTTTTGTGCCGATTTCCTTCATGGCACAATGGATACATTTAAATCCTCTTGTCATTTTTATTTTTTCTGGTTTAGCTATTATTCCTTTGGCCGCATTAATAGCGAACTCTACTGAAGCGATCGCAACTGTTATCGGTCCAACTTTAGGCGGCTTGCTCAATGCAACTTTCGGTAATGCTACTGAAATGATTGTGGCAGTTGTTGCTCTAAAAGCAGGTTTGGTTGATGTTGTAAAAGCTAGCTTAACTGGTTCGATAATTGCCAATTTGCTCCTGGCTTTGGGTCTGGCTTTTTTCTTAGGGGGATTACGTTATAGCGAACAAGAATTTCCGCCTGCTGTAGCTCGCCTTAATGCCTCTTCTTTGGTTTTAGCTGTCATTGTTCTCTTGACGCCGGCAGCAATACAATTAACTTCTCAAGGTATAGAAGTGTCTACGCTCAATAATTTTTCGTATGCTGCATCTATATTATTATTGACATTTTACTTTTTAATGCAAGTGTTTTCGATGAGAACTCACAAACACTTGTATTTATTAGAAGAGGCAGAGAATGGAAATAATGAATCTCCTACAGAAAAAGTTAATGTAGGTCTACAAATTGGGATCCTGCTAGCTTGCACTGTCGTTCTTGTCTTTGTCTCGGAAATCCTCGTTGATAGTTTAGAAAAAGCTATTGTAACTCTCGGATTAACAAGTTTATTTACTGGTGTAATTCTTGTTCCTCTTTTTGGAGGTATTGTTGAATTTATCACTTGTGTGACTTTTGCTGTTAAAAACAAGATGGAGTTAGCTGTTGCAGTGGCGATCGGCTCCAGTTTGCAAATCGCTTTGTTTGTTGCTCCAATTCTAGTTTTGGTTGGTTGGATAATACATCAACCAATGAATTTGAGTTTCAATCTTTTTGAGGTTGTGGCAGTAACTATGGCTGTGGTTAGCCTTAACTCAATTAGTAATGATGGTCGTTCTAACTGGCTAGAAGGAGTGCTGTTGTTAATCACCTACGCTGTTTTAGGAACAGCTTTTTACTTTCATCCTTGAGTGTTAGCGATTGTGTTGGGGCAAAAGGAGATAGTCGCAATTTTCACTTCTAACCGAACCTTATTACCACTCAGGTTAAAGGTCGAGAATTTTCTGATTATTACTGAATTTTTGAGGAAAGCAGTCTCAAAATTAAACTCCTTTCAACCCTGTCTTAACCTCCAACTCTGATACTAGACAACTGGACTCGTTAGGTTTCAGATATGCTTCGACTCAAGGGTTATCTATTATTTGTCTGCTTTTTCCTAGCATTGTCTGCCTCAATGATACTAGGCAGTATCAATTCTTCTCACGCTAGCAAAGTGTCCAAGTTAAATACTCTCTACGGACAACCTCCCATAGTCATTGGTCACCGAGGAGGCGGAACTGGGTATCGTCCAGAACATACAATAGGAAACTTCGGTGGTGATCTACTTGGTTCTCACAACCTAGGCATTAGATTCGGTGCTGACTACATCGAACCTGACTTAGTAATAACAAAGGACAAAGTCCTGATTGTTCGCCACGAACCTGTGTTGTCAATGGTGACGACAGATAGCAATGGCAATATCGTCTACGATGCCAACGGTAAACCTGTTGTCCAACAAGCGACAACAAACGTTGCCGATTTACCAGAATTTGCTTCACGCCTGACAACTAAAAACCTTGATGGTACTAACATCACAGGCTGGTTCGCAGAAGACTTTACTTTAGCTGAAATTAAAAGATTGCGAGCAATTGAGCGCCTTCCCGCTATTCGTCCTGATAATACGCGCTTCAATGGTGTGTTCCAAGTCCCTACGTTCGATGAATTGATCAACCTTGCCAGAAAGCGCGAAGCAGAAACTGGTCGGAAAATTGGCATCTATCCCGAAACGAAGCATCCCACATACTTCGCAGAAGCAGGTCATTATTTGGATGGCACTCCTATTAACGTCAATATTACGCAACTCCTGATTGATAGATTAGTTGCCAACAAATATACCGATCCTGATCGGATTTTTATCCAATCGTTTGAGGTTACCAATCTCAGAGATTTAAAAGAAAATATCATGCCAGCTGCTGGGGTTGATATTCCCATCATTCAGTTGATTGACAGCAGTGGCTCACCTTATGACTTTGTTTACCACAACAATCCTCAAACCTACGCTGATCTCATCACTCCTCAAGGATTAAGACAAGTTCGTACTTACGCAACAGGAATTGGTCCTGATAAGCGCTTGATTGTACCTGCTGCTGCAAATTTGGATAGTAACGGTCAACCCATTGACATTAATGGAGATGGGCAGATCAGTGATGCTGACAGGTTCTTAAAACAGCCAACTTCCCTGATTAGTGATGCCCACAAAGCGGGTTTACTAGTCCATCTCTACACCCTGCGCAGTGATCCTTATTTCCTGTCGCCTGACTACAACGGTCAACCTCTTCGTGAGTACGAGCAGTTCATCAAGTTGGGAATAGATGGTTACTTCACTGACTTTGCTAACTTTGGATATGCTGCTAAGCAAGAAGCGATCGCTTCTCTCACAGGTATACGTTTTAAAGTCTCTGTCAGTCAACCATAGTATTTGACCAAAAATCTGATAGAAAACAGAATTTTTGAGCAGGCGATCGCATTTCACTAGATGAGGCGATCGCTCCGTTTTCTTCTACTACCGTTAATTTACAGCAGAATTCAGGAGTCTAGAGTCATTTGTCATTCGTCAGAAGTAAAAAGGTTTTTCTGTCTAGCTTTTAGACCGAGAGCTTTGTACCTCATTTACTTGCAATGTGCTGTAAATCTCAGTAATTTTTTTCCAAAGTCCAATATGTAGGCATAATATTGTTATTTTTGCTAAATTTCCGGGAAATATAAAATTATACTTTCTTAACTAAAGTAAAAATAGTAATGATTAATTTAACAGATTTAAAGTGGAGTAAGAATGTTAATCATCCAGGTCCTATTACATTTTGGACTTTTCCTATAGACTCTATTTCAAAAGCAATACGGTTCAGTTAAGGCTAGGCTGTACTGAGGATGTGGAAAACAGGAACATCAATTCGTTGTCCAGTTCCTCTGTGTTTTGGTTTTTTCGA
>JAQYWO010000427.1 GCA_029379215.1 Rhizonema sp. PD37
ATGATTTATATAGCAATCATAAATGATTCGTAAACACCAAGATACCCGACTTCTTCAAGAAGTCGGGTATCTTAACAGCCAAAGTTTGTAAATCCAATAGGATTGCTATATTAGTTCTAAATCATTGTGAAGACACAGATTACCGACAACTATATATGGAATTGGGTATCTGTATCTTCAATGTTCAGGATATCTTCACGGAGATCTATATAGCTCTATAACTAATCTCACCGATACTTTGAGGAGGTTATGAGAGGTAAGAATGATAAGCAGATTCATAGAGAAGTGGTATTATCCATTAATTACTGAACCACCATTAGGATGTAAAACTTGACCTGTGATATAAGAAGAATCATCCGATGCTAAAAATACAAAACTTGGTGCAACTTCTTCAGGTTGTCCGGGTCTTTCCATAGGAACTTCTTTGCCAAAACTTTCTACTTTCTCTTTGGGGAAAGTTGCAGGAATCAAAGGTGTCCAAATTGGACCTGGGGCTACGGCATTTACACGAATTTTCTTAGAGACTAGATTTTGTGATAATGCACGAGTAAAAGCAACGATCGCACCTTTTGTAGAAGAGTAATCAAGTAGTTGCGGATTGCCTTTATAAGCTGTCACGGATGTAGTATTGACGATCGCACTCCCTTCTTTAAGATGCTTTAGTGCTGCCTTTGTCAGAAAAAACATGGAGAAAATATTCGTGCGAAAAGTGCGTTCTAATTGTGATTCGCTAATATCTTCAATACTTTCTTGCATATGTTGTTCGGCGGCGTTGTTGACCAAAATATCGAGTTTGCCAAGTTCATCCACCGTTTGTTGTATCGCTTGCTGACAAAAAGCTTCTTGACCAATATCGCCTGCTATAACCACTGTGCGACGCCCCAATTTTTCCACTAACTGTTTCGTCTCTTTAGCGTCGTCATGTTCGTTGAGGTAGAGAATTGCCACATCTGCACCTTCTTTAGCGAATGCGTAGACGCGTCAGCGGCTTGTCGAAGACATCGCCACAGCACGACCAATCCCGCTATCGGCACCCGTGATCAATGCGACTTTGTCTTTTAACTTGCCACTGCCTCGATACTGGGGATCATCGGCTTTGGGTTTTGGCGTCATTTTCGATTCATCGCCGGGTAGTTCCTGTTCTTGTGGTGGTTGTGATGTTTGTTCTTGTGACATGATGATGGTGTATCCTGTATAGTTATTTAATTCAAAACTAAACCTTGGATCAAAAACTAAATCCAAGGTTTAACGTTGTTTGTATTTGCTTGTAATTCCTAACCTTACTTTTTTACCCTGATTCTATACCAATACACTCATTGTTAAAGCAACTGTATAATGGTTATAATTAATTTTACTTATATAGCAAGGAAATTCACTACACAACTCTCCAAAGGGAAAAGACTTTTCCTCTCCATCGTTATTTTTAAATTTAATTCTTATATGCTTCAAGTTTATCAATCTAAAGAAATAAAACAAATTTATCCAAATTCAGCCTAAAGAGGAACGTAGAAACTAGAGTTATTTCATAATAAATATAGCGTTAATTACCTTTTTTGTTTAAAATGAGCACAATAATTGCTTGGGTTATGTCTTTGGGTAGAGTAGGTGAAGCAGGACAATCATCAGAACGGGCAGGCTTGCCTAAATAAGCGCTCATCTTTTTGGTTGAGAGCAACCAGAGCAAGGAAGTGGTAGAGTAATCAACATTAATACTATGCAAATACCTAATATTTCTGAGACAGAACAAATTGAAAAGTTTCGATATCTTCAGTTAAGTTTGCGCGAACGCTGGAAAAATCTCGACTCATTGGATCATAGTGATGCAGATATTTTAGTCATTCCCTCGCTGAGCATTGACCAACGCGAACTCAGAAAAATTGAAGGCTGCGAGCATTATGAAGAACGTCTACTTTTTTCGTTAATTCGTTTGCGAAATCCTCGCACGAGACTGATTTACGTTACATCAATGCCACTGCATCCCAGTATTATTGATTACTATTTACAATTGTTGCCAGGAATTCCTTTTTCTCACGCTCGCAATCGCTTGCTGCTCCTTTCTACTTACGATTCGTCTCTCAAACCATTGAGTCAAAAGATTTTAGAACGTCCTCGTTTGATAGAGCGGATTCAGCAAGCTTTAAGGCTGGAAAAATCATATATGATCTGCTACAACTCTGACGTTTACGAAGGAGAATTATCTGTAAAATTGAATGTGCCACTGTACGCGGCGGCTCCTGATTTACAGATTTGGGGAAGTAAAAGTGGTAGTCGGCAAATTTTTGCAGAAAGTGAAGTTCCATATCCTGATGGCAGTGATCGGGTTTGGAATCATACAGATTTGGCGGAAGCGGCTGTTCAGTTATGGGAACGCCAACCAACATTGAAGCGGATGGTTGTCAAACTCAACGAAGGCATTTCTGGAGAAGGAAATGCGCTGCTGGATCTTAGACCAATGAAAAATTTAGCACCTCCGGGTGGTTCTCATAGTGAACGCATCGCCGCAATTAGCGATGGCTTCTCAACGATGAACTTTCAAGCAAAACAAGAGCATTGGGAGAATTTCAAAGGACGCCTCACCGAGATAGGAGGAATTGTTGAAGCATTTGTAGAAGGGGAAATCAAGCGATCGCCCAGTGTGCAAGGACGCATTTCACCCGATGGCGATGTGGAAATCCTCTCAACCCACGATCAAATTCTTGGCGGCCCAGACGGTCAGATTTACCTCGGTTGCCGATTTCCAGCAGATGAATCATATAGACTGCAATTACAACAACTCGGCTTAAAGGTTGGCAGAACCTTGGCAAAAAAAGGCGCATTAGAAAGATTTGGAGTTGATTTTATTACTGTAGACCAAGGTAATGGACAGTGGGATATTCAAGCAATTGAAATCAATCTACGCAAGGGCGGTACTACCCATCCGTTCATGAGTCTAAAATTATTAACTAATGGTCGCTACGATCTCTCATCTGGTTCTTTTTACAGTCAGCAAGGGCGTGAAAAATACTACATTGCCACTGATAACCTTCAAAAGAAGCGCTATCAAGGACTTTTACCTGACGACTTTATGGACATTATCGCCCATCAAAAATTGCACTTTGATAGTGGAACCGAAACAGGCACGGTCTTTCATTTGATGGGTTCTCTTTCCCAATTTGGTAAATTGGGATTAACCAGCATTGGTGATTCTCCCCAACAGGCAGAAGAAATTTACAACAAAGTCATCAAAGTTCTCGATGAAGAAACTCGCACTAGCAAAAATCAGGATCTCCCCTCGTCTGGAGAATATATGTTTCCTATGAGTTGGGATGGAAGTGCCGTTAGCTGAGTACGAAGTGAGAAACGATGCGACCAAGGTAAAAGCTTTATCAGGTTAATGAAAAATACCATATCAAGTTATGTCTTGCGGCTACCACGCTCTCTTAAAACAGAAGTCGAACGTCTGGACTCACAAGATGGTATCAGTGTCAATCAATTTATTGCCACCGCTGTAGCAGAGAAAATTTCAGCATTGAAAACTTCTCAGTTTTTTGTTGAACGTCAAGCACAAGCTGACTTTGCTGCTTTCAACCGAATTATGAGTCGTTCTGGTGGTGAATTACCTCAACTGGGAGATGAACCAATATAGGTGAAGCACCTACACCGATTGCTCAGTAGTACGGTGTAGGCTTCTTTGTAAACTCCCGGTTTTTAATATTTCGGTAAGAATTTAGGAGCCAGAAGGATTAAAGTACGATTGAAAATTTGATGAAATGAATATACCTTGAATCATAGACTCCTTGTACATTCTGAATTCTGAACGGCAGCCACTTCAAGCTGGGGAACCTTAGTCGAGCACTGCCTGCTCCTAAATGCTGAATTCTTATGATGATGCTTCGCTTGATCTCTCAATTTTTTCCCAAGCCAAATTCCCCACGTCCTACTCCTTAGTTGTGTACAATCGACACAGCACCTGTTCTTGAACTGCTGTGTCTCTGGTAAATCTAAGTGCAAGTCACTGCATAAATCCAAATTGTGCGCGTCCTTATCCCCAGCCTTGGGGAAACAAATTTTGTAATAGCTGTGGCGCATCGCTTCAGCTTCTAGATCGTTATGTTCCACTCCAGCGTTTAGGCTCGGGAGGATTTGCCCAAATTTATACAGTTTGGGATCAAAAGACGCAAACGGAAAAGGTTCTGAAAGTTTTGGTAGAAGCCTCTTTGAAGGCACGAGAATTGTTTGCTCAAGAAGCCGCCGTTTTAAGTAGCTTACGGCATCCGAGTGTGCCGAAAGTGAATGCTGACGGTTATTTTGTTATCGATATAGGCAATCCAAATCCAGATCAGCTACCTTGTCTGGTGATGGAAAAAATCCATGGTCATACTCTGGAGGAAGTATTCCAGCAGTATCCTCAAGGGTGTCCCCAAGAGTCGGTATTACACTGGTTTACCTCTACTGTGGAGATTTTGCAAGAGCTACATAAACGCAAAATTCTTCACCGCGATATTAAACCTTCTAATTTAATGCTGCGTTCCCCACTCGGTACCCAAACTGGTGGTTGGGGGGATCGTCTGGTACTGATTGATTTTGGCGGAGCAAAACAATTTAGTTCCAAATTCTTTCGTTCTCAGTCTTCTTCAACTCGCTTATACTCTTCTGGCTACAGTCCGCCAGAGCAAATTGCTGGGGGTAATGTCGGCCCGGCAACCGATTTCTATGCTCTTGGTCGTACAATGATTGAGATGTTAACAGGCAAATCTTTGTTGAAGTTGGAAGATCCCTTAACTGGGGAGTTGCACTGGCGATCGCACGTGAATATTCATCCCGAACTAGCAGATTTGCTGGATGAAATGGTTCAGGAGAACGTGCGATCGCGTCCAGCCAACGCAGCAATTATCAAAAAACGTTTAGCAAAGATTTCTCAACCATCACTGCTGGAGTTATCGATCAAGTTTTTATCCAACTTGGAAAAAACTTTTAGGCAAGCACTTGTTGATTTTACTCAAGCAACTGGCAACAGTATTCTATTTGTCTTAACGACAATTTTCAAGATTTTTCTCGCTTGTCTGGACACAATTTGGACAATGCTTCTGACTGGCGTTGGTGCTGTTTTTGGGACTGTGTCCGGATTTGTTTTGGCAAATCATCTGAACTTAGATGAACGGGTACTCGAAATTTTCTTTGGTCAGATTCCCTCCGTTTTACCAAATACTCAAGGTTTTTTGGCTTCAGAGATTCTTTTATTTGCAGGTGCTGGTTTAGGAACTGCTTGGGGACTCGTAATAGCAGGAGGTTTTGGTCAGCGACGACAGTTTTCGGTAGCGTCGTTCATGGGTATTATTGGTTATGGAATTGGGTGCTTAGTTTTACAAATAACGACACCAAAAAGTGCTGTTGATGGGTTAGTGGGATTGATTTTAGCCGCAGTTTTCTTGCTTACCCTGGGTTTAGGTCTTCGCAGCCATCATATAGTTCATGCTGTTATTGCTGCATTCGGTACTGCGATCGTCTTCTCTGGTTTAATAACTTTAGGCTTGCCAACTGATTTCTTCCACTTCTTAAGTCCATCACACTGGGGAGATTTGTGGCTTCCTGTAACTTTTTTTGGTTTTTTAGGTGTATTCCTGAGCTTCTGGCTCGGTGTAAGTAACTACCTAATTGTGCCCGGTTTGCGCTTTTTGGGGTGGCGTTAGAAGTCAGGAGACAATAAACGGGAACCTCTCTGCCGTTTTTTACGACCTTTGAAGTTTCCCGAGAGAGTTTCTGTAGCGAATCCCAGTCCTCCAAACAAATATAGCGCCATATACACTAATTGTAACCAGGATATTAAGACTGAAAGATGGCGCATAATCATAGCCAGTGCGCGGACGGAGAGTGTCAAACCACCGATGAAGCGCTCATGGCGGCGATAATGCTCTTCCCGACTCTCCACATATTATGATCCCCCCTTACCGCTTTACGAATTTGGCAAGGGGGGATCTCATGTTTCGGAATCTATAGAGTTTCGGTATAACTGTTGTTGACCGAAGAAAGGCAGAGGGCAGAGGGCAGAAGGCAGAAGGTAATAATTTTTTA
>JAQYWO010000428.1 GCA_029379215.1 Rhizonema sp. PD37
GTGCTTTGGCGATCGCGCTGTTAAAATACCTGAGCGAACATGCACAACTTACTATTGCCACAACTCATTTTGGAGAACTAAAAGCTCTAAAATATGATGACCAAAGGTTTGAGAATGCTTCTGTGGAATTTAATGAAAGTACTCTTTCGCCTACGTATCGCTTACTTTGGGGAATTCCCGGACGTTCCAACGCTTTGACAATTGCTCGTCGTTTGGGGCTGAAGCGAGAAGTGGTGGAGCAGGCAAAAACCCATGTAGGAGGAGCAACAGACGAAGTCAATCAGGTTATTGCTGGCTTAGAAGCGCAACGCCGTCGCCAAGAAAGCAAAGCAGCAGAAGCACAAAAACTGTTGCAGCAAGCTGAAAAATTATACAAAGAAGTATCCGAAAAAGCCACATCATTACAAGAAAGGGAAAGTGCTTTACGGGCTTCACAAGAGGTAGCAGTGCAGCAGGTTATAGCTCAAGCAAAAGGAGAAGTGGCCTCCGTAATTCGTCGCTTGCAACAAGGTACACCTACTGCTCAAAATGCCCAGCAAGCGACCAATGCTTTGAATCAAATTTCTGAGCAGTTTATCCAGCCTCCACCACCAAAACCAAAAATCGGGTTTGTTCCCAAAGTAGGCGATCGCGTCAGTATTCCTAAATTAGGACAAACGGCGGAAGTTTTAACAGCTTCCAATGAGGATGGGGAGATAACTGTCCGCTTTGGCTTGATGAAAATGACAGTGAAACTGAACGATGTAGAATCCCTAGATGGTCGAAAACCAGAATTAGTTAAAGAGCAAAAAAGCAGAGCCACAGATGAGCAAAGGGGTAGAGCAGAATCTAAAACGATACCAACTCCACAGCCAAGCCCAGCAATTCGGACATCCAAAAATACAGTTGATTTACGGGGTCGCAGGGTATCTGATGCAGAATTAGTTTTAGATAAAGCAATCTCGGAAGCGACAGGACCAATCTGGATTATTCACGGACATGGTACTGGTAAGTTGCGGCAAGGTATTCACGCTTTTTTGCAGCAGCATCCTCAAGTCAACCGCTACGAAGCAGCAGAAGCCGCTGATGGCGGTACTGGTGTTACCATTGCTCATATCAAATAAATTGGTAAAAGCATTTTGACATGATTGCTGCAATTACCTCAACGGGCTATAGCTAAAAAAGTAGCTACACAGCTAGGTGTCAGCCTAACCGAGGTAGGTAGGGCGGTTTTGACAACGCCACAACGGTATGACTTGTTTACACGATTAAATAGATCATATCGTAGACGCTGTTCCCTTGGGCTACAAGCCCAAGGAAGCAGCAACAGTCTAGAATCCCCCGTGCTTCTAGCCCTTGGAGATGTCAATGAATGCTTACAATATTAAAAGTATTTCTCAAACATTCTGTTAAGCAGTGAGCAGACCAGAAGTAATTAATTAAGCTCATACCTTTTTCATTCACAGGTTTTCATCATAGAGTAAAACAAAGCAGCGACGCTGTTCACTACACGAATAAAGTGCGTAAGCAGCCATGACAGCTAGCTTTCAGCCCTTTAGTCATTGGAAACTAATCAAAACTCTTAAGAGTCTGGTTTCAAAATGGGTAACAGCAACAGTCCTACTAGCCGGATCCCCTATGCTAAAAGTTATGCACTCTGCCGCCAATTCACCCACTCCTCCAACTTCCAAATGGGAGGATTTAATCAAAATTCCAACCCCAAATTCCGTTCAGTGGGACAACATCAAAACCCAGTTGGACTTGGTGCTGTTGGCGCTAGAAACATTCACCAACATTGGCTCTGAGGCAATGCTTCAAGCGGCAATTCACCTGGATTTAGAGTCAAGGGTGCCAGATCGAGTGGCTCTTTGGCGGTTGCGTCAGTCAAATCCCATACGTAAAGGTCAAGGAGGAAGAAAAAAATTAGATGTAGAAGAAGCGCGATCGCTTGTACTGATCGCTTGTTACTTAGCAAAAGAGCATCAAGAATCGATTCGTCGTGCTGTTGGTGTGTTAGAACAAATGGCAGAAAGTAATCGTGAACCTCACCAAGCTGCCATAATTGGAGATTACGTTGATGCTTTCTGTAATACATATCAAGAGCGGATGGAAGAGGATGCTACAGTATCCACAAATGAACTGACCCGCTTAGCATTGAAATTGCTAATTGATTTGCTTTTCTATAGTAGTCCTGGTGGACATCGCCGTCTTTGGTTAGCACTCATAGACCGTTCAACCAAATTTTAGATTTTAGATTCCAACAATCCAAAATCCTTAATAGCCCTGCTTGCAGTTCCTGCCATGCCTGTATCAAATTATGTAATTCGTCGGTATACACCACCCACTTGTACGCTAGAAATCCTGGCGCAAAGCTCCGCTTTGTCCCGTTGGATGGGAAAATCAGTCTTGAAGCAACTCCGCTTTGAGCTTCACTTTGACGATCCGCAACTGCCAGAAGAGCGGAGGATCTCAATTCAAGGCGATCGCGATCAACTTGAATCTCTGTGTGTAGCAGTCACAAACTATGTTCAAGACTTCATTGAAAAACCACCTGAAAAATTCTGGGCGACTTTAGAACCCCAGGATAGCAACATATCTGATGACAATGAAGCGAAAGGTATTCACACTTCTTCACTTCAGCAAATCAATACATTAAAATCTTTTAGTACCCAGATACAAGATTCGGATATACGCCTGCAACCAAGCGGTCGTATGATTCATAATCTGTTTCTTGGAAACTTAGCTTCCTCAGCATCTGGATCTGTCATTCCTCTGGGGCTACTGCAACTTTTTGATTTGGCAACTGCCTTAGACGATTACTCCAATGATGTTGTCGCTTTGCCAACTCTGAATAACCCCACAAGTACAGCATTACCTGCTTGGACACCTGTTGCAGCAGTTTTAGTCATAGGTGCTGCTTTCCTACCCATGACTTTGCAATATGCTAACCACACTCAACAGCAGAAAACAGCTAAAAAACTAACTCCCGTACAAGAAAATATCGCCTTAAGTCCTTCTGCTTCACCTAACCTTTCGACACCTTTACCCGCACTCACCCCTGCAGATACTTTTCTTTCATCACAGCCAAAGCCACCTCTAGGCACAAATGTTCCATTGCTGGGTTCTAACGCAGTAGTACCCAGCGCCCTCACATCTCCTGGTACTACTCTGCTTACAAAATCCCCAACATCTGCCAAATCTTTTCCGCCAATATCTCAAACACCTTCCAATTTCACTTACCCCCCAACATCTCAAACACCCTCTAATCTCACCAATCCTTCGTCGCTTCCATTGACAGGAAAGACACTAACTATACCCAAAACACCCGAAACGACAGTTCCAAACCTTTCCATTCCATCAAATACAGCTGCACTCCCCAAACTACCGAATCCACCAGTTAACATTCAATCAAATACCAAAAAGAATGGTACTAAAGCGATTGCTCAAGGTGACATTCCTTCACCTCAGACTCAGTCGCCCTTGAACACTCTTTCACCTACAGCACTTAGTACATCCCCTGATTTTTCAGCAGTTTCTCCACCTGTTTCTGCCTTACCTAATTTAAGTAGTGGCGGTGGCCGTAATCAACTAGCTAACTTCCAAAGCTCCTCCATAGCAACTTCTAGCTCTAGTACTGATGCATTAGTGACTAGATTGCGACAAAGTCACAAAACCACCATAGCCACTGCTCCCACCAATCGCTCATTGGTAGACGCAACCCAATTAGTTGAAGCTAAAGATTACTTGAAAAAACATTGGCAGCCACCTACTCAATTAAAGCAATCAATAGAGTATAGTTTAGTTATCGGTATTGACGGCTCAATTGAACGAATCTTACCTTTAGGAAAGACGGCACGAGATTACGTTGATCGCACGGGAATGCCCCTTATTGGTGAACGTTTTGTTTCTCCTAACAAAAATGGGCAAGCTGTCAGAATTCGGGCTGTATATAGTCCTGATGGCAAGGTGCAAACCTTTCAGGAGTCTGAATGAACAACTCGATCTTAAACCCAGGTTGGATATGCTTGCTGTTAGTATCGATTACGCATGTAAACAGATGACAGCGAATGTTTCTACTTTTCAAAAATCATTTTTCAACAAATCTTGCAGTAGGTACAATATTCCTTACTAATAGCCATTTTTAGATGTATTTACCACAATTGCAGCATTTTGTTGGGGAGTCATATAGTCCATTAATGTGAAAATTGCTGGCTGTAACGTATCAGATAGGGCATCGGAATTTAAATGTTGCTAATTTTATGCCATTAGCTCAGTTCAGTTGTAAAACTCGTACAATTACTGTTGCTGCCTCAAGGTAATAAGTAATACTAATGGTTCCTCAACGGGTAGGTCTATGCAACAATTCAATTCCCAAAAAGATAGTAACGCTTGGGTTATTCAAACATGGGCGGCTTTTGTCCTTTCTATTTCTATGACGACTATTGGTATCGTCAATTTGCCCGTAAGTAGCTGGGTAAAAGGTTTCATGGGAATGGGATTAACTTTTTCTGTAGGTTCCACTTTTACTTTGGCAAAAACTACTAGAGATTTGCATGAGTCAAGAAGACTGACAGCCAGAATTGATGAGGCAAAAGTTGAAAAGTTGCTGTCAAAGCACGAAAGTCTAAAATAAATCCCAGCCATTAGATAATATCAGTGTCTTTAATAAATATCAATAAATAAAAAATGGCCGGTTCAACCAGCCATCTACCATAGGTAAGCATTTAGATATCAGTACACTTTTGATAAAACTTGTATAAGTAGTTCATATTATTGAACATTTATACAACTCTTTTGTAAGCTTTCTTACTTGCTTTAAGATGCTTACACTTTAATAGCTGGATTTCTTATGGTTCAATCTGCGCTTTTTACGCCGTTGTTCGGCAGTTATAACTGCTTGATCTACTGGATATCCAATCAGAGGAATTACTTGATACTTACGTTCTTCTTCTAACTTTTTAAGTGCAGTGTAATCCATCCAGTGAATGCAATCAACTGGACAAGTATCAATTGCTTCTTGAATGACTTCCTCTGGATCGGCGTCTTGCCTAATGGCTCGCGATCGCCCGTAATCTGATTCAATATAAAATGTGTTACGGGCAACATGAACACAGTGCTTGCAGCCAATACAAGTAATTTCATCGACATAAACACCTTTTTGCCGCAGCAAACCGCCTAATTCTGGTTCTAAACCCGACCGTTCTGAATCGTACCGTAAAAAGCCTCCTAATTCTGGCTCTAATCCAGAGCGGTTCTCTTCATCTTCTGACGGTAAAAAATCAGACATTAGGCACTCCAACGCTGTACAACTAGGCGAATAGAACCATCCTCGTTTTTTTGTTCTTCAGTGACTTGAAAGCCCACGCCTACAGTTTCTTTTACTACTGTGTGGTAAGCATAGCGCTGCGTTACTTGGCGCAAAAATCCTTCAACAGACTTATTTTGCTGCCAATATTGCAAGTCGGCAACGAGTTCATATTCTTTTCCATTCTGTTTGAAACCGACATCGTAACCATTGTCTTGCTCAATGGCGATTTCTGCTGTATGGGTTTGACCGCGATATCCCCGCACTTCGCAGGGTCCTTCTTTCCAGTTTATACCCAAGTCAGTCAGAGCATCTTTTAAGGATTCAATGTTGCGGATTTGGGTTTTAATTTGGCTAAAGTGTGACATGGTGGCTGTAAATCAATGAAACTATAGTTTACGTGAATTACCACTCGCTAAAAGTGGTTTGTGTATTCACCACCCCAGACTGCTGCACTTTGGTGGCGAAGTATTCTGAGGTTGGCTCATGACTAAGTACTTGTCCCAGCTGTGCCTCTATTGCTGCTGTGACTTCAGCGCAAGAAGCACCCACAATGCCAGTGACTTTCTCTTGTACCCGACCATCTGGATAGATAATGAACTCTAATGTCTCCATGCTTTTTGCCAACCACAATTAAGTAGGCTTTGTCAGTACTGAATCCTATAGAGGGCTAAGGATACAGCCATCAGAAACAGTATTTTCCCTCGTTACATAAAATATCTATTGTTAACTAATGTTGCATC
>JAQYWO010000429.1 GCA_029379215.1 Rhizonema sp. PD37
GTCTTTAACAGCTTAGTTTATCAAAAAAATCAGATTATAAATTTATATGTCTATAGCAAAAAAAGGTAACATTACATTACTGATTACTCTAATCTTAACATCTGTTATCAGTCTTTTAATTGCATATATGGCAATTTCTAAATTGCTTAAACCAGGTGTTTCTGTATCTTTAGAAAATGGTGCCAAGCAAAAGTTACAGACAAGCTCTTTAACCATAGGTATATTGACAAATTCCAGCAATTACAATGACTTAGCAGCTTACTTGCGCTCTGAGTTGGGAAATAAAGTTCAAGTCACGATAGATGGCAATGAATCAATTTCCTATGAAGATGTAAGGAATCGAATTGTGCGTAAAGAGTGGGATATTGTATTTGCTCTGTCTCCGATGCTTTCTGTCGCAGCTAAAGAAAACGGGTACACTTTTGCTGCTCGGATGTTTCCAAATAATCCTTCATACTATCAAGCTAGTTTATTTGTGAAATCAATTAGCGCCATTCAATCTCTTAGTGACATAAAACCCACAACGACTATTGCTTTTGGAGACTTCAACTCAGCATCCAGTTTTTATATGCCTACTTATGATTTGTTTGGCAAAACTCTGCGTGTAGATATGGGACATAGAGGTCAAAAAATTATAGAAATGGTCAGAAATAGCGAAGCTGATGTGGGTGCGGCTGCTTATGATGCAGTCAAAAACGAGCCAAATTTAAGGGTGATTCATCTCAGCCGTCAAATTCCCGGATCGAATGTTTATTTATCACCTAACCTTTCTAACTCAGATCGCGAAACGCTCAAGCAAGTTATTCTCAATGCACCTGCTAGTATTAAAAATAAAGCAAACTATGATGCTGGTCAAGAACCTGATTACTCATACTTTGTCAAAATCTCTCAAAAAGCCGAAGAAGTTTTAAGATGTGCAGATTTTCAACACAATCCTGTAGATTTTTTCTGCTCTAACAATACGATCGCCCAAAACAATCACAACTTAGGCAATACTCCAAATATAGAAGGGCGAATCAATGGATGGAGTCATCAAAATGCGAACACAGAGCAGCTTAATTTATCAGGAAGAGATAATAAGGTTTATTTAGTTGTCATACCCCGACAGATTCTCAACCAAATTCCAGGTGCTTCTAACTTATTGGCTTTACAAGGTAAAGATGTTAGGGCTGTGGGCGTAACACCAAGAGAAATAGGAAAGGGAAATTTTGAATTAAAAATTACCCAGCCTAATCAACTAGTCGTATTATAAACTTCATTTCTTCCATGTAACTACGATCGCATCCGGCAACTGTACTAGACACATATGCCTAAAGAGTTGCTTTGAAACAAGATACTCACTGATGAATGCGGTGAGTCGAAGATAATTTAGGTTAGGAGATATTGTTATGGCTTTAATGGTACCCGATAGTATCCCATCAAAGGCGAGTCAAGGAGAGAAGCGATTATACAAAACTCTACAATATGAATTACCGGATGATTGCTATGTTTGGTATGAACCAATAGTGAAAGGACTTTACCCTGATTTTATTATTTTAGGACCAACATTAGGATTATTGATTTTGGAGGTGAAGGGTTGGGGATCTCATCAAATTGTGAGTGCGAATAGCCAGTTCTTTGAAATCAAAAATGGTGAAAAACTTACTGAGAAACAACAGTCCCCGTTACGCCAAGGTAAAGGCTACTTAGATGCAATCCTTGATAAGCTCAAGCAATACTCGGTTCTCATTCAGCCGGATGGTGGCTACCAAGGAAAATTAAGCTTTCCAGTAGGTGTTGGTGTCGTCATGCCCAATATGACAGTGACTCAGGCACAGGATGAAAATATTTATTCACTCTTGGAACAACCTCAAGTTGTCTACCGAGATGAGTTAATAGAATGGGATGGAATTGGCGAACGGGAGTTAATGCGACGCTTGGAGAGCATGTTTACGACTCGCTTTAAGTTTTTAGCACTCACTGATGACCAAATTAGTACGATTAAAGGCATTTTATACCCAGAAAAGGCAATTAAAAAAGCACCAGCTACCTTTAAGAGTGTTCCGGGTGATGCTAAACCCGTTCCAGACAGCTCTATAATTGTGACTTTGGACATTGAGCAAGAACGTTTAGCAGCAGATATTCGAGATGGGCATCGCCTGTTTTATGGGGTGGCAGGTTCAGGTAAGACACTGATTTTGCTTTCCCGTGCCAAGCTTTTAGCAAACCGCTTGGTAGAGCATCGCGTCTTGGTGCTATGCTTCAATATTACTTTGGCATCATATCTGCGCTCATTGCTTCACGACGAAAGCGACAACCCTGACTACAAAGAACAGATAGAGGTGATTCATTTCCACGGGTGGGCAAAGAAAATCCTCGGCAGACTACCCAGAGTCACGGAAGACGATGAGGAGGTACTGGGAGAAAAATTACAAGAGGCGATCGCAAAGCTTCCCCTAGAAAAAAAATGGGATGCAATTTTGGTAGATGAGGCACACACTTTCTCTCCTAGCTGGTTTCAGTGTTGTGTCACAGCACTCAAAGATCCTGAAAACGGTAATTTAATGATTGTTTCCGATGGTTCTCAAAACCTTTACAAGCGTCATAATTTTACCTGGAAATCTGTAGGAATTAAAGTGCAAGGCGGACAGCGTTCTAAGAAATTCTCGCAAAACTACCGAAATACTCAAGAAATTTTATCTGCTGCGTGGAGTGTTCTGATACCTGCAACTTCAAATACAGTCGAGGAAGAAACAACCTTCCCAATTATCCAGCCAAAGACTGCTCTTCGTCACGGTCAACGTCCAGTTTTGCAAATCCAAGCCAATCGAGAATGTGAACTTCAAGCAGTTGTAACTCAAGTTCAAAAGCTTCAGAACAGTGGCTATGAAGCAAGAGATATTGCTATTTTGTATCGCTACCTCACACGCACTGACACTCCATTATTTGACAAGCTCCAAAAACAACTTCAGGATTTAGGTTTGGGTTGTTACTGGGTTACAGAAAATAAGGACTCCAAGCACTCCTACAACAATCACCGAGAAGGAGTCAGGCTGATTACCGCTTATTCTTCTCTAGGGCTGGAGTTTAAAGTAGTACTGATTCCTTGGGTACAGCAGTTTGGCGATCGCCACTCTCAAGAACCCGAAGCAGCAGTTCTCGCCAGAAGACTATTATACGTTGCGATGACTCGCGCTCAAGAACAACTGTATCTTTTCGGTTCTGGTGATACACCGATTCTGAATGAGTTAAGGCAGAGTCAGTGTTTTGAAGTGGTGAACTGTGAAGTAGCTAGGAAAATGGCTAGTAACACCCTACCATAAACGCCATATTTTCTCAGTGAAATTGCGTAATTCAAAGAATTGCTTATCTGAATTTTAAGTAATGTTACTAAAGACGTTGTATTAATAAAAATTTAAAATATTTACATCAGGGTGTTTATACACGTTTTTCTTTAAACTATAAAATGACACGTGGCGTTTAGGCGTCACGTTTTTTGATATTGAATCTCGGTTGAAGCCGTTGATTCGGGAAGAGTAAGAATGAAAGGTTTTTATACAAATTTTCTTTGTTCGATAAGGGGGGATAGGCGAGTAAGGAGGAATTTCCGCTCGTGCTTACCTTCGTCCTTTTTTTCTTAGAAAAGTTTACTGCTTAACAATTTCCCAGATCCAGGTCTATTCTCAATGATTTAGATCACTTAGGTCGTTGAGGTAGATCAATGCGATCGCGCTATTCATGGAAGATGATCTAATTGGAATAAGTTTTACTTGTCTGTTGCTCGTAACAAAGCTTGAACTGCTCGTAACGGGTAATGGCGAAGAACTTTTTACCCAATTGGCGATTCCCAATCTCAACAAAACAGCAGAAAAGCTGAAAACACTTTGTTAAGGTTTGTGGACAAAATAGCCAATATAGTATAAGAGAGTGCATTTTAAATAAGAAATACCCCAGCGTGAACTGGGGCTTAGTTACTTAAACGTTTCCTAAACAACTGTAACGGTCAAGTGTCTGTTCAGGCAAGTATCCTTGAGAAAATTTATAATTTTCTCGCTAAATTTTTACGAGAATAAATAGTTCCGATTGTGCCGAGGTAACTTGTTATTGGATTTCCAGAAATCTTTGCACGCGAAAGGGTTCTGAAATTCCTAGGCGAGCCCGAAGGGGCATGTAGCCGTTGGCGGCATCGTTAAGTGAATGTTAGACAAGCTGTCCATTAGTCGTGTGTGGAGCAATTGTCCTTAGCCTGCCACCAGAACCAGTCGCCGATGTAGCGTTGCCGTAACTTACAAAAACATTATTACCACATATATCTATCGAGTCAGATTGTCATAGACTTGTGAAATCCCTTATAGTCTCAGCAGAAACTGCTTTGTAGCCGTTATTTTGATGGTTGAATAATAATATAAGGAGTCCGATGAATAATCAAGCAATTCCGGGCATTTTGTCTACTGATGCAGAACCAATACTCTTAGCAGATAAAATGTATTTCTGTGAGGGGCCTGTTTGGGACAAGTGGCACAATCGTCTAATCTTCAGCGACACAGGTGCAAGTGAACACAAAGCTTGGAGTGAAACAGATGGACTCCTCACCGTTCGCCAGCCCAGCTTTGGCTGCAATGGTAATGTATTCGATACTCAGGGTAATCTTTACACGTGTGAACACGAAAGCAGAGCCATCAGCAAGACTGATCGCAATGGGCAGCGCGAAGTTCTAGTGGATCGCTTTGATGACAAACGGCTGAACTCTCCCAACGATCTGGAGATTAAGTCAGATGGAACGATTTGGTTTACCGATCCTCCCTATGGGTTAGGCGATCGCCCCAAAGAACAAAACAGAAACCATGTCTTCTTCTTTGATCCTCAAACTCATCGCCTCGCCTCAGTTGCTGATGACTTTCACATGCCGAATGGTATTGCTTTTTCACCAGATGAAACCAAACTTTATGTCGGTGATTCCGCAGATGACAATCGACAAATTCGCGTTTTTAACGTCAATAGTGATCGTACCCTTTCTGGTGGCAATGTATTGTGTAACATCGATAACAAAGATTGGGGTGCAGATGGCGTGGATGTAGACGCGCTGGGCAACATCTACGCAGGCTGCGGTGATGGTATCCATGTCTTTTCACCAGAGGGAAAGCTTCTTGGCAAAATTTTGATGTCAGACGCTGTGACTAACTTTGCTTTTGGGGAATCGGAAGGCAAAACCCTGTTTATCACTGGGCAAACGACTCTACACAAAATTGAACTCTTGGTAGCAGGAGCAGTCAAACGGTGGTGAGAGTGAGCTTTAACTTGCTGATGATTGCCTGTCGCCTGATGAGTAAAACCGATGCGCTGCTTTACGCAAAACACAAAATTCGTGTCAATTCTGTCCATCCTGGCTTTATCTGGACACCTATGGTTGAGAACTATCTTAAACAACAGGGGGACATTGAAGCTCTCCGCATTGAACTTGATCGCCTTCATCCAATTGGGCATATCGGTGAGCCAGATGATATTGCCGTAGGCATTCAATACCCTTGCTTCTGCTGAATCTAAGTTTGTTACAGGCTCGGAATTAGTCATCTACGGTGGCTATACAGCCTGGTAAATTTTCAGCATAATTACTAAGTTCAAAAAACGGTATTGTTTTAACCTCTCACGAATGGGGTAGTCCTTCAAATAAATTAGTCACAAAGTTATCGGATAAATATCTCAATATCATCTAAAGCATCTTCAACTCTGCCAGCAATTTCCTTGTCATGTAAGAGATTTTTTAGGATTGGAATCACTTGTTCAATATCTAAAGTATGGTGAATACGTGCTAAATGTCCAAGACAAGTTACTGCAAGGCTCCGAATTTGAATATTTTCTGATTTAATGAAATGTAAGCAAAGGTTTTGAACCCATTGCCAATCGGAATCATGATAAGTTAGGCGTAGCAGCCCGTCACAAACAATTTCTGAATTCCTGCTATTTAATGCGTTGTCAGCTTCCTCGGGTGAGATT
>JAQYWO010000430.1 GCA_029379215.1 Rhizonema sp. PD37
AAATCTAGCGCAGCGTTCCCCAGTTGCGTCACTTTCAAGCCCCCTGAACGGTTACGTACCTTTTTAATATTTTAACTTCTTGGTTGCAAGGTATTACAAAAGCAGGACCTATGCAAAAATTGCCAAAAAGCTGAATTTATTGAACCGCATAAACTTGGGCAGCGCGTTGGCTTGCTGTGCGCTATGCAGGAGGTGAGACCAGTGCTGCGTTGAGGGTTTCCTCCGCAGGCATCTGGCGTTAGCGCAGCGTTAGCGTTAGCGCAGCGGTAGCGAGGCACGAGCGTCGGAACGAGCGTCAGGGGTTAGCCCGCTCTCTCGGCGACTGGCTTTCATACTCCCCCGACAGTCACTTCTTCTGCACGTGTTTTTGTTCGCCAAGAATTCGTAGAGTTTGCGTAAGTCCTAAAAAGGTTCTAATGCATTACTGAGATGAAAATATTACAAAAAAATAACTTATCTTACTGTCAAGTACCAATTATGCGAGTTCTGAGGTTATAATCAGAGTTAGAATATCTAAATGAATAGGTATGTCAACCAAAACAGTTGATCTTAAACAATTACAAATCAGTTTTACTGAATTACTCTCTTTGATTCAAAATGACAGAGAAATAGTCATTACCGAAGGTAATACTCCTGTTGCTATATTAACTATACTGAATCCTATTGCTCTAAATAACTTAGAATCAGAAAAAATACCTCAACCAGGATTGAATTTGGGTGCAATGATAATGAATAATGATTTTGAGCAACCTTTATCAGATGACTTTTGGTTACAAAATGCATGAAGTTACTGTTAGATACACATACGTTTATTTGGTGGGATAGTGATACCTCAAAACTTTCTGAACGAGCATTAGAGTTATTAATAAATAAAGATAATAATAGGTTATTGAGTGTTGTCAGTCTCTGGGAAATACAAATAAAACACCAATTAGGCAAACTAACGTTAAATAAAGCTTTAGGATAAATTATTGCTATTCAACAAAAGAATTATATCGGAATATTACCAATCACTATTGCTCATATTTTAGCTTTAGATAGTTTGCCCATTCATCATAAAGATCCTTTTGACAGATTACTGATTGCTCAAGCTAATATAGAAACTGCTGTGCTGATTAGTTGTGATTATATTTTTAGTAATTATTCAGTCAAGGTAGAATGGTAAATAATTCTGTCCTCTAACAAAGTCATCGCCTCTCCCTTGTAAGCCTAAATAATTTTCACGAAACGACCGTAATTCTCCTTTGAAAACTGCGCTCTATAACCTAGCTGTTACCATCAACATTGAGCGCTTCTCAAACCTCCAGTTATATTCGAAGCGATCGCTACTACTGCTGGTGAACTCTACTCAAATCTGCATAACCAAAGCCAAAACTTATTCCAGACAATGATTCAATCACCAGATTTTTACCATCTGCAAGACGAATCCTGGTAGCTCTGGATCGCCGCTCACTATTTCAGGATTATCCAAGACTTCCGGTTCTTGATTGGGACGGTAGATGTAAACTTTGCGGTTCTGGCGATCAATCAACCAACCCAGTGATGCACCATTGTCAATATATTCCTGCATCTTATCTTGCAATCCACTGAGAGTATCGTTAGAAGACCGTAATTCAATCACAAAGTCTGGACAAATCGGAGCAAACGAGGCTTTTTGTGCTTCAGTTAGGGACTTGCAAGAAAATAAGATACCAATTAGGCAGGGACAATCGTAATGTCCCATTTAGGCAATGTTTCAGAACGCTGCCAGAAAGGTTGGTAATGTTGTAACTCTTGTGACAAAACCTTAATTCCTGTTGGATAAATTGCTTCGATACAATAGACAATAGGTGCAATTCCTTTCGCTCGTCATATTGGCAGTCCAGTTTCGGGCAGCGTCCACCGAATCTAAAATCGCGCCATTCCAATAATTCTCAAGGGCAGCCCAACAGCGTTCTATCGGGTTGTACTTGCTATGATATGGGGGGTAGTAAATAAGTCGGATTTTTAAATTAATACTTCCAGACAGTTCAACCATGCGTTTGATAAATTGCGTGCGATTGCTACGGGTTGCAGCACCGCCATCAAGGTCAATCACCAATTCATTAATCTCGGGGTAATCGTATTGATTCTCATTCCACCAGGAGGTTAAACAATCGACGATAAAATCGCTAGTCTCGGCTGATTGACCGAAGTAGATCGATAATTGATCGCTATGAGTGTTAAGAATGCCAAACGGAACTAAGACTGCCTGCCACTCAGTATCGTGGTCATCTGCCTGTTTTGGCTCTAGGGTACGCGCCTTACCTCCTCTAGAAAGGTTGCCTATCTTGACCTTGGCTTTAGTATCAATTGACACTCTCAAGGATTTGTGATTTTCATCGGATGCTTGATTTTCCCGGAACACATTTTCAAAAATGGCATCGGTTTGAGGAATCTTTTTCAAGGGTTTCGTTTTTTGTGTTTTTTTAGGCGATACCCCAAACGATTGAGAATCTCTCCTGTCGTCTGACGAGAAGGTAATTCGCTGTTGTCGTAGCCGACTTGACTCACCAGCGCCTCTCTTACTGCTCTAGCACTGATACGGGCATATAAAAATGAGGATTTTAATTTTGGGTCTGCCTGGGCTTGATCATCCACCAGTGACTGAATATCGGCTTTGATGTTAGGGAGAATCTCTTCTGTTTTATGTCGCCCACGTGCTTGGTAATTATCCACACACATCATCCCCGTCCTCCGTTCATCCAATCCCAGTTGTACGGTCCGACGATTCCATCCCAAAACTGTTTCCGCTTGACGTGCCGACCCATCGAAGTAATCTTCGGTCACTTTGGCCATGAAGTCTCGTTTGCGATAGCCAGTCAGTTTCTGGCTGGCATCTTTGAAAGTAGATATGATGGGTTCAGTTAGTATCATCCTTGAATTTTCCACTCTCGATATTTAGTCCCAGCTTTTAGTTTTTCGTCTTCTATCTCTAGAATGACTGGTACTTTATTTTCCCGCAAGTCCCTCATCTAAATTGAAAGTTTTTTGGGAGGGTTGAAAGGCGCACTTCGTTCGGGATGATTCCAACGAGCATAAACTTGAAATAGTGATGCTCTCTGTATTGAAAATCATCCTCCATACAAATAAGTCGGCGACATTAATTTGTTAGAGACTGTCAAAAGTAACTCAGCGACATTAAATTGTTAAGACGACAGATAATATGTTAATAACGACATTAAATTGTTAAGACGACAGATAATATGTTAATAACAACATTAAATTGTTAAGACGACAGGTAATTAGTTAATCGATAACATAAAATCGGGATGACTGGATTCGAACCAGCGGCCCCTTCGTCCCGAACGAAGTGCGCTACCAAGCTGCGCCACATCCCGGCATGATAATACCAATATAAGGATATCATAACTCTGATAAAAATGGCAAGTGGGACGAGAAATTTTAATTCATAACTTCTGATTCAACTTCCAGCACGATTTATTGCTGCTAGCATGAAATGTGTATATCTCAAGTTATAGAAGTAGATTGTGACTGTTAAACCAGACTGGTTGCGGGTAAAAGCGCCACAGTGGGAGCGCGTTGGTAACGTTAAGGAAATTTTGCGGGATTTAGCTCTCAATACTGTTTGTGAGGAAGCGTCTTGTCCAAATATCGGTGAGTGTTTTAAGGCTGGGACTGCAACATTCTTAATTATGGGACCTGCTTGTACGCGTGCCTGTCCCTACTGCGATATTGACTTTGAGAAAAAACCCAAATCCATAGATCCGACGGAACCAACACGACTTGGGGAAGCAGTACGTCGCATGAAACTAAATCATGTAGTCATCACTTCTGTGAACCGAGATGACTTACCTGATGGTGGTGCGTCACAGTTTGTCCAATGTATTGAAGCTGTTCGCCTCCTCTCTCCCCAAACAACTATCGAGTTACTCATCCCTGACTTGTGCGGTAATTGGAATGCACTCTCATCCATTCTTCAAGCACACCCAGAAGTCCTTAATCACAATACAGAAACAGTACCGCGTCTATATCGCCGGGTGCGTCCTCAAGGAAATTATGAACGGACATTGGAATTACTTAGGCGATCGCGTCAAATTGCACCTGAAGTCTACACAAAATCTGGTATCATGGTAGGGCTTGGTGAAACGGATGAGGAAATCAGGCAAGTGATGCAGGATTTACGGGCACAGGATTGTGATATTTTAACCATTGGTCAATACCTCCAACCCAGTCAAAAGCACTTAAAGGTAGATCAATTTATCAGTCCAGAACAATTTGCTGCCTGGAAAGCATTCGGTGAAGAACTAGGATTTTTACAAGTTGTTTCTTCACCCTTGACAAGAAGCTCATATCATGCTGAGCAGGTCCGAGAATTAATGAAGCGCTATCCTCGGAGTGCGTAGGGGCGGGTTTCATCCAAACGACGTATTCGCAACAACATCTGACAAAACCCGCCCTTACAGTTAACGCGTTGAGGCGGGTTTCATCCAAACGACTGATAATCCAAACTCAATATCTGACAAAACCCGCCCCGACAATCACTCAGTAGGGGCGGGTTTCAACGAAACAACGTATTCGCAAACTCAATATCTGACAAAACCCGCCCTTTACTGTTGGCGAGTTAAGGCGGGTTTCATCCAAACGACGTATTCGCAACAACATCTGACAAAACCCGCCCTTTATTGTTGACGCGTTGAGGCGGGTTTCAACGAAACAACGTATTCGCAAACTCAATATCTGACAAAACGCACTCTTACAGTTAGAAGTTATTATTAGTACTTTTTAACAACTATCAAATAACTAACAGCAAATGACAAATCCAAAATTAGCTGTTCTCGGCGCAGGTGCTTGGGGAACAGCTTTAGCAACTCTTGCGAAGGCAAATGGTTGTCAGGTAAGCTTGTGGTCGCATCGAGATTCACTACCATTAGCGGCAGCAGTGGAAGGCGCTGATGTGATCCTCTCAGCCGTTTCAATTAAGGGTGTGAGATCTGTTGTTTCTCAAGTACAGTCTTTACACCTTTCAACAGAGACGATTTTTGTGACTGCAACCAAAGGTTTAGATCCGGAAACTACCTGCACTCCATCCCAAGTTTGGCAAGCTGCATTTCCCAATTATGCCGTCGTTGTCCTTTCTGGACCTAATTTATCTAAAGAAATTCAACACTCACTGCCTGCGGCAACAGTCGTTGCTAGTAGCGTGACAAGTGCTGCAGAATTTGTGCAATCAGCGTTTTCCTCAAATAGTTTCCGAGTTTATACAAATCCCGATCCTTTGGGAGTGGAATTAGGAGGGACATTGAAAAATACGATCGCGATCGCAGCTGGTGTGTGTGACGGTTTACAGTTGGGAACCAACGCTAAAGCCGCTTTAGTGACTCGCGGTTTGACAGAAATCATTCGTATTGGCAATAGCTGGGGTGCTAAAACGGAAACATTTTACGGTTTGTCTGGTTTGGGTGATTTGCTAGCTACCTGCAACAGTCCCTTAAGTCGCAATTACCAAGTTGGCTACCAGTTAGCTCTTGGCAAAACACTCACGGAAATTCTTGCCCATTTAGAAGGAACTGCTGAGGGAGTCAATACAACAGAGGTTCTCATCCAGCGATCGCTCTGGCAAAATATTTCCATCCCAATTACAGAGCAAGTTTATCGCCTACTTCAAGGCAAAGTTACACCCCGACAAGCACTTTTAGAACTGATGCTGCGAGATATGAAGCCAGAGTTTTCCATCCCCGATCAAGATTAGGTTATTGATCAAGATCCCCGACTTCGCAGAAGTCGGGGATCTTGTTTCTCGTTTATCAGTTGTATGTCATACATTCTCGCCCTCTCCCCCAACCCCGGAACCCAACTTTGGGAGAGGGGTGCCGGAAGCAGACGGGGACAGGGTAGCTG
>JAQYWO010000431.1 GCA_029379215.1 Rhizonema sp. PD37
GTACTACTCAAGCAACTTTTTGTTGATGTGTGACAGTTAGGGTGCGGAAGGTGGGTTATATGGGTTTTTTGAATCCGATTTAACCCAATCGGTAGGGTCAATAACTTCAATCAGCTATCCGTTTTAGAAACGATTGGTTTTGATATAACACTTCACTTGAAGCTATGTGCAAACTGAAAATTTAACAAACAAATTAACGTTCATTATTGAGCAGCAGCAATCCCTTTTTGAGTTTCTGAAATTGCTTTATCGACCAAATTTATTGCATTAACCCGATGCCCAGCCTTACCAGAAATAGTAAAGCCTGTGGGTTTATATGATGCATAGCCGTTAAAAAATTGTCTGACAAATTCACCATGGTCAGTAATAGAGTTAAGAAAAAGGCGATTAGAAATAACTTTTTCTCGATACGGTTTTTTCTTACTCTGTCCGGCGTTTATTCCTCTCACCCTATCAAATTCAGCGAACGTACAGTGATTAGTGACGCCAAATTTCAGTCCCACCATTTTGAATGGTGGGATAATGTTAACTATGGGGTCAGTTGCCAATAAGCGGAGCAAGAGCTACACGGGGAGTTCCACCGCCACCAACGTTGTCTGATTGGTTGTTATCGACAATATAAAGTGCTTGGAACAGTTTCATAAAGTCTTCATAAAAATCTCCACTTGTGCTTATGAAATCATAGCCGTAGGTATCATGAAACTCTTCAAGAGCTCCTTTTTCCACACCAAAATAATGGCAGTCCCAACCTGCGTCATCGACAACGTAAGTACCGTAATCCTGCAACGCATGAAATAGCTTTTTTGCTGGCAGTGTTTGTAAATTAAGACTTTCCTCAGTGACATTCGGAAGAATTGCCAGTAGAGAACCTTGTACAAGAGCAGGGTTTTTTCCGTGATATTGGTCGGGGGCATTTTTATCTGCAAGTGATGCAGGCCAGCGTTTTCCAGGAATGTCTTGAGAGTAGTAAAAGTATTTTTCCCCCCAAATCACAACTTTTAATGCATGCTGAATGGGCTGTTCGCCAATAAGTTCTCCTTTGCGAATGGAACCACCAATAGCAGAAAGACCAGAGCCGAAATGCGATCCTCCGAGTCCGTCTCCGTAAATATCTTCGTCAGGGGAATAATGGTAACCATAAAGTGGACCTCCCTCTTGACAGCGAGCTAGGGGTCCAATTTGTACTAAGGTTTTGCCATCAGGCATCAGAAAGGCAGAAGCAGCGTTAGGAGTGTCATACGGCCAACTCGTTGCATCTGGAACAATTAAGTCATCTGGAATAGGCAATGGAGCAATTCCCACAAGTTTAGTACCTGTACAACGCCCGACTTCCCAAGTACCAGGCTCATATAAATCACGCCAGGGGTCTCCTTCCTTAAGCTTGAATAGGTACTCTAGATCTGCCCCAGCTGATCCTGCCTTTTGAATATTTGCTGGGATATAAACTGCACCTGAACCGATGGGCATATTCCAAGGTGAAGTGGATGAAAACGGCCACAGAAACTTATCCCTTGTGGGTGGTTGGCTAAGAGTTGGCATGCTGAAAATTAAAGCGAGAGATACACCAGCGACAAATTTCAACAAAATAGAACGTCGCAAGCGGCTTGTCAAAGAGCGAAAGATGGTCATCAAAAAGCCACTCCAAATTCATTATTGTGCCAGGACGGTGGGGTGGCAAACTTTCGGTGTGGCTCATGGAAAAAGAGTATGCCAATCACCTGTACCATTCCAGTCAAGATATGTCCGCAAATAACTGTGAGCCATCAGCGATTTGCGATTTGCTATTTACTATCAGCTATTTGCTATCAGCTATCAGCCATTTAACATCAGCTATTTGCTATCAACTATCAGCATACATTACTTGTTTAAAAGGCTTCTGTCTAGATGTTTATAATCTTCTTTTATCACTCCTGTGAAAGAAAAATACAGCGCTTATCATCGACCTCAAGAGATGGAAAAGAATTGAGCGATGCAGAAGCAGCCACTTCATGAAAGCATTCTACTTATTTTCATTTCACTTCAATTGATGTAAAACTATCTAATATCAATGTTTACAGATTATTTTCTACAGAGAGTTAAATCAGACGGATAAACTTACGATTATTCTACCGAAGATGAGCTTAAATAATTAATATCTCACAATAGTAGCTCTACTGCTTAGCAAAATATTAAAAATAGAAATTAATACATATCTATAAAGTTATAAATCGAAGCAAAAAAATAATGGGTCGTAACGTTATGTAGTTAAGGTGGTGATTGGTAATGAGGAAAAAATTATTGCCTTTTTCCCCATTCTATTTCTTAATTGTTTGCTCAATTGCCAATGCTTGGAGCAAGAACTACACGGGGAGTTCCACCACCACCAATACTTTTCTGTCCATTATTGTCAACAACAGAAAGTGCTTGAAATAGTTTCATAAAATCTTCATAAAATGTTCCGCTTTTACCTGAGAAATTGTAGCCGTAGGTTTTGCGAAACTCTTCAAGAACTCCTTTTTCTACTCCGAAGTAATGACAGTCCCAACCTGCATCATCAACAACGTAAGCCCCGTAATTTTGCAACGCATGAAACAACTTTTTTCCAGGGTATGTTTGTAACTTGAGACTTGCTTCCGTTAGCCTTGGAGGAATTGCCAGTAGCGAGCCTTGCACTAAAGCCTGGTTTTTACCGTGATATTGGTTTGCAGCATTACCATCAGCAAGTTCAGCAGGCCAACGTTTCCCAGGAATTTCCTTGGAATAGTAAAGATATTTTTCTCCCCAAATCACAACTTTTAATGCATGGCGAATCGGCTGTTTACTCATAAGTTCACCTTTGCGAATCGAGCCACCAATACCAGAAAGACCAGAACCGAAATGCGATCCTCCTATTCCCTGTCCGTAAATATCTTCATCACGATGATAGTGAAAACCATAAAGTGGACCCCCTTTTTGACAGCGAGCTAGTGGTCCAATTTGCACCAAGGTTTTCCCATCAGGCAGCAAAAAAGCAGAAGCATTATTGGGCGTGCTGTACGGCTTACTTGTCGCATCTGGAACAATCAAGTTGTCTGGAATAGGCAGTGGAGAGATGCCGACACCTTTAGTGCCTTTACAACGTCCCTCACCCCAAGCACCAGGCTCGTACAATTCACGCAACGGATCTCCTTTTTTGAGCTTAAAGAAGTACTCTTGATCCGCGTCAGCCAACGCGGCCTTTTGAATATTTGCTGGAACATAACGTGCGCGTGAGCCGATGGGCATATTCCAAGGCGAAGTCGCTGAGAACGGCCAGAGAAATTTGTCCCGTGTGACGGTTTTGCCAGAAGTCGCCATACTGCCAAGAACAAGAGCGAGAACTACACTAACGACAAATATCAGTAGCCGACGTGATCGCCAGTGGCTTGTCAACGGTTGATAGACGCTCATGAGAAAGCAACCCCAAAATAAAGTCTTTATTTAGTTGAATAAGTACTTATACTTTTGTGTACTATTATAAAATAAAAGAAAAAAAGTAATTTTTAGTAAAGTTTTACTCTTGTTACATAAGTCAACATAGAAAAAGCCGTTTAGCTGAAAAGATGCCAAACTTAGGCTCCAGTCGGTAACATTTTTCAATTGAAGAGGTAAATAAGGGAGTGAGTTGGCAAACCCTTACAGAGAATAATCGACGCTACGATCCCCAAGCGATCGCTAGCTACTACCGTTACCGTCCCTGGCGGATTTGGGCACGGGCATTACTAATTGTCTGGTTTTTTACTAGATTTATTTTTAATCTTAAGTGGGATGATTGGCAAAATAGAGTTGAGCAAAACAAGTTAAAACGCGCTACCCAGTTGCGAAAATTGCTCACTCGCCTTGGTCCAGCTTTTATTAAGGTTGGTCAAGCTCTCTCAACACGACCAGACTTGGTACACAAAGATTTCTTAGACGAACTCATTAAGCTGCAAGATCAGTTACCAGCTTTTGATAATGCGATCGCCTACAAGATCATCCAGACGGAACTAGACTGCCCGTTGAACGAAATTTTCAGCGAGTTGTCACAGGATCCCGTTGCGGCAGCTAGTTTAGGTCAAGTCTACCGTGGTCGTTTGATGAGCGGTGAAGAAGTGGCGGTGAAAGTACAACGCCCTAACTTACGTCCGGTAATATCTCTCGACCTTTATCTGATGCGTTGGGGGGCAGGTTGGCTAGCTCCTTGGTTACCCCTGAATCTCGGTCACGATCTGACTTTGATTGTGGACGAATTTGGCACGAAGTTGTTTGAAGAAATTGATTACATCAATGAAGCTCGCAACGCCGAAAAATTTGCTCACAACTTCCACGACGATCCAGATGTCAAAGTCCCACTTATATATTGGCGTTACACCAGCACCCATGTCTTAACCCTAGAGTGGATTAACGGCTTCAAACTCACTGATACCAAAAGCATCCGTGAATGTAGTTTAGATCCAGAGGCGGTTATCCAGATTGGCGTGGTATCTGGTTTAAAACAGTTATTGGAATATGGCTTTTTCCACGCCGATCCACATCCGGGGAATTTATTTGCCACACCAAGTGGTAGTATGGCTTACATTGATTTTGGTATGATGGACCAGCTCGATGAAACCACCAAAGGAAACTTAGTGGATGCACTCGTGCATTTGGTCAATAAAGACTACCAAAATTTAGCTCAGGACTTCGTCAACTTGGGTTTTCTCACCCCAGAGACAGATATTCGCCCAATCATACCAGCATTAGAACAGGTTCTGGGAAATGCTATTGGCAAAAATGTCGGGGATTTTAACTTCAAAACTATCACCGATAAGTTCTCGGAACTGGTGTATGATTATCCTTTCCGAGTCCCAGCGAAGTTTGCTTTGATTATTCGTTCTTTAGTGACACAAGAAGGAATTGCTCTGAGCCTCAACCCAAATTTCAAAATAGTTGAGGTAGCGTATCCTTATGTAGCAAAGCGTCTACTGACAGGTGAATCACCAGAGTTACGCCGAAGGTTACTAAACGTGCTATTCAAAGATGGTAAATTCCAGTGGCAACGGTTGGAAGAACTCATTGCGATCGCTCGTACTGATGACAGCTTTGATGTGTTACCAACAGCTCAATTGGGTTTGCAATATTTACTATCTCATGAAGGCAAGTTTCTCCGACAACAGTTGGTACTTGCCCTCACAGAAGATGATCGCCTTCACACCGTAGAAGTCCAACGTCTGTGGAATTTGGTGAAAGATGACTTAAAGCCAACTCGTTTACTAAATGTAGCGATCGGGGCTTTGAAAGCAGAATTACCAAAAACGACTGCGCCTTTTGTTGGCAAACGTTAAAAGAGTCAGGAGTGAGGAGGAGCGGACTTAGGAATCAAAACCCCTCTTTCATAACTCCTCACTCTTAACATTATTCGTATCATTCAGGAGGTTTCATGTACTACTATCCTCAAAATCCGCCGTATGTCTTGCTAGCTGTGGGATTATTTGCAGCATTAACATCTGGTGTGGCGTTTGCCGGGACACTAAAAATAATTGTACGGAAATGGCAAGGCGATGGTGCTGAAAGTTCATCCGGCTCGCGTTTATCAAGTAGACAATTATCTGTGCCATTTTTTGGTGTAACAGTTGGGATTGCTGTTTTTCTTTGCTCAGGTTTTGAAATATTTGGCTTTCCGCCCTTTCTTGCATATGCAGTTGGTATACCGGTTGCTCTTCTCACGAGCTTGCTCGTTTGGTTGCAGTTAGGCAGTATGTTGGCTTATGTGGAACGCCAAGGAATGCAAGCTCTAGATTTAGATTCTTTTTAATCAGCTCTTGCGATCAAAGGATCTGGCACATACAGCAGAATACATTCTTCAGGAGTCAGGAGTCAGAAGTAAAAAGGGCTTAGAGTCTGGCTTTTAGCTCGAG
>JAQYWO010000045.1 GCA_029379215.1 Rhizonema sp. PD37
GTAAATATATTTTATTTTTAGAATGCTTACTGGGAAAAAGTTTTAAGCATTTTTTATTTTTATTTCTCTCTCTAGATATTAAACTTTACTCTGCATGGATTACAGATACTATTTGAAGTGTCTGGGCAGATTTACATAATTAGGACTTCCGCATGTTTACAAATAAACCATTATGTGATTTTACTCAATTTGGTAGTTTCATTTTTTTTGTAACAAATGCAAGATGATAGCGCTTCGGCTCTTGGCAACAGCACACATCAGTATCGCCTAAACCAAAGGTAGCGTTCACGTCTTATCTTCTAGAACACCGATTCATTAATAAAATACAAGATTGAGAAAGCCCGTTTTAACGTCTTTTACAACCAAACATCCTTGTTGTAACCTAACGAAACCTAGTTTTTTCGTCATGATTCCGATTACTGAATCGGTGTTCTAGTATTTCGGTCATCAATATAATTCCTCATGACATCTTGAGGACTACCGAACTACCAAAAAACCTATACCTGTGGGTGAGGGCATCACAAGTTCAAGTACTTTTTGCTACATACCCGTTACATTTGGTCATTATTATTTATTAACTGTTTCAAATATTTTTAGTAACCGTTCTGGGAGGTGCTCGTTAGAAAAACCCCCCGGAACGGTTACTATTTTTATGATTCGCTTAAGTGTCTTAACTGTCCACTGATCTTGTCTTAAGAGCTATTGCTTTTTCTAAATAAACCTGAAATGATTGCGATGCTTATACCAATTATCGAGAAAATTTCGCTTGAACTGACCCTCTTTGCGTCTTCCCAAAATCCAGGGGACGCCTACAGGCAGGGGGTAATTATGTGCATCTTCACAGAGAAAAGGTATTAGATTAAAGCTTTTGTACTTAGTCGCGCAATTAACATTCATTTTTTCAAGGCAAAATTATGGTGTTACTTGTATTGCATTATGTTGATAAACCTGAGATGATTGGTAAGCCGAAGTGAATAATATTTTTTTTATAACTGCAATTTCGGCTTGAATATTAGGATTTTAAAGAAAAAAGAGGTCTCTGATTGAAGACAGACCCCATCTTGGCAAAAGCTGATTGATGAGATACGTGGCCATGTGTGAAATTATTTTTTATGAAAGATTGCAGTTTGTTACCTAAGAGGATAATGTTATAAAAAAAGTTAAAATTGTTGAGGAAGAATTTCAATTACTTTTTAGAGAAAGTAAGATGTCTATCTAAGTAAAGCAAAATATTGAGCGTATGCATCTCTAAGAAAAAAATCCAAATATCTGTTGTAATACGGATGGCTGAAATATACAATATTGGTTTATGACTATTTGTTTAGATAATTTCCAAAATCCTCTAGATAAATTTTCAACTTTAGTAGAATTGCTACGTTACAGAGCAGAAATTCAGCCAGATCAAAAGGCTTACACTTTTCTGCGAGATGGAGAAACTGAAGAAATCAGTTTGACTTATCGAGAACTAGATCAACTTGCACGGGTGATCGCTACCCGTCTTCAGTCTTTAAGAGCTTCTGGAGAACGCGCTCTGCTATTGTATCCACCAGGTTTAGACTTCATTGCTGCCTTCTTCGGCTGTTTGTATGCCGATGTTGTAGCGGTTCCAGTGTATCCACCCAAGCAGAACCAAAGTCTATCTAGACTGCAGGCGATCGCATCAGATGCTCAAACAGCAATAGCACTGACTGTTAACTCTACTCTCACTCAGATCCAAAGCCAATTTGCCCAAAAGCCTGAGTTTACCGATATGTTATTGCTGGCTACCGATAGCATAGCTATTGATGAGGCATCAAATTGGCAACAAGTGCAAGTAGATCGGGATACTCTAGCTTTTCTCCAGTACACTTCTGGTTCTACGGGAACGCCCAAGGGTGTAATGGTAAGTCATGGCAACCTGCTGCAAAATTCTCAGTATATACAACAGATATGGGAGTACAACTCACAAAGCGTCATGGTAACGTGGCTGCCTGTCTTCCATGACATGGGATTGATTTATGGGGTTCTCCAACCTCTTTATCAAGGGTTTCCCTGTTACATGATGGCTCCTGTATCTTTTATTCAAAAACCGATACGATGGCTTCAGGCAATTTCGCGCTACAAAGCAACTCATAGTGGTGCTCCTAATTTTGCCTACGAACTTTGTGTCCTCAAGACTACACCCGAAGAAAGGGCAACCCTCGATTTAAGTAGCTGGCACATGACGTTAAATGGTGCCGAACCAGTCAGAGCAGACACCATCAAACAATTTACCCAAGCTTTTCAATCTTGTGGTTTTGACTTAGCAACGTTTTGTCCCGGCTACGGTTTAGCAGAAGCAACCTTAGTAGTAACTGGAGTGCAAAACAAAAACGTACCAATTTTCTGTACAGTACAGGTAGAAGCGTTAGCACACAATCAGGTAATAGAAAGCAAAGGTGAGGAGAAACAACAGACCCTTGTAGGATGCGGAAAGCCCGGAATTGATACTAAGGTAATCATTGTTCATCCTGAATTATTAACCGAATGTGCCCCGGCAGAAGTTGGAGAAATTTGGGTTTCTGGCTCTACCGTCGCTCAAGGATATTGGCAGCGAACAGAAGAAACTCAGAAAACTTTCGGTGCTTATTTAAAAGGCACCAAAGAAGGACCGTTTATGAGAACGGGGGATTTAGGATTTTTGAAAAATGGCGAGTTGTTCATCACAGGGCGACTCAAAGACGTGATTATTGTCCGGGGTCAAAACCATTATCCTCAAGACATTGAACGGACAGTGGCACAGAGCCACCCAGCACTGCGACCTAATTGTGGGGCAGCTTTTACAGTGGAAGTCGAGGGTAAAGAGCAATTAGCGATCATTCAAGAGGTAGAGCGCACTTGGCGGCGGAAGTTAGATGTAGAGATAGTAATGAGATCTATTCGTAAATCTGTCTCGCTAGAACATGAGTTGCAGATTTATGCAATAGTCCTGCTCGATACCGGGAGCATTCCTAAAACTTCCAGTGGTAAAATTCAACGCTCTGCTTGCCAAAGTGCATTTCTAGAAAAAAGCTTAAAGGTGGTAGCCTCTTGGGGCGATTCGTCCAGCCACACTTCAGAACAGTCTCGACCTAAAGCAGAATCTCTAGCAAAACCAATTCAAGTTCGGCAAAAATCAGATTCTCACATTCAAAGTACTAATATCACAGCGGTAGGATATTCTAGTGAAGAACGTGCCAGCAAATTGATCGAATGGCTGCGCCTTTACGCTAACGAACGAATTAACTCCCAACTTATTGATGAGCGTCGGTGCATCCCACCCTATATTGTGCTCGATTTTGGAAATCATGGTCTTTTGGGTATGCAGGTGCCACCCGAATATGGGGGTCTTGGTCTTAGCAACTATGACACCATGCGTGTTATAGAACAACTTGGAGCCATAGACCAAACACTAGCTTCCTTTGTGATTGTTAACAACGTTCTCGGAATTCGTCCCATACTGAACTATGCGTCAAATACAGTTCGGGATGAACTACTTCCTATCTTAGCCACAGGTCGCGAACTGGCTGCTTTTGCAATTACAGAAGCAGGCGCAGGGTCAAATACGCCAGCCATCTCAGCCAAAGCAATACCAGATACTCATGGTGGCTGGCTCTTACAAGGCACTAAGATATGGAGCGGTTCAGCAGCATGGGCCGGTGCCATTAATGTTTTTGTTCAGCACCTTGATACCAATGGCAAATCTGACGGAATCAGTGGCTTTGTTGTCCGTCAAGGAATGCAAGGTTTGCGCTCTGGACTCGAAGCCCTGACGATGGGAATGCGGGGCATGGTTCAGAATACTGTACATTTAGACGGCGTAGCCGTTGATTCAGAGCATTTGCTGGGCAATCCAGGGCAAGGAATGAAAGCTGCTCAGGATGCGATGATGTATGCTCGATTAGCTCTGGCGGCTATGAGCGTAGGCGGGATGAAGCGTTGTGCCCAGTTGATGCTTCGCTATGCTGATCGCCGTTTTATATCAATCGGTCGCTTGCTAGATAACCCAGTAACGCTGATGCGATTGAGCGATCTCACGGCAGCTATTACATCTGTGGAAATTCTGGTTGCTAAGATAAGCAGGTTACTTGACGATGGGAATTTTGTTCCACCGGAAGTTTATGCAATTTGCAAGACAACTGGCCCCGAGTTTTTCTGGAAGGCTGCTGATAGTCTCGTTCAGCTAGTAGGCGGTCGCGGTTATATCGAGACGAACATCGCACCTCAGATCCTCCGTGATGCTAGAATACTTCGCATTTTTGAAGGTCCCACCGAAACCTTACAGATGTTTATTGGCTCCTGTGCTGTCAATAATAGTGCAACAATACACCACTTTCTCAACCACGAACTGGTAGCACCACTAATTTCTCATCGTTTGAGAGAGGCTGTTGAAAAAATTCGCGATCGCTACACCCAAGCTCATGCTCCCTTTTCAGACCAAATCTCTGCAAAGCGTTGGGGATATCTACTCATCGGCGAACTTGTCTCCTTTGCAGTTTTATGGGCGGTAACTCAACAAGCCTTTGAACGAATGCAATCAGAACCCCTACGCTGCGCTGTTGAGTGGACACAACGTCACTTTCAAGAAAAGCTGGAAACAGCCCTGCGTGGTACCCCGGCTGAATCTGTTTTATCAAATCCAGATGCCATTAGTGAGATCATACTGGATTATACAGAAGCGATCGGCAATATTGAACAAACTCTCGCAGGCGAAGACCATGAACTAGATGAACTGCTACGGCAAGACCGTTCTATACTTAGTTCGAGTCAAAAGTCCAACAACCAGGTAGAAATTTCTACCCCAATTGAAATGTCTAAGCCTGTAGAAGCTGACTCTGATGAGTTTCAAAATCTCTATCTTCAGACAGGTGAGACGATTCAGAACTGGATAGAAAATTGGCTGGTCAATAAATTAAAAGTTGATGCCAAAGTAGTAAACTCTAGTCAATCTTTTGCTGAATATGGTATGGATTCAGTCATAGCGGTAGAATTATCACAGGATTTAGAAGACTGGCTAGGACAAACTCTAGAACTTGAAGCTACGATTGTCTGGAACTTTCCCACAACTGAAGCTTTAGCTCATTATATAGCCAGCAAACTCAGCAGATCAAAACAAACTTCTCAAGTAAATTCACAGCAACGGTTCAACAGTGAAATCGAAAGCTCCAAGAATCTCGGACTAAAATTTCCAAAATCTAATGAGCAGATTGTAAAAATTCCAATGGATCTAGAAACACTCTCTGAAGAAGAACTAGCTAAATTACTTAGCGAGGAGATAGCAGTAAATAAAAGGAGAAAATCAAATGAATAAACTTAAGAATTTTTCTCAAATGATAGATACAATAAACAAGGTCATGAATTTTTCTCAAATGATAGATCCTATGACATAAGAAAATTGATATGAGTAATACTTCAGATAATATAAACTATCGACTTTTGCTAAAAAATGCATATTTAGAACTCACGAATGCGCGTTCTAAACTTGATGCCATTGAGCAAGCAAGAACAGAACCAATTGCTATTGTCGGTATGGGGTGCCGCTTTCCAGGAGGTGTAAATAATCCAGAAGCATTTTGGCATCTTTTGTATGAGGGAAGACATGCAACGAAAGAAGTACCATCAAATCGCTGGGATATTGATTTTTACTATGATCCAGATCCCGAGGTACCAGGGAAGATGTACACGCGATACGGTGGATTTTTAAATGAAGTAGACAAGTTCGATCCTCAGTTCTTTGGGATTTCTCCGAGAGAAGCGACAAGTATAGATCCCCAGCAGCGGCTGCTTCTCGAAGTAACATGGGAGGCATTAGAAAACGCTTCAATTGCAGTAGAGGGTTTGAGAGGGAGCCAAACAGGAGTATTTATTGGAGTTGGCTTTGATGACTATTCACAATTAAGCATAAATTCTGGTGATCCGACCTGTATTGATGCCTACACGTTATTAGGTAACAGCCAAAGTATTGCTGTCGGTCGCTTGTCATACATCTTGGGACTACAAGGTCCTACCATGCAATTAGATACTACCTGTTCTTCTTCGCTACTGGGAGTTCATTTAGCATGCTCCAGTTTGCGTTCAAGAGAATGTAATCTCGCCATAGCGGGTGGGGTGAACTTGATGCTCTCGCCAACAACTACAATTGGCTTTTGTAAGCTGAAAGCTTTAGCTCCTGACGATCGCTGCAAAAGCTTCGATGCTGATGCTGATGGCTATGTGCGGGGAGAAGGGTGTGGAATTATAGTGCTGAAGCGTCTGAGTGAAGCGATCGCAGACGGCGATAATATTTTAGCTACGATTAGAGGTTCGGCTGTCAATCATGATGGTCAGAGCAATGGACTCACAGCTCCCAACGGTTCTGCTCAAGAAGCGGTAATTCGTCAAGCATTGTTCAATGCTGGGGTAGAGCCAACTCAGATCCAATATGTGGAAGCTCATGGAACGGGGACACCTTTGGGAGATCCCATCGAAGTGTTGGCATTGGGAAAGGTATTAGCTCAAGGACGCTCAGAGGGCGATCGCCTAGCCATTGGTTCGGTAAAAACTAATATTGGTCATTTAGAAGCAGCTGCCGGGATAGCTAGTCTCATGAAAGTTGTGCTTGCGCTCCAGCACAAGTTAATTCCACCCACTTTACATCTGAAACAGCCAAATCCCTACATTCCTTGGCAGAAACTTCCAATTGAAGTGCCGACAGTGCCCACTCCCTGGTCTACAAAACAACACCCTCATTTGGCTGGAGTCAGTTCCTTTGGCATGAGTGGGACTAATGTGCATCTGATTATAGAGGAAGCACCAGTAGAAAGTCAAGAGTCAAAAAGCCAGGACGGTGAGTCCAGCACTGCAGACACAACGGAACGACCTGTATATCTTCTAACTTTGTCAGCTAAAAGTGAGAAGGCGCTTCAGCAGGTCATACGAAGTTATCAAGAGTTTCTGTTAAATCATCCTGAAGTATTTCTGGCAGATGTATGTTTTACAGCAAATACGGGGCGATCACATTTTGCCCACCGCCTCGCTGTAGTAGCACGAACAACCTCAGAGTTGGGTGAAAAGTTGAGTGTGATAGCTGCTGGTAATGAAACTGTTGGACTAGTAAGTGGAGAAGTATCGAGAAAACGTCCGAAAATAGCGTTTTTATTCACAGGTCAGGGTTCCCAGTATATCAATATGGGACGCGAACTCTACAACACTCACCCCATTTTCCGTCAAACATTGGATCAGTGTGATGAAATTCTGCGCCCATTCCTGGAACATTCACTGTTAGAAGTCCTCTATCCTCCTCAGGTAGAAGAGATGGGGATCTGGGGAGCTGGCGAGAAGTTTGTTGAAAATTCTCCCTCATCTTCCTCATCCGTGCCTATTGATCAAACCGCCTATACTCAACCTGCGCTGTTTGCTTTTGAATATGCCCTGTATCAACTGTGGAAATCTTGGGGCATTGAACCAGATGTGGTGATGGGCCATAGTGTTGGGGAATATATGGCGGCAACTGTAGCAGGAATTTTTAGTCTGGAAGATGGACTCAAACTTATCGCCCATCGAGGACGGTTGATGCAGCAGCTGCCACCGGGAGGCGAGATGGTTTCGCTGACTGCTTCCGAAGAGGAAGTACGGCAAATCATCGCACCATTACAAGACAAAGTGGCGATTGCTGCCATTAATGGTCCGGAAAGTGTGGTAATCTCGGGAGCTAGTGAAGACATTGGTACTATTTGCCACAAGTTAGAAGCGCAGGGAATCAAGACGAAGCTTTTGCAAGTATCCCATGCCTTCCATTCCCCACTGATGACACCAATGTTGAAGGAGTTTGAGCAAGTAGCCAATCATGTCACCTACAAACGACCCCAGATTCCACTAATATCCAATGTTACTGGACAACTAGCTGATGAGCAGATTACCACACCGGAATACTGGGTAAGTCATGTGCGCCAAACGGTACGGTTTGCCACTGGTATGCAGACATTACATCAGCAAGGGTGTGATCTGTTCTTAGAGATTGGAGCCAAGCCGATTTTGTTGAGCATGGGTCATCAGTGCTTACCAGAAAAAGAGTGTTTTTGGCTACCTTCTTTGCGTACAGGAATACCAGAATGGCAACAACTGCTTTCTAGCTTGAGTCAATTATACGTTCAGGGAGTCAAGGTTGATTGGTTAGGGTTTGAGGGAGACTATCCGCACGCGAAAGTTGAACTACCGACTTATCCGTTTCAAAGACAGCGCTATTGGATTCAACAAGTAGAACAAACGATGAATGAAAAAGACTTGGCTGTAAATGGCAACAAACCGAAGTCAAAGTTAGATGCGACTTACACACCTAGCAGACGAGAAGAAATTTTAGCTACATTACAAGCCTTAGTCGGGAATTCACTGCAAGTTTCCCCATCAGATGTTAACATTCATGCTCCTTTTCTGGAAATGGGTGCAGATTCTATTATTCTCGTTGACGCCGTGCGTCAGATTGAAAACACCTATGACATCAAAATTGCAATTCGTCAGTTATTTGAAGATTTGACAACTATTTATACATTAGCTACGTACATAGACCAAAATTTATCTTCACAATGGGTTGAGCCATCGCCCCAACGACCTAATTTAAACGTACAACCACAGCAGCCAGAGCAACTCACCTCTGCTCACTCAACTGCTGAATCGAGCCTTCATAGTAAACAGGATTCTGAATACAAAGGAACAACATCGTCTGAGACAACCTTAGAACGAATTATGACGCAGCAGATCCAAGCTATGTCTCAATTAATGTCTCAGCAATTAGAGGTTTTGCGCGGCAACGGTTCGACTTCAAAAAGTTCATTGTCATCCCATGAACAGTTTCAATCTACTCCAGCTATAACGCCTGCTGTTGATTCGCAAAAGAAAGAGCAACACAACCAAATCTCTGAACTAACACCTTCTTCGACTCCAGCCAAGCCGGAGTTAAAGCAACCGTCACCTCAGGTATTTTCACCTCTTTCTTCTTTTCCAGGTGCCGATATCCAAGCAAATGTACTCAGCCTGCGACAACAGCACCATATAGAAATACTGAGCGATCATTATAACAAGCGCCATCCAAAATCAAAACAGCTTGCACAAAGCTATCGTCCGGTACTAGCTGATAGCAGAGCTACAGCTGGGTTCCGTCTCTCCATTAAGGAGATGGTATATCCTATCGCTGGAGAGCGAGCGGAAGGTTCTAGATTTTGGGATGTGGACGGGAATGAGTATGTAGATATTACTATGGGATTCGGGGTGCTTCTTTTTGGACATGATCCACAGTTCGTTACTGAAGCTGTTGAAAAGCACTATCAACAAGGTTTAAAAATTGGTCCACAGTCTAAGTTAGCAGGAGAGGTTGCCCAGTTAATCTGCGAACTGACTGGTATGGAGCGCGTTACTTTCTGTAATTCAGGTACAGAAGCAGTGATGACAGCGCTACGTCTAGCACGCTCAGCGACAGGTCGTAGTAAAATTGCCTTATTTGCTGGTTCCTATCACGGTCAGTTTGATGGAATCTTAGCCACAGCGTTAGAGGGTAAGATTACAGCTGTACCCCTGGCTTCAGGAGTATCTCAGAACTTTGTTGAAAATGTTTTAGTACTGGATTATGGAAATCCAAAATCCATTGAGATTTTGCAAGTTCATGCTCAAGAATTAGCTGCTGTCTTAGTTGAGCCTGTGCAGAGTCGGCGACCGGATTTACAGCCCAAAGAGTTTTTACAGCAGTTAAGGCAATTGACTCAAGCATCAGGAACAGCACTGATTTTTGATGAAGTTCTCACAGGTTTTCGGATACATTCAGGTGGGGCACAAACATGGTTTGGGATTAAAGCAGATATCGTCACCTATGGAAAAATTATCGGCGGTGGGACTCCAATAGGGGTGGTTGCTGGAAAAGCCATTTATATGAATGGTATTGATGGTGGTTTGTGGAACTATGGAGATGCTTCGTTTCCACAAGCAGAAAAGATATTTTTTGCCGGAACCTTTAATAAAAATCACACAGGGATGGTTGCGGCATTAGCAGTACTTCAGCATCTCAAGAAACAAGGCCCTTCACTTCAGCAGCAGTTAAATCAGCGCACATCGGAGTTAGCCCAAACACTTAACTCTTACTTTGAACAAGAAGATGTGCCCATCCGCATTGTGCATTTTGGTTCGCTGTTTCGTTTTGCTTTCTCCGGAAATCTAGATTTATTTTTTTATCATTTGATTGACAAAGGTGTTTATATCTGGGAAGGGCGTAACTGTTTTCTTTCTACAGCACATACGGATGCGGATATCAATTATGTTATCCAAGCAGTCAAGGATAGTGTCAAGGAACTGCGGAATGGTGGTTTTTTCCAGTCAGGTTTAAGCGAGTTACTAACAACTAATAAGATCGCTGATGTGACAACAGTCCTTTCGGATAAAAACTTGACGCCATCTGCCTTGTTCTCAAATACCCAACAAACAATTGATGCACAAGCCAGTGAGGAATTGACAGATCACAGGGGGAGTCGAGATGAGTGCCGTCTCAGAGATTATATGCCTACCCCCCCAGAGATTGGCGATCGCCTCCTGTCGGAGTTCACTCAAGCAACTTGCCAACAAAAGATAAAAGTTTATGGAGAAGCAGTAACCCAGTTAGAAGCCTTAAGCATCACTTATGTTTTGAGAGCATTCCAGCAAATGGGATGGGAATTTCAACCTTCCCGGCGCTTCTCAACAAAATTTATTGTCGAGCAATTGGGCATCATTGAGCAGCACCAACGGTTGCTCTTGCGCTTACTGGAGATGCTGGCAGAAGAAAAAGTGCTATATCAAGTCGATGACTATTGGGAAGTCACTCAGGTAGTAGAAATTCCAAATATACAAGCACAAGAAATTGCATTTTTGGCTCAATACCCAGAAGTAGAAGCAGAACTGACTTTGCTCCAGCGTTGTGGTCAAAAACTCGCACAAGTTTTACAGGGAGAGTGCCACCCATTGGAGTTATTGTTCCCAAAGGGTAATACCACCACCCTAACCAAACTATATCAGGATTCACCAGGATCTCAAGTGATGAACACCTTGGTGCAAAAGGCAGTTTCTGGAGTAATAGAGTGTTTACCACAGGAATGCAAGGTGCGAATTCTGGAAATTGGCGGCGGAACTGGGGGAACAACGTCCTATATTCTGCCTCACCTGCTAAACCATCAGGCAGAATATGTATTTACTGATATTTCTCCTGTACTCATTTCCAAAGCTCAAAAGAAATTTGGCGATTATCCATTTGTATGCTGTCAGATTTTAGACATTGAGCAAGATCCTAAAACACAGACAAATGATTTTCGTCAGTACGATTTGATCATAGCGGCTAATGTATTACATGCTACCAAGGATTTACGTCAAACATTAAAACATCTACAGCAGTTGTTAGTTCCTGGCGGGCTGCTAGTACTATTAGAAGTAACCGTTCGCCAACGCTGGTTAGATTTGACATTTGGGTTGACAGAAGGTTGGTGGAAGTTTACTGATCTGAATTTGAGATTATCCTCCCCTTTGCTTTCTCCTTACCAATGGCAGGATCTGTTAAAGGAAAGTCAATTTAAAGAAGTTGTGACTATTCCCAATAACCAGGAGAAAGTAGGAATTTTATCTACACAAACTGTCGTTATAGCGTCGGCTGCATCCGAAGTCCCTCTCACTGAAGCTCAAAAGCAACTCTGGATATTAGCTCAGTTGGGAGAAGATAGCTCAGTTGCCTACAACGAATCTGTAACGCTGCAAATACGAGGTTCGTTAAACACAACGGCAATGAGCAAGGCGGTACAGAAACTAGTTGACCGCCACGAGGCACTGCGAACAAAAATCAGCCCTAAGGGGGATGTTCAAGAAATCTTACCTATCTTCAAAGTCGATTGTCCTGTATTAGACTTCAGTTGTGTAGAGGGTGATACCTACGAGGGACTGCGCTTACGTCAGGCTCAAGTCGCTGAGTGGCTCGACCAAGAAAGCCGAAAACCTTTTGACCTGACTTACGGTTCTCTAATCCGTGTGCATCTTCTCAAATTAGAGCCAGAACTTTATTTATTGGTTTTGACTGCCCATCACATCGTGATCGATGGCTGGTCGATAAAAGTTATTCTCCGAGAATTAGGGGCTTTGTATTCAGCTGAGTCTCAAGGAATGAGTTGCCAGATCAAACCCCCAAAACAATTTCGGGAATACATAGAGTGGCAAAATAAGCATTGCCAGAGACAGGAAATGAAAACTCACCAATCCTACTGGTTGGAGAAATTGACTGTACCCCCTGTATTAGATTTACCTGCTGACCGCACTCGCCCAACCACCAAAACTTATCACGCCAGTCGGAAAACTATCAAGCTTGATGCTCAAGTCACTAAAAACCTCAAACTCTTCAGTCAGCAGCAGGGTTGCACCCTGCTAATGACCCTGCTTTCAGTTTACATGACGTTTCTTCATCGACTGACAGGACAGGACGACATTATCGTGGGGGTTCCTACATCTGGGCGATCGCTCTTAGGAAGTGAGGGGATGGTTGGTTACTGTGCCCATTTCTTACCGATACGCAGTGAGTTGGTAGGTAATCCTACTTTTATAGAATATCTCCAACAGATGCGGGGTCATTTATTAGCAGCTTACGAACACCAAGATTACCCGTTTGCCCAATTGCTAAATCAACTAAGCCTACCAAGGGATACCAGTCGCTCTCCTTTGGTTGACGTGAGCTTCAATTTAGATGTGCCTATGACTCTGCCACAAATATTTCAACTGGAGACTAGCTTATTCCCTCAAGTTATTAACTTTAAGGATGGGGATCTCCATTTAAATGTGGTAGACATAGGGGGTGAATTATTGGTGGATTGTGGTTATAACACCGACTTGTTCGATGCAGACACCATTGAGCGATGGCTGAATCATTTCCAGACTTTGTTACCAGCAATTATCACTCAGCCAAAACAATATCTCAAAGAACTACCTCTACTTACTGCTGCTCAACGGCATCAGTTATTAGTAGAGTGGAATGATACTCAAGCTGAGTATCCCTTTGATCAGTGTGTCCATCAATTGTTTGAGTTACAAGTTACGCGCACCCCCGATGCAGTGGCACTGATGTATGAAAATCAACAACTTACCTACCGCGAGTTGAATAGTCGTGCTAATCAATTGGCGCATTACTTGCAAACTTTGGGAGTGTCCGCAGATGTGCTGGTAGGGTTATGTGTGGAACGTTCACTATTAATGGTGGTGGGATTGTTGGGAATTCTCAAAGCAGGTGGGGCTTATGTACCACTTGATCCTGACTATCCCCAAGAGCGTTTGAACTTTATGCTTGAAGATGCTCAAGTTCAAGTGCTGCTGACTCAACAGCCACTCCTTGAAAGACTACCTGAGAATCATACGCCGCTTGTCTGTTTGGACACTGATTGGCAACTTATTTTCCAGTCGAGTGATCAAAACTTGGTTAATAGTACCACCCCAAATAATTTAGCCTATGTAATTTATACTTCTGGTTCTACAGGTCAGCCTAAGGGAGTAATGATTCAACATCAGTCCCTAGTTAATATTACGCAGACAGTAATTGTTGAATATGGGTTAAGCAATAGCGATCGCTCACTACAGTTTTCCTCTATTAGTTTTGATGTGGCAGCAGCAGAAATCTATCCTTGCCTGAGTTGCGGTGCAACCATAGTGCTGCGAACCGAGCAAATGTTGAGTTCTGTACAGATGTTTATGGAAAAATGCCGGGATTGGGACTTAACAGTCTTAGACTTGCCAACGGCATACTGGTATCAGGTAACTATTGAATTAGCCAGTACCAATTTGCTGTTACCCTATTCCATTCGGTTGGTAACTATTGGCGGAGAGCGTCTGCTTAACCAACAATTAAGAATCTGGCAGCAACATATCGGTGAGTATCCTCAGCTAATAGACGCATATGGTCCAACTGAAACAACTATAGCCGCAACACTATGCAGATTGCTGGGTTCCGTCACAACAGAAGTTGATGAGCAAAAAATATCAATTGGACACCCCATTCATAATACTCAAATATACATACTAGACCAATATCTACAACCAGTCCCTATTGGTGTAGCAGGAGAACTGCACATCGGTGGTGCGGGTTTGGCACGAGGCTATCTCAACCGCCCAGAATTGACACAAGAAAAATTTATCCCTAACCCCTTTAGCACAAACTCAGATTCACGACTTTACAAAACAGGAGATTTAGCACGATATTTGCCCGATGGCAACATTGAGTATCTAGGACGCATTGACAACCAAGTCAAAATCCGGGGCTTCCGCATTGAGTTGGGAGAAATTGAAGCAGTACTAAATCAACATAGCGATGTGCAAACATCTTGTGTGATCGCCTGTAAAGACACGACCGGGGATAAACGCTTAATCGCCTACGTGGTACCATATCAACAGCACACACCGACAAACCGTGAACTTCGCCAGTACCTCTCCAGTCAACTGCCTCTTTACATGGTACCAAATGCTTTTGTGGTACTAGAAAGTTTGCCACTAACATCAAACGGCAAGGTAGATTACCGCTCCCTTCCAGCAGCAGATTTAGATACTGAACTCATAGACGAATTTGTTGCCCCACGCACATCAATCGAAAAAACGCTGGCGTTAGTTTGGGCTGAGGTGCTCAGAGTAGAGCAAGTGGGCATTTACGATAATTTCTTTGAACTTGGTGGACATTCTCTGCTAGCGACACAAGTAATTTCTCGCTTGCAGGAAGCTTTCCAAATTTCGTTGCCATTGCGTTATCTATTTAAATCACCTACTGTTGCCCAGTTAAGTAATGTGATCTCAGTTGAACTTCAAACTGATTCACATCTGACGATTCCAGCGATTGTACCCGTCCCCAGAGAGAACGATCTACCCTTGTCATGGGCGCAGGAGCGCCTATGGTTTCTTCATCACTTGGAAGGCGAAAGTGGTGCCTACACAATGTCTTGTGCCGTGCGTTTAGTAGGAAATTTGAATGTCAAAGCTTTGGAACAATCACTCCAAGAAATAGTGCGCCGACATGAAGTTCTTCGTACTCGCTTTGAGATCAAGGCTAATCGGCCAGTACAAGCGATCGCCTCTCACATGACCATAAAATTGCCAGTGGTCGATCTACAACATACAGCATATCCCGAGAAACAAGTCAAGCAACTGGTAATAAAAGAAACCAATAAACCATTCGATCTGACCAATGGTTCTGTACTGCGAGTCATGCTTTGGCGAGTTTCTCAAGACGAATACATATTGCTGTTAGCTATTCATCATATTGCTGCTGATGGTTGGTCAATAGGCGTTTTGATCCGCGAATTGTCTGCCCATTATCGATCTATTTCGGCAAATAGTTCTGTTCTGCTACCAGAATTGTCTGTGCAGTATACCGACTTCGCCATATGGCAGCGCCAGTGGCTGACTAGTAACGTTCTGGAGCGTCAGTTAAGTTATTGGAAGCAACAGTTAGCAGGAGCGCCACCTCTATTAGAACTGCCTACAGACCGTTCTCGCCCAGCTGTACAGACTTTTCAAGGAGGTATAGAGCGATTTCAACTAGATAGCAAGCTAACTTCTGGGATCAAACAGCTAAGCAAAGAATCAGGAGCTACTCTATTTATGACACTCCTGGCAGGTTTTGTGGCGTTACTTTCTCGCTACAGTGGACAAACAGATCTTGTCGTCGGCTCTCCTATTGCTAATCGCAACCGTCAAGAAATAGAACCATTGATTGGATTCTTTGTCAATACTTTGGCACTAAGATTCGATCTGTCCCAAGAACCAACCTTTCAAGCCTTACTGGCACAAGTGCGGCAGATCACCCTAGATGCCTATGAAAACCAGGATTTGCCCTTTGAGATGTTAGTTGAAGAGTTGCAACCCGAGCGAAAGTTGAATCGCAATCCACTTGTTCAGGTGGTGTTTGCTCTGCAAAATGCCCCAACCTTCCCTTGGGATTTGCCTGGTTTAAGCGTGGAGCAACTGTCTTGGCATCTGGAGACGGTTCGGGTGGACTTAGAAGTACACTTCTGGGAAACTCCAGAAGGACTCAACGGCTTTTGCTGTTACAGCAGCGATTTATTTGATGCGGCAACAATTGTCCGCATGATGCAGCAATTTCAGATTTTACTAGAGGCGATTGTCGCGAATCCAAAACAACCAATCAATCAATTACCCCTACTCACAACAGCCCAAAAGCAGCAATTGTTGATGGAGTGGAACGCGACTAAAACGGATTATCCGAGTTCTCAATGTATCCATCAACTGTTTGAAGCTCAAGTGGTACGGACTCCTGATGCAGTAGCAGTAGTCTTTGGAGAGCAACAACTCACCTATCGGGAGTTGAATGCACAGGCAAATCAATTAGCACATTATTTGCAAAAATTGGGTGTGAAACCAGAAACGCTTTTAGGCATCTGTGTTGAACGCTCTGTGTCCGCAATCGTAGGATTATTAGGAATTCTCAAAGCAGGTGGTGCTTATGTGCCTCTAGATCCAAAGTATCCCCCTGAGCGCATTGCTTATATGTTGAGTGATTCTCAGGTGCAGGTGCTGCTGACGCAGTCTAAGTTAATGGACAAATTGCCCAAACATAAGGCACAGGTGATTTGTTTAGATAAAGACTGGGGAGTCATTGAAGAGAAGAGTAAAGAAAACCCAATCAGTGGTGCTACGCCCAATAATTTAGCTTATGTAATTTACACCTCCGGTTCTACAGGGCAACCTAAAGGGGTTTTAGTCGTTCACCAGGGATTATGCAACTTAGCCTCAGCACAAAATAGGCTCTTTGATGTGCAGCCAGACAGTCGCATTCTTCAGTTCGCTTCTTTAAGCTTCGATGCTTCAATCTGGGAAATTGTTATGGCTGTTTGTTCGGGAGCAACACTTGTTTTGGGAACGCCAGAATCATTACTTCCGGGTAAAGATTTAATGCAGTTACTGCATTACCAGTCCATAACTCACGTTACACTTCCTCCCTCAGCACTGGCAGTTATGCCTACAGGTAAATTGCCAGCCTTACAGAATATTGTTGTGGCGGGAGAAGCTCTATCAGCCGATCTGGTGGGACAATGGTCTCAAAACCGACGCTTGTTTAACGCCTATGGACCTACTGAATCCACTGTCTGTGCGACGGTAGCTTTTTGTAGCGACGGCAGCCAGAAACCACCTATTGGTCGCCCTATTGCTAATACACAGATCTACATTTTAGATCCACATTGCCAACCAACTCCCATCGGTGTTCCGGGCGAACTATACATCGCGGGTATTGGTTTGGCTCGTGGCTACATGAACCGCCCTGATTTAACTGCCGAGAAATTTATTCGCCATCCCTTCAGTTCAAAGCCTGATGATCGCATTTATAAAACTGGAGATAAAGCTCGTTACCTAAGTGATGGGAATATTGAGTTTCTCGGGCGGATAGATCATCAGGTGAAGGTTCGCGGTTTTCGCATCGAAACAGGAGAAGTTGAAGCAGTTTTGAGTCAACACCCCTTGGTGCGGGAGAGTGTTGTCGTAGCAAGAGAAGATATCCCTGGAGATCAACGGTTAGTGGCTTATTTAGTGCCGGAACTCAAAAGCGAAGCATTATCCGAGCAGGTTTCCCAATGGCAGAATGAGTACGTTTCAGATTGGCAAACGCTTTATGAACAAGCCTATAGTCAGTCTCAAGCATATACAGATGACCTAACGTTCAATATTGCTGGTTGGAACAGTAGTTATACAGGACAGCCTATCCCAACTCAAGAGATGCAAGAGTGGGTTGATAGTACGGTGAAGCGAATTCTGGCTGTGTTCCCGAAGCGGGTGTTAGAAATTGGTTGTGGCACGGGGTTATTATTATCTCGCGTTGCCGGTCACTGTCAACAGTATTGGGGAACCGATTATTCCAAAGCAGCCTTAAAGCATGTTGAGCAGTTCTGCCACGCAGTTGATAGTTTAGAACATGTTCGGTTGCTGCACAAAACGGCGGATAACTTTGAAGGTATCCCCAAAGCAGAATTTGACACTGTGATTTTGAACTCAGTTATACAGTATTTCCCCAGTGTTGAGTATCTGTTGCAAGTTTTAGAAGGAGTAATAGCAACGATTGACGATCAGGGTACTATTTTCGTGGGTGATGTCCGAAGTTTACCGTTATTGGAGCCATACCATGCAGCTGTGCAGTTGTCCCAAGTCCCTGAGTCCAAAAGTGTTGAGCAATGGCAGCAGCAGGTACATCAGAGTATAGACGGGGAAGAAGAATTGCTCATCGACCCCAGGTTTTTCATCGCCCTTACACAACGCTTTCCCCAGATTAGTTGGGTGGAGATTCAACCCAAACGCGGTCGCTTTCAAAATGAGTTAACTCAATTTCGCTATGATGTCAACATCTATATAAATACTAATGTCCAAACAAGGGTAGTTCCTTGGTTAAACTGGCAACTTGACCAACTTTCATTTACACAAATTCAAAACCAGTTGCTTCAAGAGCAGCCAGAACTTTTAGGAATTAGGCGCGTACCAAATCAACGGGTACAGCAAGCACTACAGATTTGGGAATGCTTGGAACATCCCCCTGATGTCGAGACAGTGAGCCAACTGCGGCAACTTATAGCACAACAGTCAGCAGGTGGGATAAATCCAGAGCAGTTTTGGGAACTAGGGCAGCATCTAGGCTACACTGTTCACCTAAGTTGGTGGGAGAGTAGTCAAGATGGTTGCTTTGATGTGGTGTTTTGCCGTACCAGTTCGACGCCCACGTCTGATACTCAAAAGGCGATGCCTACACCGGGTGCCTACACCTTCTGGGACAACGAGACAGTCACGGACATTCCCTGGAGTGATTACACTAATAATCCCTTGCGGGGTAAGTTAGTCCGGAAGTTAGTGCCTCAAGTGCGCGAATTGCTCCTTCTCAAGCTACCCAATTACATGGTGCCTCAAGCTTTTGTCCTCCTGAATGATTTACCCTTAACACCCAATGGCAAGGTAGATCGCCGCTCCCTCCCAACACCTGATACAGCTACCAGAAATCTCTCAACTGGCTTTGTTTTGCCTCGCACTCCCATTGAAGCTCAACTGGCTCAAATCTGGAGTGAAGTCCTAGGAATAGAACGAATTGGAGTCAAGGACAACTTCTTTGAGATCGGTGGGCATTCTCTGCTAGCTACCCAAGTTATATCACGTATAAACTCAGCTTTTGGACTTGACCTATCTATACAGGTGATATTTGAGTCTCCAACAGTGACTGGTATAGCTGTATACATGGAAGTTATGGATTGGGCAGTAAAAGATTTAACAAATACAGAAGTCAGTAGCGAAGTAGTGGAGTTTTAAAAATGACCAACAGCACCGTCGAATTCCTTCGTCACTTGAGCAACTTAAGTATTAACCTAGAGACTGATGGTGAACGCTTGCGCTGTCACGCACCTGAAGGTGTGTTAAATCCAATACTGCGACAGGAAATAGCTGGACGCAAAACAGAAATTATTCTTTTATTACAACAGGCAAAGCAAGTCAAAGCTTCTAATAATCATTTGCCTATTCAACCCTTGGCAAGAGACGGCGAGCTGCCACTATCTTTTGCTCAACAGCAACTCTGGTTTTTGCAACAGTTGCTACCTGATAATCATCTGAGCAACATGCTACTGCTTTTACGGCTATGCGGGTCGTTAAATATACTTGCACTGGAAAAGAGCCTCAGTGAAATCACTCGCCGTCACGAGATCTTAAGAACCATTTTTCCCACGGTAGACGGTAAACCTGTCCAGACTATTGTTCCCCCTTCGACTTTAACTCTGCCAGTCATAAACTGGCAAGAGTTGTCAGTTCAAAAGCAAATTGACCAGATTCGACAAATCGCAAGTGCTGAAGCTTCCAAGCCCTTCGATTTGGCTATTGGACCTTTAGTACAATTCACCCTAATTCAACTGGGTGGACAAGAGTTTATATTCATGTTGAAGATACATCATATCATCTACGATGGCTGGTCTTCTAACATCTTCGTCCGTGAGTTATCTCAACTCTATGAAGCTTTCACTCAAGGATTACCTTACCCACTAGCTAAACTACCTATCCAGTACGCTGACTTTGCGGTTTGGCAGAGACGGTGGTTGCAAGGAGATGTACTGCAAACTAAACTGACTTACTGGCAACAAAAACTAGCAAATGCACCAGCTTTATTGTCGTTACCAACAGACCAACCCAGAACTGCTGTACAAACTTTCCAAGGCGCAACTCAAGAGTTTATACTCTCAAAAGAGCTAACTCTTCTACTCTTACAATTGAGTCAAAAAGAAAGTGTTACTTTGTTTATGACGCTGTTAGCAGCATTCCAAACATTGCTATGGCGCTATAGTGGGCAAGATGATATTTGTGTAGGTACACCGATCGCCAATCGCAACCGTGCAGAGACTGAAGGGCTAATTGGTTTTTTTGTCAATAGCCTTGTGTTACATACTTACTTGGGAGATAACCCGAGTTTTAGGCAGTTACTAATGCAGGTACGAGAAGTGTGCTTGGGAGCATATGCTCATCAAGATTTGCCTTTTGAATTGTTGGTGGAGGCATTGCAGCCAGAACGGAATCTTAGCCATCATCCCATTTTCCAAGTGTGGTTTAATCTACTTAACTTGGGAGACAATCAATTAGAACTGTCTGGATTATCTGTAGAACCTATATCAATTCCCACTGAAGAAGCTTCTAAGTTTGACTTAAGTTTATATATTACAGAACGAGAAGAAGGAATAAAACTGGAATTAATCTATAATACTGACCTATTTTCTTCGGAACGAATAATGGAAATGCTGCAACAATTCTATTATTTGCTAAGTCAAATTGTTGCTGCTCCGGATAGTGCGATCGCTTCCTATTCTCTTGTGACACCAGTTGCCCGCTCTATACTGCCAGATCCAAGAACAGTTTTGCCAGAATCACAATACGAATTAGTGACAACAACGTTTACCTCTTGGGTAAACAGCACCCCAGAAAGATCCGCATTGTGTCAAGAATCTTGCACTTGGAGCTATGGGCAATTAGGCAAAATAGCTCATGCTTTAGCACAGGTGATGTTGAGCCACGGAATCGAGCGGGGAGATGTCGTGGCCGTGTATGGAACACAAAGCTTGGGGCTGATTGCTAGTGCGATCGCCGTCCTTTTAAGTGGGGGAGTGTTGCTGATGCTTGATCCCCAACTCAAGAGCGAACGCCAGAAGCTGATGCTCAAAGAAGCTAAAGCAAAATACATATTAGACATCGATACTCAGCACTTAGAAGACCAAAAGATCTGGCAGCCTTTAACTGTCATCTGTGTAAATTCAGACACAGGATTAGCCATCAATTCTCTCAAGGAAAGCAGTCGTACAATACCCCTGCCCGAAATATCTGCTGATGATGCAGCCTATATTTTCTTTACTTCTGGTACTACTGGCGTTCCTAAAGGAGTTCTCGGGTGCCACAAAGGAATAGCGCATTTTATCAACTGGCAGCGTCAGACATTTGGAATTGGGCAAAATGACCGTATTGCCCAATTGACAGGACTTTCCTTTGATGTCGTCTTGAGAGATATCTTCTTACCTTTAACCAGTGGTGCAACCTTGTGTTTGCCCGTAGAAGGCGAGAATTTAGAACCAACAAAAATTCTGCGTTACTTAGAACGCGAGCAGATTTCTGTTCTTCACACAGTTCCTTGCTTGGCGCAATCATGGTTAGCTAATATACCTTCAAAAGTCTCTCTAAGTAATTTACGCTGGTTATTCTTGGCTGGAGAACCTCTTAAGCAAACACTTGTAAGACAGTGGCGGAATGCTTTCCCACAAGCAGGTGAAATTGTCAATCTCTATGGTCCGACAGAGACAACTTTGGCAAAGTGTTATTACCAAGTACCTAGCGAGCCTACAGTTGGGGTACAGCCGGTGGGATGGCCACTTCCGGAAACTCAAGCAATAGTTTTCAACCAAAATCACCAACTGTGTGGCATTGGTGAACTGGGCGAGATTGTTTTGCGGACACCATTCCACAGTTTGGGCTACATTAACGCCCCAGAAGAAAAGCGTTCTCGATTTGTCAAAAACCCCTTTCAAAATGACGAGCAGGATTTACTCTACTATACAGGCGATCGCGGTCGCTATCGTCTTGATGGCTCTCTAGAAATTCTCGGTCGCCAAGATCATCAAGTCAAGATCCGTGGGATACGCATTGAGCTTGGGGAAATTGAGACAGTATTAGCACAACATCCATCTGTACATCAGACTGTAGTCATTGCCTGTGAAGATGCTTTTGGCGATCAACGCTTAGTGGCTTACGTGATCTTGAATCAGAACTCAGCACCCACCGTTAGTGAGATCCGACGCTTTCTCTCCACTAAGCTACCACAGTACATGGTACCTTTAAGTTTTGTATTCCTAGAAAGCTTGCCACTAACACCTAACGGCAAGATAGACAGTCGTGCCCTGACGAACCCTGATTTAGCTCAGGAACTATCAGAAAAATATGTAGCTCCACGTAGCCCAATCGAAGAAATACTAGCACTAATTTGGGCTGATGTCCTAAAACTAGAACTTGTAGGCATACATGATAACTTCTTTGAACTTGGGGGACACTCGCTACTAGCAACCCAACTTATCTCCCGCATCCGCAACAACTTGAAAGTAGAACTACCATTGCGGAGCCTATTTGCAGCCGCCACAGTTGCCGAATTGGCAAAAGAGATTCAGTACTCTCAGCAACAAAACTCAAAACTTTCTGCACCACCCGTTTTACCAAGGGCAAAGAATGCACAACTACCACTGTCATTTGCCCAAACTCGGCTGTGGTTCTTAGACCAGTTAGAGCCAAACAGTTCCTTCTACAATATTCCTGTGGCTTTGCGACTGCAAGGAACTCTCCAAGTCCCAGCTTTAGAACAAAGCTTAATTGAAATTATTGCTCGCCACGAAGTCTTACGCACCAACTTCATCATAGTTGCAGGACAACCAACTCAAATCATTCAAACGGCAACGACTTGGACAGTATCAGTAGTTGACTTGAAGCATCTGCCAACAACCGAGCAAGAAATCGTAACACAGCTATTAGCGCAACAACAAGCTATTCAACCTTTTGATCTAGCAAATCAAGCATTAGTCAGAGCAACATTAGTCGTGTTGTCCGAGACAGAACACAGATTGTTTGTGTGTATACATCACATTGTCAGTGATGCTTGGTCAATAGGTGTATTTGTGCAGGAATTGGCAGCCCTATACAATGCTTATTCTCAAGATTTGCCTTCTCTACTAGACGCTACGCAAACACCTTTAACACCATTGCCGATTCAGTATGCAGATTTCGCCATCTGGCAAAGACATTGGTTGCAAGGGGAAGTACTGCAAACCCAATTGAGTTACTGGCAAAAACAACTGGCAAACACACCCGCGTTGTTAGCCCTGCCCACAGATCGACCTCGAAGAGCAGTGCAAACATTCAACGGATCATCTCAACAGTTTGCACTCTCAGTTGAGCTAACTAATAAGCTGACACAGTTGAGTCAGCAACAAGGAGTCACGTTGTTTATGACGCTGTTGGCAGCGTTTGATACATTACTTTACCGCTACACAGGTATAGAGGACATTTTGGTGGGGACACCAATTGCAAATCGTAATCGCAGTGAAATAGAAGGGTTAATTGGCTTTTTTGTCAACACTTTAGTTTTGCGTACTGATGTGTCAGGCAATCCCAGTTTCTCAGAATTACTAGTGCGAGTTCGGGAAATGGCACTCTTAGCCTATGCTCATCAGGACTTGCCGTTTGAAATGTTGGTAGAAGCATTGCAGCCAGAACGGAACCTAAGCCATACACCTCTGTTTCAGGTGATGTTTGTCTTACAAAATACTCCCATGTCTGAAGTAGAGCTTACTGGGTTAAGTGTCAGTCCATTGCTAGGAGAAAGGACAACTGCAAAATTTGATTTAACTTTAGCAGTAGAAAACACATCGACCGGACTGGCGGGTGTATGGGAGTACAATACTGACTTGTTTGATAAACGCACTATCGAGCGGATGATAGAGCATTTTGTGACATTGCTTGAGGGAATTGTTGCAAACCCACAGCAGCATCTAGCACAATTGCCTTTGTTGACGTCCGTTGAGCAACAGCAGTTATTGGTGGAGTGGAATCAAACTCAAACTGACTATCCCCAAGAAAAGTGTATCCACTCCTTGTTTGAGGCACAGGCGGAGCGTACTCCAGATGCGGTGGCACTGATGTATGAAAATCAACAACTTACTTACCACCAGTTGAACAGTCGGGCTAATCAGTTGGCGTATTACTTGCGATCGGTGGGTGTGGGAGCCGATGTGCTGGTCGGCATTTGTGTGGAACGTTCAATAGAAATGGTGGTGGGACTACTTGCCATTCTCAAGGCGGGCGGGGCTTACGTACCTCTCGATCCAGAGTATCCCCAAGAACGTTTGACTTTCATGTTGGAAGATGCTCAAGTGAAAGTGCTGTTGACCCAAAAACAACTGCTTGACAGACTACCTGAACAGAAACTCCATCTTGTCTATTTGGATACTGACTTGCAGAAGTGTGCCCCAGTAAACGAAATTCTCCACGCCTGCGAGGTAAAGTCATCAAACCTTGCCTACGTACTCTATACCTCTGGCTCTACAGGTAGACCAAAGGCAGTAGCCATAGAGCATCGAAGTCCAGTTGCTTTAGTAAGTTGGGCACAATCCGTTTTTACACCCAATGAGCTTGCTGGTGTCTTAGCTTCTACCTCTATCTGTTTTGACCTCTCAGTTTTTGAGTTGTTTGTGACTCTAAGCTTGGGAGGAAAAATCATTTTAGCTAAAAATGCTTTACATTTATCCAAGATGACTACTGCTAACCAAGTCACTCTAATTAATACAGTTCCTTCTGTGATCACTGAGTTAATTCGAGAGAATAATTTACCTGCGCAAGTATGCACAGTTAATTTAGCTGGAGAATCTCTCCGAAATCAACTTGTGCAGCAAATATATCAGCAGAGTACAATCCAGCGTGTCTTCAATCTCTATGGTCCTTCAGAAGACACCACTTACTCTACATTTGCCTTGATAAAAAAAGGGACGAGTGAATCACCGAGCATCGGTCGCCCAATCTCTAACACGCTTATCTACATCCTTGACCAATATTTACAGCCAGTCCCTGTAGGTATATCGGGAGAGTTGCACATCGGCGGTGCGGGATTAGCACGAGGTTACCTCAATCGACCAGAGTTAAACAAAGAAAAATTCATCCCGAATCCCTTTAGTACCAACCCTGGTTCCCGCCTTTATAAAACTGGGGATAAAGCACGTTACTTAAGTGATGGTAATATTGAGTACTTAGGACGTATTGATAATCAAGTGAAAGTGCGGGGCTTCCGCATTGAGTTGGGAGAAATAGAAGCAGTACTCAGCCAATATGGCGATGTGCAGGCATGTTGTGTGGTCGCTAAGGAAGACACGACGGGGGATAAACGCTTAGTCGCTTACGTGGTGCCGGATCAACAGCATACTCCCACAATCAGTCAGCTGCGTCAGTTCCTCTTCGATCAACTACCTGGGTATATGGTGCCCAATGCTTTTGTGATGCTGGAAACCCTGCCCCTCACCCCCAACGGTAAGGTAGACCACCGAGCATTGAGAACACCTTCCCAGAGTAGTGATTCGGACACATTTGTTGCACCCCGCAACAATTTTGAAGTGGAATTAACGCAAATTTGGTCAAAGATTCTCAAGGTTGACAAGGTAGGAGTACAAGATAACTTTTTTGACCTTGGTGGTCATTCCCTTTTAGCTACTTATTTGATATCTCGAATAAAACAACAACTACTTAAAGATATTCCTTTAGTCACCCTGTTCCAAAATCCAACTATTGAACAGTTAGCGACTATCCTACAACGAGATTCGGTTATTTCAAGTTGCTCTCCCTTGGTAGCAATTCAGCCAAACGGTTCTAACTTGCCTTTCTTCTGTCTTCCAGGAGCTGGTGGCTATCCTTTCTACTTGTATAACTTAGCCCGTTATCTAGGTTCAGACCAACCGTTCTACAGTTTCCAAGCAAATGATTTGGATGGAGGATTGCAGCCAATCACCCGAGTTGAAGATATAGCTGCCCATTATATTCAAGCAATACAGACTGTTCAGCCCCAAGGCCCGTATTTTTTAGGAGGACATTCTTTCGGAGGTAAAGTAGCTTTTGAAATGGCGCAACAGTTACTTCATCAGGGGTATGTGGTTGCTTTAGTTGCCATTCTTGATACTAAAGCACCGAGTTATCAGAAAAAGCACATAGGTGTTGGTTGGGATGATACTAAATGGCTGTTTGAGTTTGCCAAAGCACTAGAACTTGCATTTGCAAAGAATTTGGATATTTCTTACGAGACTCTCCAATGTTTAGCTCCAAAGGAGCAACTGAAATACGTTCTACAGCATTTTCAAATGGTTAATATCCTGCCTCCTGACGCTGAAACCACGCAGCTTAATCATTTAGTACAAGTTTTCAAAGCTAACCATCTCGTTGATTATGTGCCACCACAACAGGTCTATCCAACCCGAATTGCTCTCTTGCGCTCCAGCGAGGCTTCTGTTGAGGACTCTGCTAGTGAGTTACCTTCTAAGATTTTACAGGATGTGGTCTGGGGCTGGGGCGAGTTTTCTGCCGAACCTGTCAATATCCATTTTGTCCCTGGCAACCATATTACGATGATGACTCAACCCCACGTTCAGGTTTTGGCCGAAGAGTTGAGAGCTTGCATTCAGGAGGCAAATAATTCCTTACAACCACTTACTTAAGAAACTACATATGATTGTTTTAGGTATCAACTCGGTTTATCATGAATCAGCGGCATCTTGTGTTATTGATGGTCAAATCGTATCAGCAGTTGAAGAGGAAAGATTTAATCGCTATAAACATGGCAAAAACGCGTACATTGATAATCCTCACATTCTCCCAATTCAATCCATTAATTTTTGTCTCAGAGATGCCAATTTAGATATTGAAGATATCGATTTAATTGCATTTTCTTTTGACCCTAAGCTTCGCGAGAAGAGTTTTGAAATTGACCCAATTAGTATTCCAGGAGATTGGGGGAGTAAAGAAGGGGAAAAAACATTTCTTTTAGGTTTGGAACAAGTCAAGCTTTCTTTAACCCAAGCTTTTGGTGATAAAGCAGCAGAAAAACTCGTCTGGGTTCCCCATCATTTAGCCCATGCAGCTTCCGCATTTTTCCCTTCTGGATTAAAAGAAGCAGCAATTTTAGTCATTGATGGTATTGGCGAAAATGCCTCTTCGATTATGGCCTATGGTAATGAGAATAGGCTCGGTGTATTACATGAAATCCAATATCCTCATTCTTTAGGTTTTTTGTGGGAAAAACTGGCTCAATTCCTCGGTTTTTCGGAATACGATGCTTGCAAAGTCATGGGACTAGCAGCTTATGGGCAGAGCGAAACCATGCAAGCAGTATTTTCTCACTTTGCACGAATAACAGATAAAGACTTTACCTTAGAAAAAGAGGTTCTTCGCTTTCGCATTAGCGAATTTGAACTCTTAGAAGCACTACTAGGTAAAAGTAGAAAGAAAAATGAACCGATAGAACAGCATCACAAAGACATTGCAGCTTCTTTACAAGCATTTACCGATCAAGCTGTGCTTCACTTAGTCGAAAACCTTTACCGCCTCTGTCCATCGAATAACTTTTGCTATTCGGGAGGAGTAGCGCTCAACTGCGTTACTAACTGGTTAATTAAAGAAAAAGGACCATTCAAAAATATCTTTATTCCAACAGCTCCGCATGATGCCGGAACCGCCGTTGGTGCGGCTCTTTACGCTTATCATACGCGATGCAATCAACAAAAAGTTCATACTGCACAACTCACCCCGCATACAGGACCGAAGTTTACTAGTGAGGAAATTCTGTTGGCAATTGAAGAGTCTGGTTTAACTTCCAGACGCTCAATAGATAGTGCGATCGAAGCGGCTGATATGGTAGCAGATGGTAAGGTCGTTGGCTGGTTCCAAGATCGTATGGAATTTGGTCCTCGTGCTCTCGGTAATCGTTCTTTGTTAGCCGATCCGCGCTACGCTACTACTCGGGAACTACTCAACCAGAAGGTAAAGCACCGAGAAGATTTCCGACCTTTTGGCCCTAGCGTTTTAGCTGAAAAAGCCGAAAAATGGTTTGAAATTGGTCGCAAGAGTGAAAGTCTAAAGTATATGCTATTTACTTGTCCGGTACGACCTGAAAAAATAGAAAAAATTCCTGCCGTCGTTCACGTCGATGGAACTGCAAGAGTACAATTAGTGGAAAAACAACTTAACCCCAGTTACTACCGATTAATAAAAAGATTTGAACAGCGCACAGGGGTTCCTGTAATCCTTAATACATCGTTTAATGATAGTGAGCCTATAGTCTGCTCGCCTAGGGATGCCATTTCAACCTTTAAACGCACGGCAATTGATGCCTTGATCATGCAAGATTTTGTTATAGAACGTAAAAATTGAAATAAGTACTACGATGATAAACGAATTAACCAGAGCAAATTTTTGTAATCAACGCATTAGTATCATTTCTTCAAAGCTCACAGGAGAATATACAGTTGCTACCGACCAAGTTAGCTACCAACAGCCAGATCAAGTCTTTCCTTTACATCCTGAGCAGCAGTTTTTTCTCGATGAAATTATAGAGGAAAAGATTACTGATGCAAGGGTGCTGGAAATCGGTCTTGGATCGGGCGTGTTGTCTATTGGTGCACTTAGAGCAGAAGCAATTTATGTCACTGCTCTTGAAATCAATCCCCGCGCGAAGAACTTTGCTGGCTTCAACATTCTCACTAACGGTCTAGAAGGCAAGATCGAAATTAGGGATGGTGATGTGAGCGACATCTGGAAACCAGTACGTGGCGATCGCTTTGATTATATAATCTCTAATCCGCCTTTCGAGCCGACACCACAGGGAATGACCCACTATCTGCATTCTGCTGCTGGCATCTGGGGACTTGATTTTGTAGAAGCTATACTCAAAGAACTTGATGATCATTTGACAGCAGCAGGTCATGGGCAGATTGTTACCTTTGCTCCAGGAAATGCCCAAGAACCATTCATGCTGATAGATATGGCTCAGAAGTACTTAAAGGGGGAAACAAAAATCAAGGTGAATCCGATTTCAATCAAATTTAGTGAGTTTGTAGACAGATATGTTGAAAACGGACAGGCGACTGAAGAACAAGTAGAAAAAATCAAAAAAATGGCACAAGATAATGATGTTTCCCACTTATATCTTTGCGTACTTCATTACAGTCAGGGTGAGCGATCGCTTACTGTTACAGATACGATTCTAGCGTACGAAGCTTGGCTAAATCCTTTGTGAAAATGAGAATATGCCTTATATGAATTGTCTTCCGTTGGATAATTTGTCCGGAGCGGAAAGCATAACTTGGTTCTTGGCAACTTTTGATGAGCTTTGGTTGAGGCAAGGCAGCTATGCAGAGGGCAGAAGTGAAAGGAAGGAAAATGTCCGAAGTCATTGCTAAACAAGGGTTACAAGCCTTCTGCCTTCTACCTCCTGCTCTCTGCCTTAAAACGGGTTTCCGTGTTGATCACCAAAATTGGACAAGAACCTATATATTAAGACTAGATTTGGTTACAAAAGATTTCAGGTTTATTTTCAGAATATGCAAACCCAAGTTTTTCGCAATCAACCTTTAACAAATACTTCTTCAGCTTTTACTCAATTTTGGGAGAATGTAAAAGCGATCGCAAGTCCTTACTGGTACCCTACAAAGCCAGAGGGAAGAGCATTTTCAGACGTGATTCGTGCTTGGGGAATGCTCTTTGTGTTGGTCTTATTAATAATTGCACTTGTAGGTGTAACTGTTTTTAATAGCTTTGTTAATCGCTATTTACTCGATATTATTATTGGAGAGAAAGATCTAGATAAGTTTATTAAAATGTTAGCCCTTTACGGCGTTGCCTTGATCTTGGTAACGCTATTGATAGGATTTTCTAAATTTATCAGAAAGCAAATTGCTCTAGATTGGTACCAATGGCTAAATAATCAAATTTTATCAAAATATTTAAGTAATCGAGCCTATTATAAAATCAATTTTAAGTCTGATGTAGATAATCCAGATCAACGTCTATCACAAGAAATAGAACCGCTTGCCAGCAATGCTCTCAGTTTTTCAGCTACTTTCCTGGAGAAAGTACTAGAAATGACAGCTTTTTTAATAGTTCTTTGGTCAATTTCTCAGCAAGTTGCAGTAATTTTAATTACTTATACTATTATAGGCAATCTAATTGCTATCTACTTAAATCAAGAATTGATTAAGATTAATCAAGATGAACTCGAATCTAAAGCAGATTATACTTATTGCCTGACTCATGTTCGCAATCACGCTGAGTCTATAGCCTTTTTCCAGGGAGAAAGCCAAGAATTAAATATCATCCATCGAAAATTTAGTCATCTGCTAAAAAATGCTCATAGTAAGATAAATTGGGAGAGAAATCAAGACATTTTTAAGAGGGGATATCAGGCGGCTATCCAAATATTTCCATTTATAGTACTTGGACCATTAGAGCTAAAAGGCGAAATGGAATTCGGAGAAGTTACTCAAGCGGCTATAGCCTGCAATCTATTTGCTAATGCTTTAGCAGAATTAATCAATGAATTTGGAACTTCCGGACGATTTTCCAGTTATGCTGAACGTTTAGCTGAGTTTTCAAATGCTTTAGAAGCTGTTACTAAACAACTAGAGAAAGTTAGTACTATTAAAATAGTAGAAGAAAATCACTTTGCATTTGAGAATGTAACTTTACAAACGCCTAATTATGAACAAGTAATCGTTGAAGATTTATCACTGTCAGTTCAACCTGGAGAAGGTTTACTAATCGTTGGACCCAGTGGTAGAGGCAAAAGTTCTCTCCTACGAGCGATTGCTGGTTTGTGGAACGCAGGTACTGGTCGTCTGATACGACCGCCGCTAGAAGAAGTCTTATTTTTACCCCAACGTCCTTATATAATCTTAGGAACTCTACGCGAACAGTTACTCTATCCTACTACGAATCGTCAAATGACCGAAACAGAACTTGAAGAAGTTTTGCAACAAGTCAACCTGCAAAACTTACTAAGTCGAGTTGATGGTTTTGATACAGAAGTTCCTTGGGAGAACATATTATCTTTGGGTGAACAACAACGCCTGGCTTTCGCACGATTATTAGTTACTTCTCCTAGCTTTACTATATTAGATGAAGCAACGAGTGCTTTAGATTTGGAAAATGAAGGGAATTTATATCAACAGTTACAATCAAAGAAAACAACTTTTATCAGTGTTGGACATAGAAAAAGTCTATTTAATTATCATCAATGGGTTCTGGAACTTTCACTAGATTCTAGTTGGCAACTTTTAACTGTACAAGATTATCAATTGCGAAAAGCAAAAGAAATTGTCACTGCTCCCTCTAACAATGCTCAAATAACAATAGATGATTTTCCTAATAATGAATCCCAAACTCAACCAGAAATAGGGATAGTAACAGGTACAATTGAAGGGTTTTCTCATAAACAAATGCAGATATTAACGCAATATTCACTTGCCAATATTAGAAGCAGAGCAAGCCAAGGTAAGTCTATTACTGGCAAGGACGGCTTTACCTACCGTTACAATAAAGACCCTAAGGTGTTGAAATGGGTAAGAGTTTAGCGGTTATATTGTGCTTTGAACCAAAACTTGAGAAAAATTCTGAAGCATAAATAGCCCTGCCTCCCACGCTGTATTTCACACAAGCGAGAACCGCTATAAATACTGCTGCATTGTATATCCCGACTAATTCCTTTTCGACTCTGGCATTGATTGTTTGGATGATGAATACCTGTTCTAATGTTTCGTTATTGTTGCCAACTTCTACATTAAACCTGAGGTAACTAATTGGACGGTTTTTCTTGTTGGGAATAACATTAACTGATAGAGTGGTTTTTCCTCCAAAGGTGTGATTTGAACCATATTTTGGTTCAAAATTTGGTCACGCTATGGGTTCTTGGCAACTTTTGGTGATCTTTCGTTGAGGCAAGGCAGAAGGCAGAGGGCAGAGGGCAGAAGGGAAAAGAAGGAAAATGCCCGAAGTTATTGCGGCACTTGGTTTCCAAACCTTCTGCCTTAAAACGAGTTCCCGTGTTGATCACCAAAATCTGACAAGAACCACGCTATGGTTCAAATCACAAAAGGTTTTGCACTCGACTCGGAGGAATGCGCCACCACTACCAGTCATGTTACTTTTTCTATCTCCAGCAAATGCTACTTGTTGACTGGCAATTAAACCTACTACAGTCAAGATGATCCACCCCTTTTTCTTAAGAGCTTCATCCCACCTTTTAAATTACCTTGCTGGTCTGTTTAGTTCATTTGTACTAAGAAATCCCCGAATCAAAATGTGGTTGTTGAGGGTCTATACATCTCATATCTCATGTATCTTAATCACTGTATAAGTTTTGAGTTTCGCACCGCAAACTAGTCTAAACTCCAGTAATAACTCCAACACTTATAATGCAGGGCTGCCTTCAATGAAAGCTTTAATTGTAGATACAGGCTTATGACTATCAATCATTGCCTGCACTGCTGAAACTTTATGCGCCTTAACCGAAAGACTTCGCCCTTTCCACTCCCCATCCTGCAGCACTTCATACGAATACCCCCAATACCAATGATTTGGATTATTAAGGTCACGCACACCTTCCACTCGCGGGTAGGAAGCGATCGCCCCCGACTTCAGCTTTTTATTCTTAAGGTATCGGTATAGGCTGCCGCTTGCAAGCGGTCTTTCTAGAGAATTCGATGAACCGTCCTCTAGAACTTTTTCTTGAGAATGAGATTCAATTTCATCAATCTCTTTTTCTAAAGAATTAGATAAGTCATCCTCTAGAACTTTGATAAAGGCTCTAATCGCTGCAATTGGTGCATTGTTCTCAATCATGCGCCGCACACCAACTACTCGAACTCCTTGGACACTATGTGACTTTGTTTTCCACGAGCCGTCCTCTAAGACTTTGTAGTTGTACCCCCAATACCAGTGTTTCAAGTTATCCGGGTCACGCACTGCTGAAACACGAGGGTAAGATGCAATTTCACCTGATTTTAGTTTCACATTTTTCAAGTAGCGGTACAAAGAGCCACTGGAGCTTGAAATTACTTGAATATGGGAGTTGGTTTCTTGCGGAGCTTTCTGCTCAAAGATTTTTTCTAGAGAATGCAGTTGAGTTTCCTCTAGAACTATTGCTGGTGAGTCCGTTAAGCCGGAATACTCTTTTTCTAGAGAATGCTGTTCACTTTCCTCTAGAACTATTGTTAGTGAGTCCGTTAAGCTGGAATCCTCTTTTTCTAAAGAATGCTGTTCACTTTCCTCTAGAACTAATGAGCGCGAAATCTCACAACCACAAGCACTGCAACTATCATCAACACTAACCACCTGTTGACAGTTGGGACAAATACAAGACCCGTCGGAGGACCAAGAAAGCGACTCTGGGGTCAAGCAAATTTCCCGCTGCTGCTCGCTGTCTTCTAACAATTGGGCAGCCGTTCTTAACTCCAAGGGATCGAGGTAAGTCGGCGGTAGACTGTACCACTCGCTCAGGATAGCCGGGTTTAACACCTCGCCTTTGTGCAGTAATCCTTTGCTCTTCAATGAAGCTTCGAGCTTGCTCTGTCCAGGGGAGCGGCTCGTGCTTGAAGACAAGGCTCCTGGAGAATCCAACCAGCAATAACCGCTCTCGACGGAAGGGGGCGGCAAAGTGTCCTGAGGATACACGTAGCCATTCCGCATCGTACCCGCACTCGGCAATCTTTCTAAGGACTCCTCGGAAATATGACCCGGTAGGTTGTCCTGGGTAGCTGGGACAGGTGAGTAATCCGGTAACATTTTCTATACACCAAAATTGGGGTTGGAATCGGGCGATCGCTCCCAAAACGGATGGGATACAATCTCGTTCGTCGGCGGCTCCTCTGCGTTTTCCTTGAGTTGAGAAGGGCTGACATGGTGGCGATGCCGTGATAATGTCTGGTTTGAGATATCCGCAACATTGGTGAAGACGAAGTACATCACCATAGTTAGGGACTCCTGGAAAGCGTTTCTTGAGAATGTCGCTACAGTACTCGTCAATTTCAGCAACTCCGATAAGTTGGAATCCTGTGATCAGTCCTGACATGGCAAACCCGGCTCCCACTCCACTGCACAAGTCCAGTTGGCTAAGCCCTGACCAAATCATGCAGGGGAGCAGGGGGCAGGGAGCAAGGGGGAAAAGAAAAAAAATCGAAAAAATTTGTAGTCCCCTGTATCCCTGCAATTTGGTTTCATGCGAACGTATTTATTCGTGGAACCTCCCCTTTTCTCTCCATCCCCCTTCAAGCCCATCCATAAATGAATGGGGTCTTCTCCCCTGCTCCCTGCCCCCTGCTCCTCTGCCTCTTTCCTGACATCTGTGTTAAGCATTATCCAGAGCCTTTTTACAAGCTGCTACAAATTCCTTTTCCTCATCGGTATAAGGCTCCACTCCCCACCCATTCAACACATCTTGATGGCGATGTTGGGAAATCACCTCCTCAGCAGTGGTGCGATCGCGAAGCCTAATACTTTTAGCGTTAGTGACATCTTTAACGAGCTGTTTTGCTTGTTCAAATAGCTTCCCTTTTGTTTGATGCCAGTCAGAGCGATGAATTCGGTCTAGTTCCTGGCATATAGAAGGAGTAAAGCGAGTATCCAAATTCTCAAACGGGATACCAGTCCACTTTTTAAAGGCACTGCATTCTGACTTTTGGCAGAGGGGAAGGCGATCGCGATCCCGGTTGTAGTCTGCTACGACAAGCTTTGCTAGGTGTGGATCGACTATGCCAGAGTCCCTACAGCAGAAGCATTTCCATTCGGGGTAAAATATTTCCTTTCCATTTGGTCCCACCTCATTAGAAGAGCGAACAGGCAATGACGGAAGTTGCGGTAACTGAATCATAATTCAGCCTCCCAAATAATGCCCTTTTCCTCAGCCCATTCGTAAAAGGCAAGCCGTTCTAAATCTTTAAACCCGTTCTCGCAAATGAAACCCATAAAGCCAAGGATGCGAATTTTGTCTAGCCATTCCTGACGCCTTTCATCACTTTCCCATAAGGCATTTTGTAAAGCTTTTACTGCATCTGGGCGATTTTTCCACAATGCGTACCATTCCTGAAAGTGTTCTCGCTGCACAAACGCAGTGAAACTCCTGATTTTTTTGCCTTCGGTTCTCAGGTACTCTTCCCTGACAAATTTTTCAAAATCCTCTCTCTCGCATGAAGGCATGTCTGAGAGAGAGTCTAAATTAGTCTTATTAATCTTAGAGCGAGGAAACTCTTCCTCTGTAGAGGTTTCAGACTTCGCTTGGTGCGTGGTGATCGATCGTGGTGTGTAGTGATCGATCGTGGTGCGTGGTGATCGATCACGGTGCGTAGCGATCACCTGCGGTGTCTCATTGCACCCTGGTGTCTCATCACACCCTGGTGTTTCACCACACCATATTCCCTTTGCTTTTACCTTAGCTTTGACTTGTAGTAGTTCAAGGTCAATAAACCTTTTTTCATCTAATTCTTTCAAAGCACGGCTTACTGTTTGCCTGTGGACTATACGTTCCGGTGTGGAAAGCAAGCGAGCTATTTGGGCACAATTGATATCAATTCCCTGGTTATACGGGTCTGTAGTGCGTATGTAGTACAAAACAGCTAGTTGTGCTTGTGTCAGTTCGCGACAAGCGTATAACCATTCTTCTCGCTGAAGAGGGTAAAACTTTCCTTGAATTTTTGAGTTGGCTTGTTCATTTTGAAGAATGTGTGACATGGCTACTGCACCTCCTCAAAAGTCACGAACCAGCCAAACTTCCAATACGGTTCGGTTAAGGAATTTATCTGTTGAGGCAGGCAGGGGGGGCAGGGGAAGTAAAGAGGCAGGGGAGGAAAGAGTTGATAGACATTTGGTTTTTTCCTACCCTGCTCCCCCTGCTTCCCCTGCTTCCCCTGCTTATCCGAACCGTATTGCCCAAACTTCCATTTCTTGTGTGAATACGAAGTCTGTTTGTAAGTGCAGTAGATCTGCCCACATGTAGCGATCGCGCCAATGGATGATCGCTGTTTATCCTGATTCGATTTTGCAATGTTCACGATATAATTACCTTGGTATTCAAAAATATCTGTGCCCCTGTCCGCCTAGACTGGGGCTAATTTTTCGGTCACTCGAACGAGTAGGCTTATAGCTTGATTGCTACACCCACTCTCAAGATCGCTCTTGCTTCGCGCTACAATATTTGTGTATCGTCATATAGCGAACGTTTTTACACAGTTTGGACTCTTATCTGGATCTAGCTAATCCTTGCTCAGTTTGATAGCATTGGTATATCCACCATGACTCCTTATATTTTCTCCCTTAATTGTTGAATGATACAATTCTACAGTAATTAATTGTACATTGATGATGTAAAGATGCATTACAGAGACGCATTTAACCAGACGTTAGAAAAGTTTAAAATTAGCGCTAAATCACTCTCACTTAGTAGTGGGGTGCAAGAGCGTCAAATCAGCCATTTTAGAAATGGTAAGGATTTGATGGCAGAAACTCTTTTCGCTCTGGTTGCTGCGCTCCCTAACGAGGCGCAAATGTATTATTTTTCGTGCGTTGGTGGGGAATCAGCACTACAAACAGTTGATTTGCGATCGCTTGTCAAGTCCATGCCCATCACACGTAAATATGAAGTTCTGAGTATAATTGCTGCTTCTTTAATGGAAAGTCCTGAAAACACCGACCAAAGCAAATTCATGCCAGCAGCATTGTAAATTTACCATTTTCCGCATTACCATACCCTATTAGAAGCGATTTCTAACTGTTCAAAGATAGAAGAGCGTACTATGATACCTCTTCAAGCTGTTCAGCAGCCCCCAACTAAAATGCACCCCTGCAAGCTAAAAAAAGCAAATTTCTGATCCGAACTATATTGAAGTCTGGGGTCAAGCGAACAATTATTTTCTACTCTAATTTATCTTTCTAGAAGTGTTCCTCTGTGTTTCCACGTGCTTTTCATGCATTTAGTATGAATATAAACTGTGCGTTCTCTCCTGCATTTGATATCTCCTCAAATTTCCTAAAATCTATACTTGGTAAGGATTACAGCTTTTTTCGGCTATTTTTCATCTTCCGTTTTCTTTGTCTAGGATAGTTCAAATGAACTATCGGACTGCTATTTGATTTTTGAACAGGTACATGGGGTTGGAGCGTTACTGGTAATGCTCCAACCCCTTAATAATGCTGCGTTACAGACTTCGTCAAGAATGCGCCTTACAACACAATACCTTGTTTAAAAATTAAACCGGATTCTGATACTAAGTTGCAATTTTAATTTGAGAAAAGCCTGAAACACCTATTCAGTCGTCAATAAGACGAAATCTCAGATCACCTTGAAGTAAACGGACAGTATAAAAGCTATTTTTTATACTAACGAACAGCTACAAACCCCCCTAACGGGGATATGAGTCATGAAAACCCGGCACTCGCTACACGCTGGGAGTACACCATAGGGATTTACACAATGAACGCTCAAGATTTCTTAACACTGCTATTTAACGCGATCGCAGTCTCGTTCATCTTCATCATCACATTTGACTTCATCACATTCGTATCCATTGCTATACAGCACCAAAAACCAAAAGCCGTCAGCCTAAGTCAGTTCTCAATCTTTGAAATCCTGCCAACTAAAGAACCACTTTGTCCGATTGACATGGAACTAATACCCGATCCGTGGATGCTGTCAACTGTGGAGCATCGCCAAAACAAACCAAAACACACCAAGGTTAAACCTCAACTGCTACTGGCTTCTTCAACTGTTGAACTAGAACAATCCACTCCTGTCATTGCTACACTCGAATGGCTCACCGAAACCATCAGCCCCGTAAAAGATGAAAACGAGCAGCCACCGAACGTGATTGAAATGGCTCATTCCAAAAGTGCCTCCTTACCCATCCCAGAAACTACCGCACTTGCTAATAACTCGCTTCGCTTAATTGACATTGAGAAGCTACAACTCCGCCCAGCACGCAAGATAGCCAAGGAACTAAACATTGCTCAGAAAGTACGTGGCAAAGATGCACCTGTATCTTGGTTGCGATCGCAAATCAAGGAAAGATTGAAAGAACAACCAACTCAAACTGCCAAGGTGATTTCATCGGTGTTACAAAAAGCAGGTTAAGAAGAAGGAATAGAAGTACGTTTAAAGTCAATACAATTTGAATAAGCAGTTCTTGAGCAGGGGAGATAAAGAGTTGATGAAAAGCTGTTTTTCTCCCCTGCAACTCTACAAAGAACTGCTCTTTGAACTGACGAAATAAACGAATAAATTCGCTTTGACGAACGGTATGTTTCAATACTGTCGAATTTATTCAGCTTAGCTATTGCTATAAATTGAAAATTCAAATTGCAGTGGAGAAGGTTAGAACAGCTAACGCTGTGTTTTTGATTAAAAACATAGTGGAAAAGCCGAAATGATTCAAACCTTACAAACTGCTTCGTTTACTCTCACAACTCAACAAACTAAAGCTCTCGAGTTGATGAGCGAATTTCTGAGAAGCACTAAAAACCTTTTTCTTTTGCTTGGATACGCTGGAACTGGAAAATCAACTATCATTTTTCAATTAATCAAAATACTTATTGGTGAAGGAAAGAGAATTGCCCTGACTGCACCAACCAACAAAGCAGTTAGAGTGTTGCAACGTATGGCATCAAAAAATAATATCTACGGAGTAGATTTCTTCACAATTCATCAATTTTTGGGACTAGGATTGGTAAGAAGGGGAGGCGATAAAGTTTTAGAACAAACTGCGCCTTCCATGCTCAGTTTATTTGACCTCGTTTTCCTTGATGAATGCAGTATGGTCAATAAAGAGCTTTGGTATTGGATTACTGAAAGCATCAGTCGGTCATTAATCATAAATAAGCAACTAATTCTTATGGGCGATCCAGCCCAGTTGCCTCCAGTCAACGAAGTTAAATCGCTTTCCTTCAGTGTACCCAATAAAGCGATTTTAACTCAAGTTGTTCGTCAAGGAACTGATAGTCCATTACTAGAATTTGTCACAGCTTGTAGAAAATCGGTGAAAAGCCGAAAAGCTTTCAAACCTATTTCAAGGTATTTGCCTGATAAGACTAATGGAGCATTCATGGTAAAAGAGAGTACCTTGTTGAGATATGCGTTCAAAAAAGTGTTGAAAAATTTTGCTCAAAACCCTGACTGCTTTCGGATTTTGTGCTGGACTAACAAGAAAGTGGATTACTACAATGCAAAGATACGAGCAAAAATCTATGGAGAAAACGCCCCCAGATTTATTGTAGGTGAAAGTCTAATCACAAGAAATCCAGTTACGGCTCCTGATGGAAAAACTATCATTCTACCAACTTCAACAGAAGTTGAAATATTAGACTTTTGCGAAGACAAATATGCTGGTTACAAAGCTTGGCAATTGAAAATAGCGACGGATGAAGGAACAATTCGTCAAATATACATCTTACATGAAGATGATACCAAAAAGTATAAGAAAGATAATGCCAGGTTGTTGCGGAATGCCAAGAAGAATCCTTCACTATGGAAAGCCTACTATAACCATCTTGAAGTATTTGCTGATATCCGCAATTGTTATGCGCTTACCGTGCATAATAGTCAAGGCAGCACTTTTGATGAAGTGGGAATAGATGGACTTGACTTGAATAAAAACAAAAAAGTGAGAGAGTGCAATCAATTGTGGTATGTTGCTTCTTCTCGCGCACGCAGTCGAGTTTTCGTTGTTCATTAACACCAATTAATTGAGATTTTGATGTGGCGATCGCTCCCGCTTCAACCTTGCCATAATTGGCGAGTGGGCATAGGACAAACGCTCCCGTGCGATGCCTGCGGCCACGGCGCACATCCGTATCGCCATTTCTTTTTTTTGCAAGCTGCTTACGCAGCATTATGTCAGCTATTCTGACATAAAAAAATGCCTACAACATTAAAAAAGCAACGTTCAAAGACCTCGAAACAAGTTGAAACACCAATTAAGCCACAGACTGAAACTAATGAGCAACCGTTAAAAGAAAAACTCTCGGTACAAATAATTTGCCGTCAAAATGACCTTAGTACAAATCTGTCTTTGGTCAGTCACGCCGTTCCGCAACGCCCAACACATCCAATAGACTCGTCCGGAATATGATTTGGGTACAAAAAAATGGTAGAAAGTAAAATTGAC
>JAQYWO010000432.1 GCA_029379215.1 Rhizonema sp. PD37
CTTATAGTACATTGCAAGTAAATGAAGTAAAACACTAAGAGCTTAAAGCCAGATTATAAGCCCTTCTGACTTCTGACTTCTGACTTCTGACTCCTGACGAATATATTCTGCTGTATGAATTCTCTTTTTTCACACCTAATTCTTGATAAGCTCCGCAGATTCTGTGTCTAAAAATAGTGTTGCTTGCGCTTGTCTCCGGAGAAAAGAAGCCGGACAATTCGTAGTAATTTCGCCTTGCAATATTTGTTGTACTACCTTTGCTTTACGTTGTTCTGGTGCAAGGCAGATAATTTTTTTAGCAGAACAAATTATTGGGAGAGTAAGAGTAAAAGCATACTGCGGTACGCTTTCTATATTGGCAAAATGACCTTGTTTGACTTGCTGTTGGCGGTTTGCAATATCTAGCTTGACAATTTTTACTGTGTATGTATCATGAAAATCTGCTACTGCTGGATCGTTGAAAGCTAAGTGTCCGTTTTCTCCCACACCCAAACAGCACAAATCAATTGGTTGTGCTTGTAGCAGTTTGGTGTAGCGATGGCACTCAGCTATTGGTTGCGTTGTATCACCTTGTATATAGTGAAATTCCTTTGGAGTCACTTGGTGTTCAACACGTTCGCGCAAGTAGCGGCGAAAACTTGCAGAATGATCAGCGGAAATTCCTAAATATTCATCCAAATGAAACAAAGTTATCCGCAACCAATCGACTCCACCCAAGGCAATCAAAGCATCAAGAAATTTTATCTGGGAATTGCCTGTTGCTAGCAATACAGCCGCAGTCTCTTGTTGCTGAAGAGTTTGTTGTAAATGTTGTTGGGCAATTTCTGCGACAGAAAGTGCTAGTTCGGCTTGAGAGTCGTAAATCTGTACCGCTAGTGCATCGACAAGAAAAGATTTTTCGGTGGATGACATTGGATGATCCCTATCAAAGCAAAAATCAGAATGCTGACATTCTCAGGATGACAACATATCAATTGTTTTGTCAGTTGGAAAATTGACCAAATTACCAAATAGTTTATACAAAGGTAGGCTATCCACATTAAACCCAAGAACACACAGTAGGAGCGGTTTTTGCTATCATATTTTTGTTATCCAAGTCAAAAAAAATAGAAAACTGTATGTCTCAGTCAGTACAGTACGTCACCAATCAACAGGGAGAGCGAGTCGGAGTATTGTTAGACTTAGAAACATACCATAAGTTGACAAATACATCGATAGCAGATGTTGAAATCTTGACGGGTTTGAACTTGAATGAACTACAAGCCTTAGCAGAAACTGCTCTGGCTTTAAGAGATCAGGCTCAATTGGACGATTTGCTAGCTCGAATGCAGGAAAACCAACTATCACCTGATGAAACTGCCACGCTAGACTGTTTATTGGCGCGAGTCGATCAATTGAACATTCTGAAAACCAGAGCTAAATACACTTTAAACAGGCTAGAAGCGACATCAAGAGTAGCGTGAGCGTTTACGACGGAATGAAGGTTAATTTACAGGACATGATCTAATTGGGCGATCGCGAGTGATCTTGGATAGCCTACACCAATTTTTCTTTGTTAACGCAGACATAACCTTTAAAGAGAAGAAACAATGTAAACTATGTAAATAAACTTTACAATACTTTATATACCATGCTAGCTGCAATTCTTTTTGACCTAGATGGAACGATTGTCAACACTGACCCTACACACTACCTAGTTTGGCAGGAAATGCTTTTAGGTTATGGTATAGAAATAGACGAAGCATTCTACAAATCTCGGATTAGCGGAAGGCAGAATCCGGAAATTGTCAAGGATATCTTACCACAGTTATCACCGGCAGCTGGGGCAAAATTAGCTGATGAAAAAGAAGCTCTTTTTCGTCAAAAAGCTCCTTATCTCAAACCGATGAGTGGATTCTCTGAATTATTGGCATGGACGGAAACACACCACCTCAAACGTGCTTTAGTCACAAATGCGCCAAAATTAAATGTCTACTTCATGCTAGAAGTATTGAATATAAAAGAAGCTTTTGATACAGTCGTTATAGCAGAGGATTGCATTGCAGGTAAACCAGATCCTGCGCCTTACGAAGCTGCTTTACATAGATTGGCACTGACAGCAGAACAGGCGATCGCCCTAGAAGATTCATCCTCAGGCATTCGTTCTGCCGTGGGTGCAGGTATTCGTACCGTTGGTATTGCCTCCACCCACGATCCACAAATTTTGACAGCAACTGGTGCATTTATGGTCATCCCAGATTTTACTGATCTCCAACTTTGGACATTTCTGAATTCATTGGAAAATGAAGATTTGGTAGATGCGGTTTAAAAAACAACTTCAGCACTTCCTATGAAGGAAGTACCGTCGATTTCTTATGTACACGGATTTGTACATAAGAAATCTGGAGTTTATCTAGTCAGGAAAGCAAAACCCTAAACGGTTTTATCAGTGAAGTTGAGGATTTACAAGGAATTTATGAATACAGGTTTAAGCCGGAAGAAGAATGGGATCTAAAGCTAATTAATGAACAATGACATCACGGTTAATAAAGCAATTACGACTTTATCATCAACTATTTAAAAGGGGACTTCAAAAACTTCACTTGGGGAGCTTTATGGTTCTGGAATACTCAAATTGCAACACCTGTGTTTGCACAGATAATCTAGATTTGCTCGAGCAAACTTTAACTCGCATTTTTGAACAGGAAGGTTGTCGCCGCATTCCTAAGCCACCTCTGCCCCAAAACTCTTTGCCAGTCATGAAAACACTGCTCAGCCGTTCTTGGGAAATAGAGCCCTACTTATGGGTTATTGGCTTGTTTGTTGGTAATCAGGGATGGACAATTGTCCAGACACAGCCATCTGAGCTACTCTGCCGAAGAGCCAAAGATACCATTCGTCCCAGGTTATCGTCTCTGGCAATGCAGACTGGTTGCAATACCTTTCATTACAAGGTGTATGACCGCACTTGGGGAGTAATACTGGAAGCGGATGCTTCTGGACGGACTTTCGCCTCTGGCGATCTAGACTGCTATGACGTAGAAAAAATGAAGTTTTACGACGAACCAGTGACTGAGCGAACAGGTGGACTAAATTTCTTTCTACTGAATGTGCCCTCTGAATTACAGGCAGTAGCGAGAATTCGCATCCACAACTATCAGGAAAGGCAAAGAAGAAAGTCCGAATTAATACCACTGATGCGACAGTCCGGAGAAACCAGAGAGGAAGCAGAATCTGAATACGAACAGTTGTGCAAAAGCAACTTTGAAATTCAGGATGAAGCACTAGGGCAAACTCTCATCGGTTCGCTCCGCTATTGGGACTACTGGCATCAGAATAATCCACTTTACCTAGCATACACCTTGCCACAACAGCTAGAAGCTGATGGGGCGCGGCTGTTGTACTTCCAACCTGCTGGATTTGATCGAGAGTTAGATGTTGAAAAAATGTGGTCTGAGATTGGCGATCATACAAATACAGACAATTTGCTCGAAGGTATATGGTAAATGTGAAGGTTGATATTTGACTGGAATCGTCTGTGAAAGCTGGACTGCGATCGCCGTCGGAGCAATCTTAGAATAATGTTTGACGTTGGGAAGAATGTTTTGGTTCAATCTGCGAGGTTGAGGGTTTAAAAGGAATTTATGAATACGGGTTTAAGCCGGAAGAAGAATGGTATGGAAAGCCAATCATTTGACAAAACAATAGGAAGTTAGCGGTGTTTATTCAATCCCGAAATTATACTACATGCATCCAGTCAAATAATTTAGATTCAATCGAACTAGCCCTAACCCGTATCTTTGATCTTGAAGGTTGCCGTCGCATTTCCCAACCACCTCAACCCTTATCAAATGAGGAACTACACCATACTCCCTGGCTGCTGTTGCGCGACCTATGGATTGTCGGTCTGTTCGTTGGCGCACCGGGATGGACTATAGTGAAGACTGAACCGAATGAACTATTATGCCGTCGGGCAAGGGGTGCTTCTTGCCCTCGGCTATCGGAACTAGCTATGCAAATCGGTTGCAATGCTTTTCACTTAGGTGCATACGATCATTTTGGTATCCTTCTGGAAGCAGATGCTTTGGGTCACACGTTGATCTCTGGTGCAGTTGACCGTATAGCAGAAGAAGAAAACCAGTTTTATGACGAACAGATAAATATCCGTGGGTACTCACAATTCTTCTTACTAAATGTTTCAGAGGAAATACGGGCAGTTGTGAAAGCGCCTTCCCCTGAACAGCAACAGGAGAAAGAAAGAAGGTTAAAAGAATTGGATATGTTGAGAGAAAGTGAGGAGCAGTTATTTGATGTCCAGTCAGAAATAGGGGAATTGCTCAAGGGCTATTTCCGACAAATAGATGAAGCCCTAGAGCCTCTGCTGGGGGGTTCCCACTCCTATTGGCATCTGTGGAAGAATAATTTGTTTACAAGCGCATACACCCAGCAACAGCAACTTGCTGCGGACGGAGCACGCCTGCTGTATTTCCAACCTGCGGAACATTATCGCCAGCTCTCACCGTTGTCTGAAATTGACGGACAGTATTAATGATTTAATTGAAAAAATCCTTCACCTACAAGAAATTCAGTTCCAGTTCACTACCTTAAATTACCTTCCTTTAGACAGCAACAACCCTAAGTGTAAATTCTGTTGTTAATCAGCTAGGTGAGAACCTGAAGCTGGACTCAACTAAAAAAGAACAATTTTCAATGTGAAAGGTTTGAAATGTTTGATAGATACTGGAATTTCACCACTTGTATTCGGTCAGATAATCTTGCTGCCAATGCACAGGCAGTGACGCGCATTTTGCAGCAGGAAGAAGGTTGTCGTCGTATAACCCATCTCCCCGAGATCAACTGTGAATTGGAACAACTGCACAATCTTCCGGCTAGTGAGCGACCGCGCTTGTGGGTCGTTAGTTTGTGCAGGGGTATAGGCGGGTGGACGATTGTTAAGACCTGGCCAAACGAGCTACTTTGTTCTCGGGCATTATGTGCTAGTCGCCCCCGGCTCTCTGCCTTAGCAATACAACTAGGGCATGATACTTTTCATTTTCGAGTGACTCGTGACATCAACGGTATCCTGTTGGAAGCCAATGCAGCAGGTGGCATCTTCATTTCTGGTTGGAGTGACTACGAAGGAACTAATAGCTTTGATGAAACGCATCAGTTTTACGACGAACAAATTGATGCGCCAGATGAACTAATCTCGAAGTTTTCTCTGTTAGAAGTACCACAATCAATGCAGGCAGCAATGCGAGTGCATGAAGATCCAGAAATTGCCTTCTTTGAAGCTGAGTATGAGCGGCTCCGAGTGGAAAATCCCAATTCGGAGTTACTATTTGATTTGATGGATCTTGTCTACAAGGGTTATGCCGAACACATTGATCACGCTTTGGCGTTGGTAATCGACAAATCTAAATCCTGCTGGTATTTGCGTGATTTACTTTACTCTGTTTACGCCGAACCGCAACGGCTAGAAGATAAGGGAGTACAACTGCTATACTTCCAACCCCCAATTACGTATAATCCTCATCCCGTCATCAAGCTACCACCATTACCTCTGTCTTCTGATGATGAGGATGAATCTTTCTAATCTTTGATGCTGGAAAATATGAGCAAGACCTGAGTTTTCACCGCATCTGGAAAATGTCTATTTGATAGGTGGGCGATACAGCTTTTACACAATCTCAGCACCTTATTTTACGTTTTCAAGTGCATCAAACTTTTATCAGTCTGGCTTAGCTAGGTTGTGGGAATTCAGTAATTGGACAGAAATATTTATACACGAGGTATAAGTCCGGAGTAGGGTTTCCGGTTGTATTTCGTGTAACAATTTGGTCTTATTACTTAATTCAAGCCAGAAATTTATTTTGATGATAAAGAATA
>JAQYWO010000433.1 GCA_029379215.1 Rhizonema sp. PD37
GATTATTATTTTAATTTACTGTATATCTTATTCTCTGGAAGTCCCTTAAATGAAGCCCAAAAACTCGTAATAGAAATTTTTAACGACCAAAATTACTGGAGATTTGCAACTGGGTGCAAATTAGCTGAGCCGGATGGTGATTGCAGTTGCAGATCATCTGAACCAGAAATAGGCTGGTTTGTGAGCCAAGGTGTTTATGTTCGCAAGCCACATCACTTATCCGTCGCTCAGGCGACGCAAGCGTAGCGCGAATCTTGTCGTACTGCCGGATGTCGTAAGGGAAGCCATGCAGCAGCAGAATCGGGTCACCGGAATCTGGTCCCGTCTGCTCATAACAGATTTCAAGCGAAGGTGTGACGGCCGTCTTAATCTGTGTAGTCATGTTTACGTTTTGTGACCTCTTCTCCAAAGCAACGGCAACAGGAAGCTGCCGACACACAAGCAGGCTCGAAATTGAACAAGCTGCGCCCTTGAGCCATCGTCTTCGATACAACTTGCAAGCCTCCTCCACAAACAAATGGAACACATCCGAATCTATTAACCCAAGTTGCGGGTTATAGACTGATGTGTGCTTGTTACCACTCAATTCATGCGATCGCTTACAACAAAGTGGCGTTGGCGCGTAGCGCCAACGGTCTTGAACTTGTTGCCTGCATTCAGCTACTTAAATGATGTTAAGTCGTAGAAGTTACTTACTTGATAAAAGCTTGTTGAAGAGTAAAAGAAAAAATGAATGCTTGTAACTTAAATAAAAACCCTTCATAAGTGACTGCGTGTATTGATTTTGGGAAAACATAAGTAATGCTACTAAAAACAGTTTCTATATAGTGTCTAGTAGATTGTTTGATATATTGCTCCCATGGTGGATCTTGGCGCTTAGAATTCTTTTTACGCATGACTTTCAGAGATATTTGATTTGAATCTTTTAAATCATCTTCTACTGTATAGTCAGTATAAGCGGAATCAGTATATACTTCACTTCCAGGCGGAAGATTCAGAGGTAGTGCATTCAAGGCACGCACATCATTTGCACTACCAGGTAAAAATACGAACTCAACCGGAATACCACTTTTAGTAGTTAATAGCTGGACTCGCACTCCATAGAAGTAGCGTTTTTTGGATGCAATGTAACCTCGATACTCTTGTGAATGTATTAATTTGACATGAAAGATCCGAATATTGTCACACATTGGTACTGGAAACGAGTCTAAAAGATATTCAGTACAATCGCTAGTTTCTTTCAGTATCATTCCTATTTAATGAAATAAATCATTAATTAACATAGAGAGCCTGTGTAATCTCCGATTAAATCGTGATTTTTCCAACATTCTTGCTACCAAATTATGGTCCTTCATGTATGCACAAGCCTTACTATGATTACCACTGAAGAAGATTGCCGCAATCAGTGCCGTTGTAATAATTTCTGCATCACTCATTTCACATCGAATATCATCTTCATGCCCGAGCGCCGTCAATAAGTCATCAGTGATAGCATAGATGGCAATAATTTCCCGCGCGCATATTCCCCTCCTAACTGTATTCCTGGAGGGGATTTTATTTCTTTTTGACACCATAGCGCGAGCCTAAATCAGTAACTAGCAACTTGGGTTATTATATTAGGCTTGCAAACATAAACGCTCTAGCTTGCAAACAAGACAATTTCTGGCTCACATTAATTACAACTTTAGATTCAATTTTTTGGAATTTAAGTACTTAGATTTAATTGGCGTGCAGTAGTTCTCTGGTTTTTGGTACTGTAAATTACAGATACGACATTTGAAGTTGATGCCAAAACAAACGAAATCAAAGCCCTACCTGTTTTAATTTAAAGACAGTTCACTATATTAGAGATGTAGCCCAGGGCGAGGATGCGTCCAGAATACGTACCACTCGTTTACCTCAGATTTTTGCTCTCGCTCGTAACTTTGCTCTCAATTTATATCGTGACCAAATGTTTGAAAATATGGTGTAGGCTCAACGATTATGTTTTTTTAGCTTAGACACACCCAAGTAACTTTTTAGAATGAAATAGCCCTGATTTTATAGATATTTAATATTTTTGGTTTTTACCTTGAATTACTCACGCTTCGGAGATACTTTGCTGATGTATCGATTACATTGGTCTGAATTTGGCTAACTCAAGTGTTTTTTCTCATAAGTGATAAATCCGGGTTAACGCCAGAATCAATGCTCCACTGTAAATTAAATAAATAGCCATGTTCGGCTAATTAACATAGACACTGTGACTATTAGTGTTCTTCACTCCGATGAATGAAACAGAACGATTTTCATAACAAATAAGTCTCCATTTACTAGAGGAAAAACTTGATAAGATTGTATTCATTACAAAGTTATATTGTTTCAAAGCTGCTGAATAAAAAAGTAGAACTGTGTTTAAATAGACATCTCCAAAAAAGAATCTGAAACTCTTATCTTGTCTTGGGGAATAACTCATTTCTATAGATGTCTAATGCTTCCAGTCAGATTTAATGTTATCCTTGCATTCGGCAACGCTTTCATTCAAAAGGTAACTGAAAAATATTTTTGATCCAACTAGCGGTAGTCATGAATATATATGACCCTGGTCATGTTTCAATTAGGGACAAAATGTTTTAGTATATGTATGACTTCTCGTAGAAAGATTATCGCGATTTCCAATATATGAACTCAGTGACAAATCTCTCTCCATTCATCTTCCGGACTTTGCGTTACATGGAGTGGATTTTTGCAGCTATCCATTTTGTGTTCAGCACTGCGGGGTATACGCACAGCAGAGGACTAGAACATTCTTTAAAAACCCTTGCTCTCTTAGGCATTTTTAAAGAAGGACTGATGAACATTCAGAAGCATGCCTACGCTTCTTGTGTTTGCCTCCAAGGGCATGCAACGCTAGAAGGCATCATTCTCAAACTACAGGATGATGGAATCGGCTTTGACCCAAAACTACCTCATTCTGGCTTCGGGTTAAAGGGCATGGCAGAGCGAGTGCAGATGCTGGGTGGTGAACTTAAAGTAAAAAGTACACCCGGTCAAGGTACTCACATTCAGGTCACTCTCCCCCTATGATTCGACTATTAATTGTAGACGATCAAGAGCTCTTTCGGCAAGGATTAGCCTCCTTGCTTACAGTAGAAGATGATTTGGTAGTGGTAGGACAAGCTTGTCAAGGGACTGAAGCCATCACTCTGACACAACAGCTACAGCCTGATGTCGTTCTGATGGATGTTCGGATGCCTGTCTGTGATGGTGTCGTTGCTACCCGCGAGATTAACCAACGCTATCCCTGGATTAGGATTCTCGTGCTGACCACATTTGATGACGATGAATATATTTGGCAATCCTTGAGTGCAGGAGCTTTAGGCTATTTGTTGAAAAGAACACCCTCACAACAGGTAGCAGCGGCAATTCGTTCCGTGTATCATGGACACGGTCAACTAGGCCCAACAATCGCTCCCAAAGTTTTTGCTCGATTGTCTTCAAACACACTGCCACAAGCAGACTATCAGAACCTGTTGAGCAAACGTGAACTAGAAGTCTTGAAGCTAGTGGGTCAAGGTAAAAATAATCTTGAAATTGTTCGCTCCCTCCATTTAACAGAAGGCACAGTCAAGAATTACGTCACCCAGATCTTGAGTAAGTTGAAACTGCGCGATCGCGTTCAAGCTGCTCTTTGGGCACAACAGAATTTGCTTTAATTTCTTAGTGGGACTTAAACAAAAATTAAGCCCAAATGTAGCCTAAACTAGCTTTATAAGCAGCAAACACGTCACGATTATAAGTCAACCAATCAAAAAACCGAAAAGACATAGCTGTCCTAAAGGCTTCTAAAGCTTCAGTGAAAGTGTTCAAAGGTATGGAGGCCCATCTTCGTCTCAGACCCCCAGTCATCTGATGCCAAAGGATAAAAGTATAAGCGCAAAAAACCAAGATAAAATGTCGCAGTAGGCTTCTTTTATCTCGAACTTGATATTCTTTTAATCCCAACCACCCCGAGTCGCTTCTCTATAAAAAACTTCCACCCAATTTCTTTGAGAATAGGTCTGAACTATCCATTCGGGTGTGAAAATTGATGTAGAGATATTAGTGATGAAATAATCAATATCAGTGGCTTCGGAGAAAGTCGCAGCATTCATAACGATCTTCTATATTTCGCTTCCCTTTTAGTTGTGATATCTCTATTTCTCTAGTTGCTATCCATACTATTCTAGGTTTATACAAATTTAATTTAACTTGGTTAAAATACTCTTTTGGTAAGCTTTTTGCAAATTCGTCTATCCTAATTGTCTGTTGAACATTTTCTGATACGTCGATAGTTATTTTTCGATTCTTGGCTATTCCTCCTAAGTACAGAATTTCACAAGTTCGTAGCGAATTGACAGCAGTTCCCAAGAGGAAGTAACTTGAGCTGGGAGTCAAACATGAGACATTCAGATATATGAGTGGTCGTCACAAAGCCTACAAGATTGAACTGACCGAAGCAGAATCTAGGCAGTTACAACAAGTTGTTGCCTCTCGCATTCATTGCCCAGAGTGAAGCAAAACGAGCTAAAGTGGTACTTTCAAGTGCCTCGCATCCAGACTGGACAGATGCTCAAGTGGCAAAAGCCACTATGTGTTCCCCAGCTTTGGTCAGAAAGTGGCGAAAACGCTGGTGTCAAACCCGCACTTTGAAAGAAGCACCCCGTAGTGGTCGCCCGCGTACCTTTTTTCCCAGTGTGCGGTCGCAGGTAACAGCGATTGCTTGCACCCGACTGAGTGATCTGCATCTGCCCTTGGCTCGTTGGAGTTGTAGCGACATTGCTGCCCAATTGGTGGCACTGGAAATTGTGGTGCGCGATCGCCACCGCCACCGTATGGCGATGGCTCAAAGCAGAGCGAATCAAACCTTGGCGGTTTCACGCCTAGATGCACCGGAGCGATGAGAATTTTGTTGCTAAAGCAACCCCTATTTTGCGACTGTATGCCCAAGCCGGATTTCTGCTCAAAGCGGGGTTTTGGGTAGTGTGCGTTGATGAAAAAACATCAATCCAGGCGCGTGAGCGTGTCCATCCTAGCCAAGCTGCCACCCCTGAGCAACCAGTCCATGAAGATCCCGTTACAAGCGGCAAGGTGCGCTGCACTTATTTGCTGCTTTAAGTGTCGCGCTCGGGACTGATCTATGGCTGTTGCCGAGACGGCAAAAAGTTTGTTGATTTTCAAGCCTTTATCCTCGAAGTTTTAGTGCCAGAAGCCATCCAACGTGGGGTGCGTCATATCTATCTAATTTTAGACAATGGTTCTACCCACGCCCCAAAACAATTGCAGGCTTGGTTAAGCCAGAAGCAGGTTGAGGCAGGTTGGCAGTTTACGATTGAACCGATGTGGTTGCCCAAGTATGCTTCTTGGTTAGACCAGATTGAGATTTGGTGCGCGTATTTTGCAGCGCAAATTGCTGACCCCAAATGATTTTCCTAACAAAGAGACTTTAAGGGAGCGTCTGTTAGAATTCATTGTTGTTCATAATTGTTCTGCCAAGCCCATCAACTGGTCGTATACAGTGGCGCAGATGACTCAGAAATTCGCTACGAACTTGTGAAATTATGTACTTAGTCCCCATTCTGTCTGAGTTTAAAAAATTATCACATTAAAGTAAAAAAAGCCATTATTTACAACGAAAAGTCAAGCCCTCTCAAGCCACCCACGTGATCGGGTGGTTTTTTTAGCTCATTGCGGCATGACTACGATCATATGCTAGCCGAGTATTGTAATCTATTTTTCCCTGAATAGGGTTCCAATAGTGCGATGTTTCCCCAGAACGACCCAGTTCTTCGCCAGCACGACCCAGCATACATTGTTGACGATTTTTGATCAGTTGGTAAT
>JAQYWO010000434.1 GCA_029379215.1 Rhizonema sp. PD37
GGGGAGGCAGGGGGTGCAGGGGAAGCAGGGGAGGAAAGAGTTGGTGAAGAATTATTTTTTTCCTCCTCTGCTTCTCTACTCCCCCTGTTCGCCAAGCTTTCTTCCTCTCCCCCTGCCTCTCCACTCCCCCTGCTCCCGAAGCCTGCCTCAACGAATAAATTTCCTAACCGAACCGTATTGGGAGTAGTATCTGTCTGAGTTTCACTTTGAGGAACTGGTAAGCGAATAGAATTAGGGTCAATGTTGAGTACAACGGTAGCACCCAACGGTGATAATGAAGCTTGGAATGTAGTGCCAATAGGTAGTTTAGGGGTATCAGGAGCGAAGGTTCCCAGATTTTTCCCATCAATTTGAATAATGGGGACGCCATTGTAGCGGTAATATTCAGGATGAGATTCACTCAGCTCGAAAGTACCGACTTCTAGGGTGACTTTCTGCTTTTTCCATTTCTTAGTAGCAAAGTCTTCATTGGCATAGTCGTTGTACTTTATACCAAGTACTTTGATTTCCTCAAGTTGAAACTGTTGTAGTTGCTCTACAATTTCGTCCATAAATAAGTGGTAGGCGATCGCAGCTTTTCCCGATTCAGTTCTCGATTCCACCCAAGCGCAGTCAGCAGGTGGTACAATCATGACATTGTCGGGCATAATGAAGTGGTCAATGTCGTTGTAGTTATTGCCATATCTAGCTTCTAGCTTTTCAATTTGTAGTGGTGACAAATCTAGTAAGGCAAACTCGACGAGCGGTAATCCTGGGTGAACAGTTGCCTCATATTCGATGCCTTTGCGATCGAGAGATTCTTTCCACTCATTGACTTTTTTTCCAAATGGAACTTGCAAGACATAGACATCTCGTGGGAGTGCCTCATGAAGTAACTCGTAGTCACAGAAGAGCGAAAACGTCATTTTGAGGGTTTTGGCAATCTGAAGACATTCCTCTCTATGGCTATCAATGTCGAGTTTGGTATGTTGGGTATGCCAGGTAGCAGCAGCGGCGCGGAAACGTTCTTTTGGTGTAGGGAACAACTCATCAATTTCAGCACGGTAGCTGTCGTAAAGTTTCCCTAACTCTTCATTGAAAGCCTCTTTGTCGTCTCCAACTCGTTGGGCGACGGCAGCAATGTCTTGTCTAGATCGTTTTTTAAGTTCTTCTGCCCATTCGAGTTCGTCTACGCCAAACGTCTCTTTAGGGAACAGATACCGAAATTCGTGGCGTTCTCGGTGGCGAATACGTGTCGCTTCCCAGCTGGGATTTACCGATTCTCTTGGGATGACATTAATCGGGTTTAATCCCTCAGCTGGCATAGGGAAAGTTTTGTAAAGTCGGTCATCTTTTTTGAAGTCGAAGAAGTAACTTGGATGAGTTTCCGACCATTTTTTAGAGTCAGATAGCAAGTTTTCCCCGTCGATTTCTTTGACATCCTCCAAGCGTTCTGCACTTTTTTGGTAATCAACTTCAGGTTGTAGTGCTACAAACAGGCGGTTCAACAGTTTTGTTTTCTTGCGTTGAAACAGTTGAGGGTTTTCATCTTCATTTGGGATTGATGATTGGACTCGTCCAATTGTTGTAGCAACCAAACCAATTTTATTCTGGGAACTAGCTGCGGCTATGCTCGACAAGGTTTTATATTTTTGTTCTCCATTTTTATCTTTGACTTCGGTGTAAGGAACTTTAGGGCGCTGTTTAACTTCAGCATGACGCCTGGGTTCAGAGGCGCGGAGAGTTTCCGCCGCAATGTGGGGTAGCATTTTAGATGGGGTAACTACCATTTGGTCGCCGTCAAAGTCAGCTTGGTGGTATTCTTCAGCATCTTTTGGCTGCATGAAGACAACACCTTTATATTTCATTAGTTCTGGTTTGTGAACATTTGTATAACGTCTGATGTTATCACTGGAGACAATAGGAAAGCGAGTGGTGATAATGTCGCCTTCGCTCAAGTGGGGAATACAGATTGTTCCTCTTTCCAAGTCTGTACAGGGCATAGCCATCCCAGAACTAAATTTGAAAGCTCCCTTAATTGCTAGATCGCACCAACGATTCGCAACATATTGTCGCATAGCATCAGCAACAAAGGGGCTATCAATCAAAAGACCAAATTTATCGTTGCGTAGCAGAGTAACGAGCCGTAATTCTTGTTGTTCTTGGTTTTTCTCAGTATTTTCTTCGGTTGAGGAGTCATCATCAACTGAGAGTGCAGCATGTTCCTTAGCACGTTGCTGTTTTTTATCGTACTCTTCAACAATGTGTTTAGCTAGAGAGAGGGGGTTGCGTTGAAGCTGGGCTAGTTTTTCGGCTTCTTCTTGGGTTGATAATGCAAAGTCCTTCCTGAGAGCCTCTTCACTATACCAGATACTAAATTGCCAACTGTTGTCATAGTCGGTTACCTTGGCATTTCCTCGATTACCCAAAGCACTTGTGGGAAACTCATATTCGCCGCAAGGGATGAGATCGGGTAGCAGTGTCTTTTTAATGCCCTTAATTGAGGAACGATCCATGACAATATCAAATCCTTCCGCTTCTAGAGTGGCATTGGGTAGTAAAGTGCCTTTAGCCAAGAAACTGGTTGGGGATTGCTCCGGGTTGTCTGCCCAACTTTCTTGCCAAGCGAAGCGAAATTGGAAAGGTCGGTTAGTAAGACCTCCCATCAGTTTAGCAAGGCTGGGTGATATTTGTCCGTGACAGTCTCCGGTTTTATATTTTTCGGCTTCAGCTTTCTCTTCGGGGTCTTTGCTGTTATAGTCTACAATTTTAACTCGTAGACCTTCAATTTGCTCTGCTCCCTTAAAGCAATTACTGACCAGTAGAGAACCATAGCGACAAGCAGTATCTTTTTCAGTTCGGAAGAGTTTGCCTATTTTAGCGCGGAGTTCATCATCTGCAAAGTAGTAGTTATTGCCAGAACTAAAGGCGAGTTGTCGTTTTACACCATCGAAGGTTCTGGGTTTTAGATGTTTAGGGTCGGGGTTTTTTGAGTCAATTTTGACCAAGACGAGAGATTCAAGTTCTTCTGGATCGAACATAAGTTCCAGAAGAGAATTTTTGATAGTTTCTGGTTCTGAGAGGAACTTTCCTTTACCATCTTTATAAGAGCCGTCGTAAATTGGAATTTTGAGACCGATATCTTGAACGACTTCTGTTGTTGGTATCATTGTTAAGGTGTTATCAATGGTTGTTGTTAACTAGAAAAATATGTATTTTCTAGCCTTCTTAACACAGGACAACTTTGTTAGTGATTAGTCGTCAGGAGGATTTTGGAGATAAGTAAGGTAGGTATTATTTTGGAGAAGTAATTTGGAGGAATGCGATTATGTATATTGGTAACGGGCGGGATGGAAAACCACCTTTGAAAGTCTCGGACTTGGAACTGGAGGACGATGGGTTATTAGAGGATGAAGGACTAGGTGAAGTTGTAGAAACTCCTCCAGGCGAGTTAGAGAAAATACGAGCAAGGAAAGGTAAAGTGAGGTATGAGCGAGACAATATGGAAATGGATGAACGCCTCAATCTATATCCGGACGATATTGACCGGATTTAACAATACATGCTTTTTCCAAGTATGCAGATTGGGTGTGTTAACAAAATATAACGCACCCAAAAGGGCCTGAATTTTTGAGCAGTTCGAGATTATTTGAAATTCAACTTGACGAGAGTAGAAAAGTATTAGTTATTCTCAAACCAAACTTCTAAATCTCTGACTGAAGTAAAATCTAGTAATGCCTCACCTAAATCCTCTAACTCAGTAGTTGACAAATTTTGAATACGCTCTTGCAACTGAGGAGTTAGTATCCCAACACGACGGCTGAGTTGGCGTGAAACTAGTGCCACAGCTTCCTGTTTCTTCCCTTGTTCGATTCCTTGTTCGATTCCCTGTTCCATCCAACTGGTAACAATTTGCATCACTTCCTCCTGTTGTCTTGGTTCAATGGTAGCAAGTTGCTCAACAAACAGTGCTGTTTCTTGAGCATTCAATTTGAGGTAGGTGTCAATAAACCCGGAAATCAACTGTACCTGTGCAGGGTTTAATCCCAAACTAGCAAGTAATTGTAGTGATAATAGCTTAACTCTAGGACGTTCAACTTTATCCATCTGCATCTTTGCCATTAAGGCACTGGCTACGGGATTTCTCCTGTTGACAAATTCCTGCCAATGTAATTGGTTTAGCTGGATGACTTCGTAATTGAACTCTAATACAGTTTTACCAAATAACTCTATACGATAGGAATTTGGTTCTGGTTTGTTAGGTGTATCGAAGGAATAAATTACAATGGGATAAATGGGGAGAGCATATTTTTCGCGGAGGCGAGCAAAGTAAGTGAACATCCGCTCATTGAAATTAGCTTGAGAGTAAGATTGATGTTCGGTATGGATGATAAACAAAGCATCCTGACTTTTGAATGATGCCTGCACGATTAAATCAATAATTTTCTTCTCTCCCTCAGTTACATCCGTAAAAACTTCTTGCGGCAAGAAGCGGAGCGAGTTGGGTTGCCAGTCTGCACTGATTTGCGGAAAGAACAATTCGATAAATTCAGGAAAGAAGTTGCCAAGGAGTTGTTTAAATAAGCGATCATGATCAATCATTGAAGAACTTTATTTCATTTGTGTATAGAATAGACTCAGCTGCCCAGTGGTTCAAAAATATTTCACAAAGCGCGATCGTAGGCACGGCGTTGTCAAAGGCTAGACACGTAGCAGTATGACTGAGTCACACTGCTACTTCGGGGCTACCAGACGAACTGTCTATTTAAGTGTATAAACTACTTCACTGCGTCAGCTTTCTTTTTTCCATTACGTTTTTGGTGGTTATCCTGAATGTCTTGGATGTTTTTCGGAATTATTCCGTACTCGACTTTCCGCTTGCGTTCTATGTGCGTACCGTCTACGGGTATGCCTTTTTTCCAATCAGCGATGATCCTCCTTTTATCAGGCGTAACTACTTCTTTTCGGTTGATATACTCTTGGGGTAATTCCTCCGTAGGAATTAGTATTTCACAACTGGGTGGGTTTTCCTTGATCGTAATGTGACGAGACTTGCCCGCTAATTTATCTGGTAGAACTCCAGTAGAGTGGAAATACAGTAAGGTTTCATCAAGTCTTTGTCGCCAGCGTTGCAAGCGATCAAGTGCTGTTTTATGAATTTCTACCAGATGTTCAAGGCGTGCTTTGATGCCAGCTATTTCGGCATCGAGTTCTTCTGCTAACTCGGCTTGCGTGTCAGTAGATATTTCTTGGTTTTTCTGGTTTTCCCAAAGTGCTTTGAGAAGAGCTTCCTCTTCTGTTGGAGTTTCGGCGTTTTCTAGCTGTGTCCAAAGTTCAGCAGCTTCAAATGAATATTTGGCTAGGATTGCTTGAGCTAAGTAAGACATTTTTACCACCTGACGCAGCTATGTTTATAGTCCCATTCGGCTTCAATTTGAGCGATAATGAGCGAAGTTCCTAAATCGAGTTCTTCATCAGATGATGTAGTAACTGATAGAATACTGGTAGTCGTCTGATGTTTGAGTTTAGATGACTTGTGTTTTGTGATTCGTTTTGGCATAGTTGTTAGTGCCGTTATCAATAATGTCAGAACAATGGGAGAAATGCTACTGACATTTAACGCGCTATAGCGCGGTAGCGCGGCGCTTGTGCAAGTAATACTCGGTTGACGACAAAAGGTATTGATGTGGTTGATAGAGATTTTATATATTGTCAATAGTCTTTAAGAAAGATATTGTGTGTCTTCTGGTAGTAGAGGGCATTTTAAAAGTTTTATGCCAACATAAATAGATAGGCTAAGCAACTTTATCTATGAATAACCAATCATATTTATATTGGAT
>JAQYWO010000435.1 GCA_029379215.1 Rhizonema sp. PD37
GATATTGAGAATCGAGTGCTATTTCTCAATAAAATTATTTTATTATCAATAAGCCAAAGATTTTTCGTTGAGTCAAATGAGCTTTAACCCTTATCCAGCAAAAATTACAATCGATTTTTTATATCGAACTCAGGTTTACTCGCACGCGACCTAGACGTGTTTAAGTTTAAAAGTTTACTTATTTTCCACAGCCCCTAGAGCTTTGAGTGTGGCTTTCACAGCTTCTGTTAAACCTTTAACACCCGTAATATTCATGTCCTTATAAGGCTTTTCGTCTACTAGTGTTTTAACGCACTCTCCTGTCTTAGCATCCCAAAGCTGAATTGTGCCATCTACACCACCGCTACCAAGAGTTGTACCATTTGGACTAAAGGCAACTGTACGTACCCAACCAGTATGCCTCTGCAAAGCTTTTATGCATTCACCTGTTTCTACATCCCATAGTCTCACGGTCTGATCATGACTACCACTTGCGAGAGTTTTGCCATCTGGACTGAAGACAATTGCGCGCACCCAATTGTGATGACCCCGCAAAGTTTTTAAACATTCACCTGTATGAATATTCCATAGTCTTATTGTTTGATCGTCACCACCACTAGCAAGGATTTTACTATTTGGACTAAAGGTAACCACACGTGCAGAGTTATGATGCCCTTGCAAAATTTGCAAGCACTCACCTGTTTTAGGATCCCATAACTTTACAATTTTTTCAGAATCAGCACTAGCAAGAATTCTATTATCTCGGCTAAAAGCAATTGAACATACTGAATCATAATGCCCTTTCAAAATCTGTAAACATTCGCCAGTATGAGTATTCCACAATCTTATTGTTTGGTCATAACTGCCAGTAGCTAATTTACTACCATCCCAACAGAAGGCAATTGTACGTACTGTATCTGTATGTCCTTGCAAAACTTTCATGCATTGACCACTAGGGACGTTCCATAACCTTACTGTTTGGTCATCACTAACACTTGCAAGCGTTTCACCACTAAAGCTAAAAACAACCGAACGAACCCAACCAACATGACCTTGTAAAATTGTCAAGCATTGACTAGTGCAGATATCCCATAACTTAACTTTTGCATCATCACCAGCACTGGCAAGAATCTTACCTTCAGGATGGAAGGCAATTGAGTTTACCCAATGGGTGTGTCCCTGTATGTTTTTTAGACATTGACCAGTGCTAATATTCCATAACTTTACCATTTTATCACTAGCACTGACAAGAATCTGACCTTCAGGATGGAAGGCAATCGAACTTACCCAACCCATGTGCTCTTGTAATGTTCTTATACATTGACCAGTGCTAATATTCCATAACTTCACCGTTTGATTACCAGCACTGGCAAGAATCTGACCCTCAGGATGGAAGGCAATTGAATTTACCCAACCCATGTGCTCTTGTAATGTTTTTAGACATTGACCAGTGTTAACATTCCATAACTTCACCGTTTGATCATTAGCACCACTAGCAATGATTTGACCATTAGAACTAAAGATAATCGAACGTACGTCACCAGTATGACCCTGTAAAACTTTTATGCATTCCCCTGTACGAATATCCCATAGTCTTACCGTTGTGTCAGCGCTGCCACTAGCAAGAGTTTGACCATTAGGATGGAAGGCAATTGCGCGAACCCGACCAGTATGCCTCTGCAAAACTGTTATACATTCCCCTGTACGAATATCCCATAATCTTACCGTTGTGTCAGCGCTGCCACTGGCAATAATCTTACCATTGGGACTAAAAGCGACTGTGCGTACAGATTTAGTATGCCCCTGCAATGTTTTCAAGCATTTTCCTGTAAGAATATTCCATAATCTGACAGTTTGATCGCCACTACTACTGGCTAGAGTCTGATTATCTGGACTAAATGCTACGGAGTATATCCAACTGGTGTGTTCTTTATAAGCAGAAAGTTCACTACCACTATCAACTTCCCATAGACGAACTATGCCATCACTATCACCCGTAGCCCAAACTATACCATTTGGACTAAATGCAACTGACCAAACACTACCCAGAATTTTAGTAAAAACAGAATCCCTAAGATTTGCCTCAACAAAATTGGTGTGACGTAGACTAGCATTAGTAAAATCAGCAGCTTTAATTACCGAACAACAGAGGTGTTTACCTTCTAATGCAGCCTTATCAGCTTTTACTACTAAAGTTGCTGCATTTCCCCCAACATAACCCACCTCATCTTCAGTCTTACCACGTATTGCTTCAATAACATTGATAATGCGCTGGCTATCAGCTAACATTGGCAAAAGCAGATCCATCACCGCTTTCGTAAGTGGCGATCGCCCAAAAGTTTCCCTCAACTTCTCCAGTGGTTCACTCGTGAATGCCTTTAGCGGGGCAAGTGCACTACGACTTGCAAAATAAATAGACCAAGTATAGTTAAAAGGTGCTGTACTTTTATCCAAACATGATTGTTCTCTTGCTAGTTCGGTAAAATCCTCAGTCAACGCCCCCAACTCTGCTGCAAATTTATAAGCCACAAAGAACTCTAACAATGACCTATGTGCTGGAGTATAATCACCTTCAGCATTGCGGATCAGCATCGTCTGACCCATCATGTCATAATGCCAGTGGTCCAAGTCCTTTTCCTCCTGCACCACAGAACCAAATAAGCGGCGAATACGCTCAGGAAATAACCGATAATTTAGACTCATCTGGTTGGTTGAGAGCATTTCCCAAGACAGCTCACACAAAAAGTAAAGCTTATCGGCCAAAGAAGTAAATGTGCGTTCCGCCTTAATATCTCGCTCCATCTTTCGTCGCACTGCATAAAGATAAACCCGTGACATATCCACTGGTTTACCTACCTCGATATCTGGCAATGCTTCTAAAATTAACTCGGTCATCACCGGACGACGGGCTAAGTCTAATAATTGCGGATTGCCCATAACTTGTTCAACCGTTTCAGCTTCTGCTTGGTGTGACAAAACTTGCCGAATTTGGTTATCGTTAAATTTCTCTAATTCCAGTACTTCAAACTGTGGTGTTTCACCCGTCAAGTTAGCAGTTGAAGCAAGTAATTCGGCATTGAGTAGTTCTCTCCCCTCTTTAGCCTCTGGAAAATGTTCAGTACGGCAAGTCAAGATCACCTTAGAACCCGGAACTACCACTTTTGCCAACTCCCAAAAGTTGTTAATCATCTGTTGGCGGTCAACTTTAGCTGCCATCTCATCAAAACCATCGAAAATCAGCAGCAACTTGCCCATGCGATTAAGTTGGTCAAAAACGTCGCTATTTAAGCGGATGTTGTGTTGAGTAAAAAAGAACCCTGCCAGCACGTTCTCAACATTCAGTGCTTTGGCGTAGTCGCGTAACGTAATCACTAAAGGCAGGCGGAGGCGTTCAACTCCCCGTTTTTGAGCATCCCGATAACTTTGTAATGCATTCCAAGCATAGTGGAAGACAAACCAAGTTTTACCTGTGCCAAACTCTCCCAAAACCGAGATATGCTCTTTAGCTGGATCGTCTAACCAAAGATCAATATAACCATCAATCCAACCATCTTCCTGTTCGTAACGACTTACGGCTATTCGGCGTTTGGTGACAGAGTCAATTTCTTCTTTGGTACAGGCAAGGGGAACATACTTAGTGTCAATGCCTCGACGTTTTACCTCTGTCTCCAGCCAGTCAAAATAATTACTAAAATCAGCGTCTTGGTCTATGATCTCGTCAAAAGTGTAGCAGAAAACTTTGCTGTAATCCTCTTGCTTGACTAACTCCCGCGCTGCCCGTGAAATACGACGCGCACTCACAAGCCACCCTTCATCAGTACGTTGCTTCTGTATCTGGTCACGCAAAGCAGCAACGTTCTTAACTCCTGCCTCACCCTCTATACCACGCACCAAAATGCGGTCATACCCTCTTCTTCCTTGAATATTAATAATCCATTCAAAATATTCTTCTTCCCAGACCTCATGTTTCTCAAATCGGTAGCCCAAAGTTTCAAACCAACCACGCATCTGTTCAGCCAGTGATATCGCCCGACATTGATTTGAACCCTCTGAAAGTGCTGGGTAACTTTGAGAAGTCAACCGTGCTATTTCTGTACGAATTCCCTCTAACGTTGGCAACCTATCAAGCGTGAGAGTAATGGTTGCAATTTTTTGGTGCAAAGACGCGATCGCCTGATTAGTCAAAACTTCCGCAGGTGTGCGGCTACGTTTGGCAACCTCTGAAAAGACAACGTAGAATGCAGCAATTTCACGTCTTACATCAATGCCCAGGCTTTTGATTTGATCACCCAAAGCATAACCATCAATAAATGTATCGACTTCAGACAAAAGGATTGAAGGGTTGTTGTGGTCGAATGCTTTGCGAAAAGCCTTTTTTATTGGTTCTTGTCGAAAAAGTTCTAGTATTGGCTTGGGTTTACCTATGCCGTATTCCACTAAGGTATAGGCGTAGACCCCACTGAAGTCAGCAGGTGGATGCTCAGGAGCGAGGTTGAACTGCTTTAATAATTTGATGACAATTTCGCTGCGCTGAAGCTTATCTTTAATTATGGGGCTGGCAATGCCAGTCATAGCATGAATAATAGATTCTAGGGAATGTGGAAACACAGAGACCCTCTACCTTCTTACTAATCCGTATATTACATTATGTATTCTTTTGCTGTAACTTTGGGGGAAAAACTAGAAATATCTTCGTTGTTCAAATTTTAGCTTATGTACTGTGCGAACCTACTGTTCGGTTAAGAGTTGATAGACAATTAGTTCTTTCCTCAAGAGTTCTCCTACTCTTTATAGTCCGAATTATCACGTAAGCTATTTGTGACTCCTTACACGCAATTCATAACCAAATTGAAAGTTAAGTGCAAGGATGGTGCCTCCAAGGGGAATGAAAGTTATCTACTGGAGCTTTGAGAATAGTTTATTATATAGTGCGACAATGGCTGTTAGAGCACTATAGCTAACTAACTATTACCTAACCCTAAATTCTTTGTGAGCAAGCTTTTCAAGACTTATCGGAAAAAGTTAAGTAATAGACATTGGTCTTGTTTAGGCTTTTTTAATCGCTCATAATCGTAGTGTTGGACATTAAGTGTATATTGTTAAATAGTTATGAAAAAACACAACTTTATTAAAGAAGATAAACTTTGGAAATGTACCGTTTGTGGGTGGAAATGGACGAGTAAATCAAAAACTATCTGCCCGGAAGTTACTAGATATAATTGGGAAGAACGTCCGGAAAACTTGAAAACAAAAATAGAATTGGAGCGATTAAATTTAAATCTAAAAGAAGATACCACATCTCAGGGTGTAATCTTTTCAATGACAGGTGGATTTTATTGGTTATATCGTTTGGAAGATAGTGAAAAAGTTAATCCCAATTTACCACCAATTTATTCGTGGGATAATAGAAACTCTTTAAAAACTCCTGGTGAATTAAGAAAACTTGGGTTGGAGATAGGTAATGCAAAGCCAAAAGGTACGGCTTCGGTTTGGGATAAAATTTTGTCAGAATTAATTTGAATACCGCTCTATGATCCTCAAGATTGTCTGACAAAAGGTCAAAAACCCATAATTAAAAATTGGCAGGAGTGGGAACGTGACACCTTTATCACAAAAACAATTTTGAAGGAGAGGTATTTATTATCAGAAGGGTGGATCAAAAAAATAGGGGAACCAGATAAATATGCTGAGGGACTTTATGGTAAGGTAGCCCACCTTTATAGTAGGAAAAGAGTTGATAGTTTCCTAACAGAGAATGCCCAAACTTATGCTGCTTGGTTGATAAAAAGAGATAAATATTTAGAGATTTTTGAAAACAAAAGAGAGGAAATATT
>JAQYWO010000436.1 GCA_029379215.1 Rhizonema sp. PD37
AACATATAAGTATTTTAGCGGTCGCTCTTTGGAGAAAAACTTTTTGGTTTACTGCTTATGTGCGCTGGCTCCCCGGTATTAAGATTATGCTACCAGACATAATATTAAGTGTCAGGGTTCCATCGCCCTCAAAGAAATTATTGAAACTATTGCTATTAAGCTAGAAAGTCTTGTTAGGCTACAAGGTTTACCCTGTATTTCAAGTCAAACTCCAGTTATTCAAGAAGATGAACACAGATTATGCAGGCACGGTAAACTATTGAAATTGACTAATATAGTTAAGCTAGTTGAGCCTCGTATTTTAAACAGAACAGTATCCTATGCCTGCGTTTTTATTGGAAGTCGGTACAGAAGAATTACCTGCAAGCTTTTTAAGTGACGCGATCGCACAGTGGCGATCGCACATTCCCCAAACTCTGGAGGCACACAGTCTCACAAACGAAGCCGTGAAAGTTTACGGGACTCCCCGGCGTCTGGCGGTGCTGATCGAAGGACTACCGTCGCAGCAACCAGATCGCGAAGAGGAAATCAAAGGCCCCCCCGCACAAGCCGCTTTTAAAGATGGCAAGCCAACGCCAGCAGCACAAGGCTTTGCTAAAAAGCAAGGTGTGGAACTTGACGCTTTAGAAGTTCGCCCCACTGACAAAGGGGATTTTATCTTTGTACAGAAGGTTCTTCCAGGTCGTAGTGTAGCAGAAATTCTGACAGAACTTGTGCGAGAGTGGATTTTTGGTTTAGAAGGTAAGCGGTTGATGCGCTGGGGTAATGGAGAAGCAAAGTTTTCCCGCCCAATTCGCTGGTTAGTTGCTTTATTAGATGATCGTGTACTACCAATAGAATTAGTGAATGGTTCCGAGACGATCAAGAGCGATCGCATTTCTTCTGGTCATCGCGTCTTGCATCCAGAAATCGTCACAATTCTTCAGGCTACTGATTATATTACCACACTGCGATCGGCATTTGTTGCCGTTGATGTCGATGAAAGGGCAATAACTATTAAACAGCAGGTGAACGAGTCAGTACACAACTTAGATGGCTATACAGAAATTTATCCAGATTTGTTAGAGGAAGTAACGAACCTGGTTGAATGGCCTTCAACGGTTGTGGGTAAATTTGAATCAGAATTTTTGAATTTGCCTACCGAGGTGACGACTACCGTAATGGTGAGTCATCAGCGTTATTTTCCAGTGTTCAAAGCCGCCAACAATAAAGAATTACTTCCCTATTTCATCACAATTTCTAACGGCGATCCAGCGAAGTCAGATATCATTGCTTTCGGAAATGAAAGAGTCATCCGTGCACGTTTAGCTGATGGACAGTTCTTCTACAAAACAGATTTATCCAAGCCTTTGGAAAGCTTTTTACCACAGTTGCAAAAAGTGACTTTCCAAGAAGATTTGGGTTCTTTGCGTGAGAAAGTAGATCGAGTTTGTAAAATTGCAGAGCAAATCATAGAACAATTACAGGTAGAAGCGGAACGGGAGAATATTAAAAGAGCCGCTTTATTGTGTAAAGCTGATCTGGTGACTCAAATGGTTTATGAATTTCCTGAACTACAGGGAATCATGGGACAAAATTATGCCTTAGTTGGTGGCGAATCAGAAGCAGTTGCCACGGCAATTTTTGAACATTATTTGCCACGAGGTGCAGATGACATTTTACCGCAAAGTTTAACAGGTCAAGTTATCGGCTTGGCAGATAGACTGGACACACTGGTAAGTATTTTTGGTTTAGGGATGATACCTACAGGTTCCTCTGACCCCTTTGCCTTGCGTCGAGCAGCTAATGCTATTGTTAATATAACTTGGGCAGCTAATTTGCAGATTAATTTACAAGATTTAATAAAGCAAATTAGCACAGATTTTGCTGATGAACGTCACAAGGGTAAGGAACAATTAATTGCCGCTTTGCAAGATGTCTTCCGGCAACGTATTCGCACTTTATTGCAAGAAGAACATCAAATTGATTATGATTTGGTGAACGCAGTTTTAGGTGAAAATGACCCAGAATATGCAGAACGGGCGTTGAAAGATTTATTGGATGTGCGCGATCGCGCTTTATTTCTGCAACAAATTCGCAACAGTGGAATTTTAGAAAAAATATACGAAACCGTTAATCGTTCCACTCGTTTAGCTTCCCAAGGAGATTTACCGACAACAGAACTTGAACCATTGAAACACATCCGCAAAGAATTCTTTCAAAAGCCTTCAGAGGCAGCTTTTTACAACGCTTTACTAGATTTAATTCCCCAAACTGTCGCCGCACAGAGTTCGCGAAACTACATGCAGTTAGTGACAGCATTAGAGCAGATTAGTCCTACAGTCAGTAACTTTTTCGATGGTGCGGAAAGCGTTTTAGTTATGGACTCAAATCCAGATATTAAGCAAAATCGGTTAAATTTGCTGGGATTACTTCGCAACAGTGCCCGTGTTTTGGCTGATTTTGGCGCGATCGTAAAAAAAATGTAGCATAAGTCAACAAAACGTTGTGTCATTGATGTAAATACACGCTAGGATAAGGATCGCTTGACCAGGAAGCTCTGCCCACAGTCTATGTCCAAAGCTCATGTAATAGGATTAGGAAAATCAGGTGTTGCTGCGGCGAGATTGTTGATTAGAGAAGGTTGGGAGGTAGAGTTGAGCGATCGCAATACCTCCGAAAATCTTCTCGCTCAACAACATGAACTTGCTACAGAACAAATAACAGTTAAATTAGGATACTCTTTGGAATTAGAAGATTCTAATATACCTCAATTGATTGTCGTCAGTCCTGGTGTACCTTGGGATATACCTTTGTTAGTCAAAGCACGAAAATTGGGCATTGAAACCATCGGAGAAATGGATCTCGCATGGCGACATTTACAATCTGTTCCCTGGGTAGCAATTACCGGAACTAACGGAAAAACCACTACAACCTCCTTAGTAGCGGCAATCTTTCAAGCCGCAGGATTAAGCGCTCCCGCCTGCGGTAACATCGGCTATGCTGCTTGTGAAGTCGCTTTGTCTTTGTCTGAGAAGGAAAAACAAACCCCAAGCCAAGAAGGAAAATCCTACAGCTTTTCGTCTATAAAGGTAAACCAGTCACCAACGCCGACTCAGGTGGAATTTTCTACAGAATCCGAAATCCCAAATCATCTCGATTGGGTGATTGCAGAGATAAGTAGCTATCAAATAGAGTCGTCTCCTTCTTTAAAACCCCGAATAGGTGTTTGGACAACTTTCACGCCAGATCACCTCAGCCGTCATAAAACTTTAGAAAACTACTACGCTATTAAAGCGCATCTCTTGCATCAGTCAGAATTGCAAGTGTTTAATGGTGATGATGCATACTTGAGTAAACAGGGTTTGAATTATTGGCCAAACGCGTATTGGACGAGTGTTAAAGGCAAAAATTCTCTTATAGGTAATAAAGGTTTCTATATTGAAGACGGTTGGGTGGTTGAAACTAAAGATGCACCCTCTGAGACAGACGAAAGGATTGTGGAAGCCTCCACTTTACGGATGGTGGGAGAACATAACCTGCAAAATCTTTTGATGTCAGTAGCCGTAGCAAGGTTGGCGGGAATTGATCAAGATGCGATTTCTCGTGCCATTAGGGAATTTCCCGGCGTTCCTCATCGCCTAGAACACATTTGTACTTGGGAATGTATTGATTTTATTAATGACAGCAAAGCAACTAATTATGATGCGGCTGAAGTTGGTTTAGCTTCTGTAAAAAGTCCAGTTATTTTAATTGCCGGTGGCGAAGCGAAAGACGGTGATGATACTGGTTGGATAGCGCAAATTAAAGCTAAGGCTGCTTTTGTCTTGCTTATTGGTAATGCCGCACCGATATTTGCCCAACGTCTCAAAGATGTGGGATATTCCAACTATGAAATAGTGGAAACAATGGAAAGGGCAATTCCCAAATCCGCAGAATTAGCGAAACAGCATCAAGCATCCGTGGTGTTACTCTCTCCTGCTTGTGCGAGTTTTGACCAGTATGCTAATTTTGAACAAAGAGGCGATCATTTCCGCGAGTTATGTCTAACGTTGTTGCAGGAATCTAGGAAATAGGCGGCGAAGGTTTGGTATGGATAGAATAATAACTAATTCGCCGTACATGATATGACGCAACGCACTTCCTTTCTTTGAGTTGATGGGCAGTCGTATCTCCCGCACCTCTAATCCTCATCTTCATCCTTTAATATCAAATCCGGTTGATTATACCCAGTTCCCACAAACCTTTACCCTCAACTTACAATGCTTATGGGTTTTTTATACTATGTGCATTTACCCGGATTTGATATAATTTGGCTAAAATCCTGTCAAGCTAGTAGTTTGAGTATAAACTCAGGGCTACAAGAGCAGACGATCGCACTGGATCGATCACTCGATATCCGCAATCTGGATTTTTGGGGAGCTTAGTATTGAGTGTAGTAAAAACCCACGCGGTGTTCTCACTGCAGCGCCTGGTGCCTCGTCCGGATCAGGCTCCAAATCCCAGTAAGTACGCAACTTGACTATGATGATAACTGGGCTCAATCCGTAATTCTTAGCCATCCTTGCCTTACTCAAATGCAGCTCGAAGTATTCACTGGCTGTTTCTGGATCTCTCGTCGCATATGAAAACCCTAGTGACTGTGCCAATAAATCCGCACCCGTTTCTCCACCCAGTGCTTGACTTGCTCCCTTCCCCCTTTGGGCATTCAAATTCATACTCGCTAAAATACCGCCAATTTTGGTCATATTGTTCACAGTCGTTACATGATAGAAAAATTTATTTGTCGGCAGGTGTATGGCGGTGCAGGCGAGGATGGCCTGCATCTTCAATTCCTGCTCCCTATCCGTCGCGGGGGGTGCATTGTCAGCTCTATATCGCTGTATACTCGAGCAAGTCTGTGCACTTCCATTGGCAAACTCAGTCACCTCTGCCTTTTCGGTCATAAGGTCTGCTTCTTTTCTATATCCATTCTGCTGCACCACATGGGTTAACTCATGGGCAATCAATTCCTGTCCCCCTCGAGTACCTGGCTGATACTCTCCCTGCCGAAAGAAGACATTCTGCCCCGTAGTAAACGCCCGCGCCTGAATTGATTGATTCAAGAGGTCAGATTGAGCATCCGTATGAATCTTCACCTTACTGAAATCTGCCCTAAAAGCTTGCTCCATCGGTTTTCTGATATTGTCCGCAAGTGGTTTTCCCCCGCCCCGTGCCTGCTGGATGGAACTTTCTAAGTCAGGTGTAGCAGCAATACCATCTTCACCTGCTTGAAGTTGTAACATTGGCTTCATTTGAAGTCCTTCTTCCGGCATATCCTCGCGCTGGAGCGTTTCAGTTTCTGACTTCATTTGAAGCTCATCTTCTTCAAACATCTGCTCTCGCTGAAGATTTTGATTGGGTTGCTGAGAAGCTGGTGTATTAATCTGGTTTACAACTTGTGCTGCTACCCTATCCGCTTCCTGCTCATATTTATCTCCTGACGCACCAATAGTAAGCTTGGCTTGAATATGTGTTCTAACATCTACTATTGATGATTGTGGTACATTACTCCATTTTTCAAATAGGCTTCTTCTAATAGCATCCCGTTCTTCCTTACTAGGAATTCTAGATAGTTTCTCCTTCGGTGACGACTGTGAGACCGCTTGTGTCAGTTCTTCATTTAAAGGCGGAACAATTGGGGACGGTTTTTTCTTGCTTGACGATTGCCCAAATGATTTTTGTACTCGTTCTTTCACCATATTTTTGGAAGACTTTAAAGGAATAAATTACGTTATTCTTTCACAACAT
>JAQYWO010000437.1 GCA_029379215.1 Rhizonema sp. PD37
CTTAGGACATCAATTAATTATAAAACACGGAAACCAAGGGACTTTCAAGCCTGCTCCCTGCTCCCTGCTCCCTGCTCCCTGCTATAACTTAAAAAATTGGTTGCAATGGCTTGAAAAAGTTTAGATTCCGAGTGAACCTAGCGTACTTGCCAAACATTGATTAGAAGACGATTCTTATTTGTCATTCATACTTTGCACTGATTCCTAAAAGGAATACAGTATGGGACATCTAACGGGAAATAGTTAAAAGTTCAGGCTGAGAAAAAAATAGCCAACAAATATACACCGCGTCTCAGCGAACTTGAAATGAGGGTGGTAATGGAAATTTTACCAGGTGATAACTGATGAAATATTCCAGAGTCGATACCTTCAAAAAGGATCACTCTTAGAGTTAGTTTTGCGGCAAGTATGGGGAGTTTCTCTGTCAACCTTTGAAGTTCTCGACTGTCTGGTTTGATTATTTCCTAGGGAGGTTAGTAATCACAAAACTAAACCCCATCTCCCCTAAAATTTTTCGTCCTTAGTGTTTGGTAAACCGCTAAAGTTTCATTTAGCATTCGTTCAATAGTAAAATTTGTTTCGTAACGTCTACGTCCGGCTTCCCCCATACGAATCCTTAAATCAGGATTAGTTATGAGTTGAGTTAACCTTTCTTGCATAGCTAATACGTCTGCTTTAGGTACTAAAAAACCAGTTTCTCCCTCTAAGACTACCTCACTAACCCCGCCAACATCAGAAACTAGAACTGGTAATCCTGCCCGCATTGCTTCAACTGAAACTAATCCAAATGATTCCCAATTTGTTGATAAAACAAAAATGTGTGTATCTTGAAGAATTTGTTCTACGTCAGAACGCGCACCCAAAAACTTAACCTGTTTTTCCAAACCTAAGTTTTGGGCTAAAAATTCTACTTGCGATCGCGTAGAACCATCACCAACAAAAAGCAACTCGAAAGGTTTATTAATACCAGCTAGCGCTTTTAAAAGCAGGTTTTGGTCTTTTTGCGGTGAAAAGCGGGCTACCATGACAATTTTCACCACATCTGTTTTACCAGGCTGGGCACGATAAACAGTGTCAGGAAGACCATAGTAAATTTTAACAAGTTTTTCTTGTGCAGTGATACTGTAGCGAATAGCTAAGGAATGGTCATACTCGGATAGAGTGATAATCTTCTGACACCAATAAGAAGCTATTTTTTCACTAGGAACTCCTAAAAGCTTCCAATACCAGGGAAGTTCAGCTGCAAAAGCCCAACCATGATCTGTGAAAATTGCCGGAACACCAGCACAGTATGCAGCAAGTCGTCCTAAGATCCCAGCTTTTGACGAGTGAAGATGAACTAAGTTCGGTTGATACTGATGGATTAGACTCAGAATATCTGTGAACGCTTGGATATCTTGAAATAAGTTAACGGAGCGTACCAAATTCGGTAAAACTTTTACTGTCACTCCTAAATTCTGTACTGATTCTGTGAGAAAGCCGTCTTCCCCTGTAGCTAATATAATCTCAAATTTGTCTCGAAAACCTCGAATTAATTCCAAGACATGCGTTTGAGCACCACCATGAACGGCACGAGTAATTATATACAGAATTTTCATTGGCTTAGTCTTTCAAAGTTTTTACTACTGTTTGGAAGCAAATCAAAGTTGATAATCGCTTTGATTTCTATAGTTTGTAAAAGAAGCGTTTGAATCTTTTTTAATTAACTGGGTTTCTGTTATTGATTTCACATATTGATAAAATTCCACTCTCCGTTTTTGAAGTAAATTTTCTTTGTATTCTTGCGATGTTCTCAAATTACGAATGGACATTTGCTGCCGACGCTCTGGGCTTTTTACTACTTCCATAATTTTGTTTGTTAATTCAATGACATCACCTGGTTGGACTAAATCTTCAGGTGATAGTAATTCAGGGATACCACCGACATCAGAAGCAATGCAAGGTAATGCCCGTGCCATAGCTTCAATAACCGCTCTTGGTAAACTTTCTTGACGAGAAGGAAGGACAAATATATCAGCTTTATCTAACTGTTCAAATACTGCTTTACCTCCCGGTAATTGACCACGGAAAAATATTCTATCTTGGATACCAAGTTTTATAGCTTGACCTTCTAATTCTGATCTGTATTTACCATCTCCAACAATCACTAATTCAAGATTTAATCCTTTCTGAAGGCATAAAGCAACTGCATCAATGAGAATGTCAACAGCTTTACAAGGATGATCCATAGATGCAACAGTAATGATAGTAAATTTATCTAAATTAGAATGTGATATACGCGGAGAAGAAACAAAAGCAGTATCAGATAATTCGACATCTGAATAATAAGTAGCAAAAGTTCTTGCACCAACAGGATATCGATGTTGTAAAGCTTCTTTAGTAACATATGAAACTCCTGAAGCTTGAAGACATTGATTTTTCAATCGATATGTAAACAACCAGCGAAAGAAGGGACGTAAAGGATGTTTCACAGAACCTGGGGCAAAAAAATTGTATGGATCTGATATAACTTCTAAACTATAAGGATGATGAGTATTACGTAATCTGTAATAAACACAATTAGCAACGTTTGATGGAACTCTTAAAATAACGGCATCAGTCAAATTAATAGAATTCCTAATAGTTCTTTGAACCTGTAATGCTTTTAATACATACTGTACTGGACCTACATAGTATGGTACGGCTATCACAGAAATATTTTCACCATCTACACGTTGCCACTTTGATGGTACCGAGGAAACTGGGCACACCCGCGCTACAACACGCACACTATCAAAAACTTCTAAGTAACGCGTAAAAAAGCCGTATCCAGAATTTGTTGATGTCCAAACAGCACCATCAGGTGTACAAACAAAGCGATAGTCACTCGATACAACAACGTTCATTAATGTCTCCTAAATCAAACTATAGATATGAACATCTAGAGGTTTAATTAAACCGGAAAGCTTGTCACCTCTAATAAGAAAACCTGAAGGACGATTTGCAAATGTAGATTTTGCTTGACTTATATTTGTAGGAACTGTAATTGCAACCTCTGTCGTCTCAGTATAAGATGTGTTAACAATCATAGCTAAGACTTGGTTTTGATTTGTCCAAATTCCAGCCAAGATATTTTTGAATCCCGCATCAATCTGATTTAAATTTCCATTAAGTAAGATTGGGCTAATCATCTTAATTTCAGGAACCAAAGATTTCAAACCGTTCCATAATTCTTGATGTTCTGGCAAATACCAGTTTTCAAAACGGTAGCTAAAGTAAAGAATTCCTTTAACACCGCCCAGCAAAGCTTGATAAGTCATATTGCGAACTTCGCTAAACTTTGGTTCTCGCTGAGGATTACCAATACTATCAGGCTCATTCCATCTAAAAGTTTGTAGATTAGCTATAGATGGAGCTGCATTATATATTTTTGATGTATCAACAATATTTTTCATGTCATAAAAAGTTGAGTCCAAAGATCTATCAGAAATAGGATAACTTTGAAATCCTATTAAATCAGAAGTATGTAGAAAACGCTTAATAACTTCTGGTTTCAAAGAAAACATACTAATATATGTCAAGTACTTAAAATTACTTTTTTTGACTTGATTATGCCTGGTTAATATTAGCTCTGGTGTGTATCTGGAATTAGCATCATCAGCAATATTCCATCCAATTAAAGCGAATTTAGATTTGAAGGCATCCATTATCTCAGGATCAGCGGGTCCCTCTATAATGACATTAACACCTAATTTTTGAGCTTTATCTAGCATCATGCTATCATCAGATAGTTGCTCACTATTAGATGTATGAATTGTATTGAATCCAGCATGAGCTATATCAGTTAAAGCATTGATTCTCGACTGGTTTTTAACATTTTTGGGACTATCATAATCGACATAGTATAAACCAAATGGAAAGAATGGTTTGCTATTTGCTAAAATGTTATTAGCACTAGGTAGATAGGCAGTTTCTTGCATATAATTCCGGTTTGGAACAAAGTAAAAACATATAATTGCAATAAATATAGTATAGTATTGACAAAAATTAATAATAAAATTTTATTTTTGATTTTTATCATAAGTTTACTGGTAATAAATATATTGCTTCTCACCTCTTTTTAAATAACTACTTCTTTTAAATGATTATTTCGATGTCTTTACGAAGTGTTATGGCAATAGAATATAAATAAAGACCAATAAAGCTTCCCATTGCTGGAACTGGATAAAATATTTCTTGTGTAAATGAGGTAATAAGGAAGGCTATTGTTGCCCAAAAAACAGGTTTTATATATAATTCATTTTTGTACAATAAAGCAATGACTTTATAAGACAAAATACTAAAAATTAACAAACCTAAAACTCCATTTTCTACAATTATATGGAGAAAAAGTAAATGAGCACTACCACCATCTACACCGTTATCCCATGCTGAACCGAAACCTGTACCAACTATCCAACGCCAAGGCTCTTGATTTAAAAATTTGATTTTCTCTTCCCAAATATCATCTCTACCGCTCAAGTTTTCAGTATTTCCTGCGTCGAATAGAGTTGCTTGTCTGTCTAATACTGAGCCTTGAGCAGAGACTAAATTAATCGTATCTAAATTTGATAAACTTGTCAAAGCAATCATACCAAATAGTAATCCAGTAAAGCTGATAATTAATACTGTCTTACTAGGTTTTCTCAGCATATATAAAACTACAAAAATTAGTAGTCCTAAAAACCCAGTACGTGACTCAGTAAGAAAACAAGCAATCAGAGATAAAAATAACAACAACAAGTTAAACATCACCTGTTTACCAAGCTCTAAATGTATTTTTAAAGCTGCAAACATCGTTACATAGGCGGCTACACAACCGTGGTTGTAACCAAGAGTTCCCCAGCCTCTGCCGCCTATTTTCCCTAGTCGTGCATACTCGCTCCATGCACCAGCTACATCCTTACTTTGAGGTAAATGTGCTGTTAGCGCTTCTAGAGGAAGAATAGCAAAAAAGGTTAATATAATTGCCAAGCAAACAAATATTAAAACAAAATTAGTCATTTGTTTCAAAATATTGATTCTCTTCTGGGTTAAAGGAATTTGTGCTGTTACTCCAAACACACAGAAAAACTCAACTAAGCGATAAATTTGATAGATACCAAGTAGAATCCCGTTAACATTTGGATCTGCTAAATTGCTAAAATATATTAGATATGCTGTGATGCAGCATATTAGTACAAATATTAGCATCACAAATATTTTCTTATTTGCAGTGGATACTACTGATAATTTTTTATATCTATTGCTGAAAAGAAATGTCAAAACAAGCATAACTGTCGCAAAATCTGAAAGAGTTGGCCAGGTTGCCCAAGAACCAATAGCTAAAATGGGAATTGTAAAACTTTGAGATAGCAGATAGAAGCATACCGCAACAAATTGCCATTGAGTCTTTTCTATCAACGAGGTCGATATAACCGCAATATTATTTGGTACTTCAATACTCTTTTGATTAATATTTGAATATGTATCCATGTTTTGCAAAATAAATAATGTTGTTGGTTAATTCATCGGGGGTAATATCCCTCTTCATCTGTAATATGCGCTGAAGCACCTTAATTAAGTTAAAAAATTTAGCATTTTGGTTTTTAAGCACTAAAGTGCTTACTACGGTTATTTTTCATTTTTTAGATGATACCCTTCAATAATTCGCCAACAACATCATAAG
>JAQYWO010000438.1 GCA_029379215.1 Rhizonema sp. PD37
CGACCTGTGTGAAGGTTGGCAGCTTGCGAGAGAGACTTAACGGGAAAAGTCAGGTCCCCAATCTGGTAAATCTGTAGTGGCGATCGCCTACGCCTTGCTACAAGGAACATCATCCCCTGACAAAACGTGCCATCAGATTTCTGAGGAAATTCCGTAATCTCATAAATTTATCAGTCATTTAAATTACTTTAATATACATAAATTTTTTGCTAATTATAGTGTCACACTTTTGTACTCTTTATTCGTTTTTTACGGGTTTATTCGGTAGGTGCAAGATATGAGGGAACGCAGGAATAGTAACCCGCAACTTGGGTTAGTACTTTCACCACAATTAAGGGGATCTGGGAATTCAGACGCGGCAACCTCTGAAGAAGGAGATTAGCCTTGACTACAACCCCAAGATCGTAAATTCCTTCTTCGGAGGTTAACCGACGGCTGAAAGCGAAGCGTTTCCCAGATCCCCGCCACCTCTCAACTACATGTCTATTTACTACAATTTTTGGGCGGATTCACGGATTCATGAATTTTTCTGTTTCATTTCTCAAGAGCGATCGCCCTTAACAATTGATTCGGAGTTTTCCCTCTTGCCGATAGTCGCTCACTGGTAGCACACTCATCCTCCCAACATAACCTCATTTTTTCCTTTCGCTCGCGATCAAGCAAGTCCTCTTGTCAATAGGGTTTGAGACGCGCTAACCCTGCCACTACTCGTAGATTAAGAATCAGTTTTTTTGAGTACGTGTGCGATCGCATTTCTCAAGTTGAATTCATTCCATCCTTGGCTGAAATTATTCGTGAGAAATCGTCTGTTCATCCTTTGGGTTGGTCGTGGTAGTTTGAATCTCTGTCTACCCCAAATTATTGAGCCGATACGTTGTTTTCATCCCGTAATCTTTGATTTTATGACTCCAGCCCTTTTATTTTTGAATTTAATTCCTCTACGAGGTTCAATAATATCTCTACAGTACGACGCACCGATTCGTCTGCAATCCCTAAGGGGTCGATGGTTTGCAGCAGATCGGATACTGAGGAGTCTTTCAGTGGTTTTTGCGTCATGTGCCATATTTTATGAGGTTTTTTACACCTTGCTCACCTTTTTATTTTTTCTGCTACCCCGGATTATTGAGCCGATACATTTTTACGTTATTCCAAACCACTACTATATAAGCAACAGCTACGCCAACGGTGTGAGCGAGAGAGACATTAAGGTCTATCAACCCCCACTTCTGTGCCAAAGCAGCTACCTCGCCGTACAAGCAGATGTGTGGTTTTCCGTTAGCATCATTAATTACCTCCACTTCTGTCCATTGTATTCTGTAGCTCAGCCCAGTTCCTAATGCTTTGAATGTTGCCTTCTTAGCGGCGAAACGAGCAGACAGATGTTCATATATACGTCGCTTGTTCATGCAATAGGCTGTCTCACGCTCCGTGAAAACTGTGTTTAAAATACAAGGATTCTCAATCACATGTTGAGCAAATGGCTCAACCGCAGTAATGTTAATCTCAACACTAATGAGAGACTTAGATCTGATTGATCTGGGCATTTCATTACCGTAAGTAATATTTATCTAAATATACTATCTATTTATTTTCTCATAAATATAGCAATCCTAAATGATTTATGATAAAACGTCAGTGAACTCTCAAAAATTATAGCTGTTTTGGAAACGTTGATACACTAAGTACAGCTTAAACAGTGCTGGGATCGAAGTCTTCTAATCTACATACATCAGCAAAAATTCGGCGAGAAGCAAAAATTTTGCTTAGGCATAAAGTTTGAGTAAGTGATTTGGGAGATTGATTTAGGTGCGTTTACCCTGGTATGATCTCATGTATGATTCAGGATTGCTATGAAATTTTGTAACTGATTCAAAGAGTAGGTAATTGTGCAGAATAATATGAAAAGAGTTGTCATCACAGGTATCGGAATTGTGGCTCCAGGGGGAATAGGCAAAGAGGAGTTTTGGCAAAATATTACCCAAGGGCACTCATTTACTACGTCAGATTCAGAAATGGAAGCCTTAGGTCTCAACAGTAAAGTAGTCTGTCGAGTTACCAATTTCAATCTAGCAGACTACTGTACAGGAGAAGAGTTTGAAAGCCTGCAAAAGCAGGATCGTTTTGTGCAATTTGGTGTAGTAGCAGGTCAAGCAGCAATTGAAGATGCAGGGCTCGTACTAGAGCAAGAATCCCCAGAATCCTTGGGAATTGTCCTTTCATCATGTACTGGGGGCACTCAAACTGCTCAAAGACAGTTTGAAGTTCTCAGCGATTTTGGTCAACAATCATTGAAACATAAGCCAGTTGGAGAGAATTTCTATAATTCAGGGATGTTTAATTATCCTGCTAGTTTACTAGCACGAAAATATGGATTCCAGGGACCTTGTGCTTCGTTGTCAACCGGATGCGCTGCTGGTCTTGATGCGTTAGGAATAAGTTTTGGGCTGATTCAATCCGGGGAAGCGGAGGTTGTATTGACCGGAGCTGCGGAGGCTCCACTCATTGGTCTGAACTACGCCATACTTGATATAATTGGCTGTCTTTCAGTCACCGAGTGTGAACCAGAAAAAGCCTCACGTCCGTTTGATGCCAAGCGAGCAGGGTTCGTAATTGGAGAAGCATCTGCTGTACTAGTAGTTGAGGAGATGGAGCATGCTTTAGCACGGGGAGCCCACATATATGCCGAAGTCATTGGCTTCTCTAGCCTCAGTAGTGCCTATCACATGGTTGAGTTGCCAGTTCATGGAGTAGTGATGGCGACAGTAATTGAGCGGTCTTTACATATGGCTAATATCGCACCAGAAGATATTGACTATATCAATACCCATGGCACTTCTACACAGCAAAATGACCTCTTTGACACAAACTCTTTTAAAAAAGCTTTCGGTGAAAAAGCATACCAAATTCCCATCAGTTCTACGAAGTCAATGGTTGGTCATTCCCTTTCTGCTGCCAGTATGGTAGCAACAGTAGCAACACTAGGAGCAATGGAACTTTCTGTGATTCCACCAACAATTAATTATGAATTTCCTGATCCAGAGTGCGATCTAGACTATGTGCCAAATGTAGCGCGTCACAAAGATGTACAAACTGCGATGGTGACTGCCAGTGGTTTTGGTGGTATTCATACAGCTGCAATTTTTAGAAAATACCTAAATTAGTTGAAGATATGATGACACCCAAACGTGTGTTTATCACTGGCATTGGAATTATCAATCCAGCAGGGATTGGGAAAGACGTGTTTTGGCGCAACATAACAGATGGTAACTCTGCTATTCGCAACATTACTCGCTTTAATACCATGGATCATCCGGTCAAGATAGCTGGAGAAATTACAGAGTTTGATCCAGTAGACTTTATACCACGTAGGCTCATGATTAAGTCAGACCGTTTTACCCATTATGCCATTGCAGCAACTGAGTTAGCGCTCAATGATGCAAATATCAATATGGAACAAGAAGATCCTTATCGTGTAGGAGTTTGGCTTGGTAACAATTCCGGTGGTTGGGATATTTACGAAAAGGGTTTATATCAACTTTACCGAGATGGTGCTGCAATGATTAACCCATGGCAAGCATGTGCTTGGTTTCCAACGGCGGCGCAATCTTATATAACAATTCGCTACGGCATCAAAGGCTATAGCAAGAGCTTTGTCTGCGACCGGGCTAGTGGAGCAAGTGGACTCTATTTTGCTATCAAATCTATCCAACAGGGGTACAACAATGTCGTATTTGCTGGAGGTACAGAAGCTCCGATTACTTCATTTGGTATGACTTGTTACTACGAGACGGGAGAACTCAGCGCTGCCACTACTCCGGAAGGGGCTTATCAACCTTTTGCTCAAAAGCGTACAGGTGTGGTGTTAGGCGAGGGAAGCACAATATTGGTCTTGGAGTCAGAAGAGCATGCAATACGTCGGGGAGCCAAGATTTATGGAGAGGTTGTCTCTAGTTGCATGACGACCGATTTTAATCCGACATCAGGTATTCAATTTGAGCGGGCAATGCGTAAAGCACTCAAAGATGCTGACTTAACACCAACTGACATTGATGTGGTGTTAGCAGAAGGATGCGGAACGAAGGTTAGCGATCTTGTGGAAGCTCGAGCCTTGAAAGCAGTCTTTGAAGAAGCACCGAACTTACTTGTCACAGTGCCAAAATCTCTTTATGGTCATTTATATGGCGCTAGCTGCATCACGGAAGTCGCTTGCAGTCTTTTATCAATGGAGACGGGTAATCTACCTACAATGCAAAAAATTGATGAGTTAGATCCAGATTGTCAATTGAACTTTGTAACCCAACCACAAAAACGTCCTATTTCTCGGACAATGGTCAACTCACGTGCTCGCGAAGGAGTCAATGTGTCTTTTGTGATTAGCAAGTACTTACAAACAACTACCAATAACAATAGAGCAAACGCATCTTGTCAATAAGAGGCTATAAATCTCAATAAAGTACAAAATAATCGCATTAACACTTGCTTATTGACAAGATATTAGGAGATCGCTTTGACCCCAGGAAAATCAATCAAACGACAAATTCTAATTATTGTGTATCCGCACCAATATATATTTTTGTCAAGACTAATTTAGATGTGTTTGCTTGGTCACTAGTAACTAATCAATTTCATTTGAGAGGTGATTACACATGGTTATGGATGTGCTGAAAGATATTTTGCTTGAATTGGGCATTTCAGAAGAGTTGATTACTGAGAAGGCTCTCGTACATAAGGATTTGCAACTTGACTCCACTGAAACAGTGGAAGTTTCTTTAGGGCTGAAACGTCGCCTAGGTGTAAATGTGAAGATTGAATCACGGCAAGAGCTAACATTAAGTCAAATTTGTGACATGGTAACTCAGGCAATGACTGCTACTGCTAATTGAGGATAGGAAAACGCTTCCTGAACGTGAGCTTCCAACGAACGGCATTCCTTATGCTTTAAGAGAAACAATCTAGTTTCCTAGGAGTTCGACAGTTTGAAAAAGGCACAAAAAAAGCTGAGCCTGTTATAAAAGCAAAAATAAATAAGGTGTCTCAGCAATCAGCAATGTCCACTGAGGACAGGAAGCAGAATGCCTTCAGCATAGCTGCCTCCTGCCCTCTGCCTTTCTTTGTAAAATAGGTTTTGCATTTGCTTTTGAGGTCATTTAAAAGTCAGTTTTTTCAAAGTCCTAATCAGGGATGGTTGGAAATGTCGAAACTCAACAATTATCACTTGATTAAGGGAATAGGGATTGATATTGTATCGATTAGCAGAATTACTGCTCTGATTTCCCGATATGACCAGGAAACCTTAAGTTTACTGTTTACCCCCAATGAGATAGACCAGTGCCAATCTACCAATGCTCCTCATCGCTACTATGCAGTGTGCTTTGCAACCAAAGAAGCGGTGGGCAAAACTTTAGGCACTGGATTGGCAGACATCAACTGGAACGAAATTGAAGCCAATCTGCGCGATATAAGATTGACAATTAATCTGTTTGGTAAAGCTCGTCATCAAGCATCTTTACGTGGTATCGAAGCTTGGCAAGCCAGTTGGTGTCATTGGGATGACTACGTACTGGTTCAAGTCCTCGCTCAATAGCTATACTCAGATCTTGCACCTACCGAATAAACCCGTAAAAAACAAATAAAGAGTACAAAA
>JAQYWO010000439.1 GCA_029379215.1 Rhizonema sp. PD37
TTCTTTGCACTCAGAGATTCAGGCGATCGCAACTCATTTCTTAAAAAAAACAAGGTTAATAACATGTTATTTGATTACTATTTTTTAGTTTCAATGATGTTGCTATCCCATCTAAATGCCGGAAATTTATGAGCAAAAAGGATGTAAAAATAACCAGCATTTTTTTACGTAACTGCGAAATATGGGATAAAAGCCTGCTGTCCAGCCAGATTTATTCTGTACCAGTAAATGCGACACTCTCAGTATTGAAGGAGAAAGCAACAAGGCTCGTTACCTGCTTAAATTTTCAGTTGGGAGTTGAGTCGCGATCGCCCGACTCATAGTTGGGAGCGCGTTAATTCTATCGTTTCTCCATCTTCTTTGAAAGGTGAATGCCTGCGTGTGCCGTGTTTTTAAACTGCGCTAACGCAAAACATCAATGACAGTTGCACATTGATGGGGAATTTCTGGAAATCGATTGAGAATCCGAGTCATTTTTCTCCTTAGACAATCGTGTACACGCTTTTTCCATATGAAGATGCATAGAAAGAATGGAGTCGCCTCCTAAGCTCCTCAAGGCATCGAGGAGCTTATGAAGGGGAAAAATAATGTAATGTGCAGCTTCACAGAGAATTGGTATCAGACAGATAGTTTTGAACACAAAGCCTCAAAAGGCTTTGTGAATACGGACTTGACAAAACTATAGCAATCGCTTTGGCGGTTACTATATTGAATAGGCACTCTGCAAGGGAAACGAAATTAGCAAAAATTTCTCGAAATTTCAAAGACTTTATGTAAATTTTTATTAATAAGAGTTTTCGTCTTCTTGCTTTGTTAGGAGAAATAACTTTCAATAATCCCATATGCTCTGCTATTGATAAATTCAGTAACGCTCCAGGATTTCGGAAAGAAATAATGAATTTAAAGCAATTCGCTCGCAGTTTGTTGCTGACAACCGCTGTCGTGACGTTGTTCGCAACCAGAGTGCTCAGTCAGGACTCAGAATCTTCATCAGTTGACTTGAGTAAAGCATCTACTAATAACAGGAGTTCAACTCAATTTGCAAGTCTGGGTAGCAAGACACCGCAGGTTAAACCGATCACGGAAATTCGCAGACTTAGTCAGATCGAGCATCTTTCTCAAAGCGCTCGAATGTTGCTGGTGCAGTCGCCAACACAACTGAACACGCCGTCTGCTCAAGTCGTGCAAGTTACCGGAGTGAAAGCAAATCCTAGCAAATCAGGATTGGAGCTGATTTTACAGACTTCAAGAGGGCAACAGTTACAACTAGTAAATCGCAGTGCGGGAAAAAACTTTATCGTAGATATTCCGTCTGCTCAACTGCGCCTGCCGTCGGGCGATGGATTTACATTTCGCTCTACTGCGCCAATTGCAGGTGTGAGTGAGATCACGGTGACAAATTTTAATGCCAATACTATCCGTGTGACGGTAATAGGGAAAGGGAAACTACCAACTGTCGAGTTGTTTGACAGTGCCAACGAAGGTTTGATCTTCTCTGTGGCGAGTACTACACCCGTAGCGCAACAAGTGCGACCATCTACACAAAAACCCCAAACACAGCAGCCTAATGGTCAAACACAGTCAACTCAACAATCATCTACTGGTGACGAAGCAATTGAGTTAGTGGTCAGAGGTGAACAAGATAATTATCGCGTGCCAGATTCCACAACTGCGACAAAAACTGATACTCCCCAGCGCGACATTCCGCAAGCGATTCAAGTAGTGCCGCGACAGGTGCTCCAAGACGAACAAATTACTCGCGTCGGCGATGCTGTGAGAAATGTGAGTGGTGTTCAGCAGGCATCGAGTGGACCTCGCAGCACATTTGATCGATTCTATTTCCGAGGCTTTGAAAATGAGAATGATGGTGTTTTGAGGAATGGTCTGAGGGATCGAATTGGTAGCAGAGTCCCTTCAGAAACTGCCAACATAGAACGCATCGAAGTGCTCAAAGGTCCGGGGTCTGTGCTTTATGGTCAAGGCATTCTGGGTGGTGCGATTAACCTGATCACAAAGCAACCCTTAAGCAATCCTTTCTATGCTATCGAAGGAACATTTGGCAATTTCGACTATTATCGGGGTGCGGTTGACCTCTCAGGTCCGTTAAATGCGGATAAAACCCTGCTCTATCGCTTGAATGCGGCAGTTGAATCGTCAGGAACTTTTATCGACTTCTTTGATACCCAGCGTTACTTTATTTCGCCTGTTTTATCCTGGCAAATTGACAAAAATACAAAGCTCACCCTGGAAGCGGAATATCTGGACAATAAACAGCAAGATGATAATGGATTACCCGCCGTTGGTACGGTGCTTCCCAATCCCAATGGCAAAATTCCACTCAACCGTAATGTCAACGAACCGAGCGACAAAGATAATCGCACGGTCTTGCGAGTTGGCTACAACTTAGAGCATCGCTTCAGTGAGAACTGGCAAATCCGCAATGCTTTTCAAAGTACGTTTTCCAATGTTGACCAGAGACTGACGGCTATAACAGGTCTTGACGCAGACAATCGCACCCTAAAAAGAGAATTTTTATTCGACAGCCGGGGAAGTACCTCTACCAATACCTACACGATGGATACTTACGTTGTGGGCAAATTTAAGACAGGGAGCATTCAACACCAACTGGTGACTGGCTTTGATTTGTTTAGACAAACTGATTTTACCCCTAATGCCGTCTACAGCTCTCAGGCTGCCCTTGACTTGTTTAATCCGGTTTACGGTCTCCCTCAAGGACCTGTAACAGGCAGGTATGATGGTGGTGTCATATCTCAAGCTCTAGGCATTTACATTCAAGATCAGATTACCTTTGCCGACAACCTGAAGCTGCTTCTCGGTGGACGATTTGACCTTGTCAATCAGAAGCAGCAGGATTTCGTCGCTAGCACTACCAGCTTTCAACAAGATCAAGCTTTCACACCTCGCGTCGGAATTGTCTATCAACCGATTCAGCCGATCTCACTTTACGCCAGCTATGGTCAAGCTTTTCAGCAAAACTTCGGTACAACCCTTGACAACAGACTATTCACACCAGAGCGGGGCACTCAGTATGAAGTCGGCGTCAAGGCAGACTTGAGCAAACAGATTTCTGCGACTCTAGCGTTCTACGACTTGACTCGCTCGAATGTTTTGGTCACCGATCCAAACAATCAGAATTACTCCATTGTTACTGGTGAGCAACGCAGTCGGGGGATTGAACTCGACGTCGCTGGCGAAATTTTACCGGGATGGAACATCATTGCTGCTTATGCTTACACTGATGCTATCGTCACCAGAGACACCACATTTGCTGTCGGCAACCAACTGAATAATATCCCACAAAACTCCTTTAGCGTCTGGACAACCTACTCTCTGCCTAAAGGTGACTTGAAGGGTTTGGGGTTTGGTTTTGGATTGTTCTATGTCGGCGATCGCCAGGGCGATCTGGATAACACCTTTCAATTACCAAGTTATTTACGTACAGATGCGGCTCTATTCTATAAGCGAAAAAATTTCCGTGTTGCACTCAACATTAAAAACCTGTTTGACATCAAATATTTTGAATCATCTTCAGGCAACCTGAGTGTTTATCCAGGATCACCGTTGACTGTACAGGGAACAATTCGCTGGGAATTTTGATTGCTCTAGGACTTACGCAAAAGTAATGATATTATGTTCAGTTGAACACTTGTAATAATGTTTGTAGTTGCGCTGTCTTCGCTCTCAACATCATAAGAGCGAAGACAGCGCAACTACGAACCTATCTTTTATTTATAACTCATTTACCGAACATAATATGGGTAGAGTTTGCGTAAGTCCTATGCTCTTTGAGGGGGTTACCAAAATTCGACCCCAAAAAAAATTCTCGAAACAGATGCAATCTTTAAGCAATTAGCTATAGTTCACCAAGAGACTTCAGACGAGACTAGTGGTTCATGTCATTAGTTTTGATGGGTTATGAAATTTCGTAGTCAGCGCTTCAGCGCTTAAATTGAGCAATAAATTGCTCACTACGAACCTCTCAAAATTAATGACATAGAGTACTAGCAGACAAAGCAACGCTTGTTAGAGTGGAGCTTCTTCGTTGTCTATTCTCGTCCCTCTATACCTCTTATTTTTGAGGTTAAGTACTGACGATGAACTTGCCACTGTTATACATTACTTTCAGACAATATCAGGTCATGGTGGAGACAGAGATTTTTGATGTCCACACAATCTTGACGCAATGGTTCTATGCCATGTTGGAGCCACAACCTTCCTTGATTGTACGTCAAATAACAGTCAGGCAGGAAGCTGGAAACTATATTATGCAGTCTGAAGGGAAGGTGCATGAAGCGATGCCTTCTCTTTCAGAAACGCTACCGCGAACGGCGGGCTACGCCTACGCAGAACGAATGGATTTGTTACTAGCTGTAAAATATGAAGTTGTTATGGGTTTATTGCTAGTACATCCAGAGCTACTGTGGTTTCATGCTGGTGCAGTAGCAAATGATCGGGGAGCAGTGGTATTTGCTGCTCCTGGTGGTGGCGGGAAAAGTACTCTAGTTACGCAACTCTACCAACAAGGATGGCTTTACCTATCGGATGATGTGCTGCCGTTGGAGTTAGCCACTGGTAACATTTTCCCTTTCCCTCAAACTCCAAGAGTGCGGCAAAATACAGGTGAATTAGTGCCTAGCGATCGCCTCTGGGAAGTGCCGAAGTTTGAAGTCACTCTAGATCTCAATACCATTTGTCGTTCGCCGTTACCGATTCAGGCGATTGTGTTTCCCAGCTTTGATAGAGAAACCCAGGCTCAAATCTCACGCTGTTCGCCGGGAACTGCAGCTATGGAATTACTGCGTAATTGTATCAACTTTACAGACCACAAACAGGCTGCTGTTCAAAGAATCTGCGACATCGTTAAACATTTGCCTGCCTTTAAGCTGTCTTTTTCCAATATTGATGCGGCGATTGAATGTCTTGACAAAATCAGTTGAAGAAGAAAACGGGAAAAATGCGGTATCTAGTTAAAACTTTTTAAAAAGGGCAAAAAAGAGAACACGCTCTCGTTAGCGATGAAGAAAATGGTATAGTCATACTATCCCAGTCAGAAAGCTTGGCTGATTTTGCTTTTGGTTTGTATCATTAACAAAACCCCCACAATCACATAAGATTGTAGGGAAATTGGAGATTAGTACAAAAATATTAAATTGTACTCTAACCGCTTAGGACGCTGCGTACCTATTGAGGTGTTGAGCCTTCAAACGCTCTATTTCAAGACTTTATTTAAAGCCTTATTACAGGTCGTTTATATCTAATTGACACCAGATTACTCCGATTTAGCGCTACTCCCTTGAGCTATCCTTTTACGCAATTCTGTGTCAAACTCTTCTTCTGTACGAGTCACTACACGACCTGGTTTATCTCGAATTATGCTCAAATAGTGCTGAAAAGCGTCTTCATCTTCAGGATTGCGCCTTACATATTCTCTTAACTCTGCTTCTGTGAGTTCTGTATAAGTTGGTCGAGTCATCCGATTATCACCTCACCATTTGAAAGTATTTCTATCTGTATTGTTTTTCCAATCAACATCACTATTCTTTGAGAACGGCTCAGAACAACCCCACCCCACCAAAGCTGTGCTTTGTCTCCCCTCTCCGAAGCGCGGGAGGGGGT
>JAQYWO010000046.1 GCA_029379215.1 Rhizonema sp. PD37
ATTATAATTTAATGACAAAATTTGTTACTTTAAAGATTGCATTAAGATTCAGTAAAGGTAGTTGATTTATAATCAAGAAAAATGTGACAGTAAACACAGCACAATCTCAGAGTAATTACTAAAAAAAATCCTGGTAAATAAAAATGCCCAGTAAAATTTTAAGTAATATCTCTTAGAGTCTCTGATTACGACGAATGCGATAGATTGATTTGTCTTTCGCACACTACTTAATGTGCAATTACTTTAAAATGATTGCGCTCACTACCAGGTAAGTCTACCAGTCAACCTTTACCTATCTATGGAAGTGAGTTAAATGACAAAATTTCAGGTTAGAAAAAAGTTACGTAAGGTTTGTACTGAAACAAAATCTATTACGAAAACACTTATTAGACAGACAAATGTCAATCAAGGTAGTTTAAGAACAAATATACGTAGAGCTAGTTTAGGGCTAGCAACAGTTACAGTCCTTGGTTTGACTACATCTCAAGCGGCATCAGCAGTAGCTGTCCGAACAGGGTTTAACACCAACACACTGCCTGCCAACGACGATGGTTCAACAGGCTTAGTCAATACTGGATTCACAACTAACTTCTTTGGTGTAAGTAGAAACCAGCTTTACGTCAATAACAATGGTAATGTAACTTTCGATCAGCCGCTAAGTACTTTTACGCCCTTTGGACTCACCAATACTCAACGCCAAATTATCGCTCCCTTCTTCGCTGACGTAGATACTCGTGGTTCAGCTTCACAGCCTGTAACCTACGGTACAGGAACCGTGGACGGTCGCAATGCCTTCGGTGTTAACTGGGTTAATGTTGGTTATTATCCATCAGCCTCAGATAAGCTTAACAGCTTTCAGCTGGTGCTAGTTGATCGCTCTGACACAGGAGCAGGCAACTTTGATATTGAATACAACTACGACCGGATTCAATGGGAAACTGGTAGTGCTAGCAGTGGTAGCAATGGTTTGGGTGGCAGTTCAGCTCGCGTCGGATACTCTAATGGGACTGGTGCACCAGGAACATTCTTCGAGTTACCAGGTTCAGCTGTAAATGGTGCTTTGCTTGATGGTGGTTCTAACAGTTTAGTTAGTAGCCGACTCAATAGCAATGTGAATGGTCGATATATATTTACTGCTAGGAACGGCAGTGTCAGCAACCAGCCAGTTCCCGAACCTCTAACTATCTTAGGTTCATTAGCAGCAAGTAGTTTTGGCATAGGTTTGCGGCGGAAATACAAGCAGCAACAAAAAGATACCGCCAATGTATAAATGCAACTTAGTATCAATGCTAAATAGCTGATCGCAAGCTTAAAGAAACTGGGTTTATTAACGATAAATCAAGTCTTTTGATTTAGCCAGCAACAAACCCGGCTTCTCTCCCTAGACAGCTTCTCCATAACATAAAAGCTATTCATCCGAACAGTGTTGAACAATTAAAATATCCTGAATTATGGCTATTAGGAATAGGAGCTTGCTTAATTGCAATTCACCTAACTCTAATTTGGAGATCCGATAACGCTAGCCTTTTAGGTACAGGTTTTCTGTTTTGGGCGGCTGTATCTTCTCTAGTCTGGGATAAACGCCGCAACTTAAATATTGCAGCTAGTTGTTGAGGCGTTTAGCACAAGTTATATCGTAGGCGTCTTACATCATTTATTAGGTTGTATAGGTGCAGAGACGCGTTCATGAACGCGTCTCTGTAAATATTTGGTTTGTGTATAGAGAATTTCTTTAATTGTTGAAAAGAAGTTTTTATAAAGTAAGAAAATTATTTTTTATACCCAAGACATTCACAAAATTTTTATACAGAAATTTTGCGAAGGTTTTGGTTGTAACTATTATGAAATATAACTCTTAGAGACATTTCATGTTTAAAGATAATAGGACTTACGCATCGTACATAAGTACTACACGCAATTTGGGTGTTTCAGCCATGTTTAGCACAAGGGCGATGCCAAAGGCAACGGCTGAAGCCGTATCGCAAATATGTGAGTAAATCAGGGTTATGCAAAGCGTCTAAAACGACCAAATACCGTGACGCATATTATAGTTAATTTGTACAGTGCGTAAGTCCTAGATAAAATTAAATAGTTTAAAATTTACATAAAGAGTAAGTAAAAGTAGTTGATTTTTGTTACATCTACCTATATTATTTTTGTCACAAGGTATTTTCAAAATCATTGTAAAATACTTTACTCTCACCTTGAAAGCGAATTAGGGTTTTACCATATTTTTTTGGTGTCTCTGATTGAAATGAACGTCACAGGTAGACCGATTATCTGTGGTAGTATCTATGCTTACTGCTACTTTAAGGTGCTTGCAAAACGAGAGTGCTGGGTAAATCTACCACCAACTTTCACCTATTTGCGCGAATAAGTTTAGTGACTTGATTGTCGCAACTAGCAGCACAAACGCTTTATTGAGATGAAAGCTACCCATACTTTTGCTGTCACACAATTAAAATATCCTCAATTTTGGTTAATAGGAATAGGAGCAAGCTTAATAGCGATTCACCTAACTTTAGCTTGGAAATCGAATAATGCTAGCTTCTTAGGCATGAGCTTTTTATTTTGGGCAGCTGTATCTTGCCTAATTTGGGAGAAGCGTTACACTCTCAATCTAGAAAGCGGAATTTTATCTAGTTTTTTGGGTTTATCACTCATTACGCTGCTACTTGTTAAGAGCGTATCCCTGACAAGTTTCGGCGGTTTTCTGTATATCTCATGTGTGGCTTTTGCCTTCGGTTTTGCTTTGCTGGCTTCTGGCTTTCAAGGATTAAAGCAATATAAGGGGGAACTGCTTGTCTTGTTTTTTCTCAGCGCTTCCAAAGCATTACCGCCATTTCTAATGAATATATCACCCCTCACCGCCAAATTTGCTGCTTTTATTCTTTGGTACACAGGCTCTGAAGTGATTTTGATTGAAGACAAAATTATTCTCCCGACTGGGAGCGTAGAAGTGTATCCTGGTTGTTCGGGAATAGAGCTTATTTTTCAACTGCTGGGATTAGGACTACTTTTTCTCTTAATGTTTTCACAAAAATGGAAGCAAAGAATCCTCGTACCAACAGTAGCAGCTGCCATAGCATTTATCGTCAACGGTTTACGGGTTGCACTGATGGCTATCTTAACAGCAAAACATGAGCAGAAAGCTTTTGAATACTGGCACACTGGGGATGGTTCTTTAATATTTTCACTGATTGCTGTTCTATGTTTCGGCTTATTTTGCTGGTTTTTACTTGAACAAGGTGAATCAAAAAATCAAGAGGCGAGGAAGTTATTAAGGTGATCATCTGGAAAAAACTTCGCATTCCCCTTTTAGCTTTCACCTTTACTAGTATCTTCTTGACCTTGGGAAATGTCATCTTGTTGTCTAAGAAAGACCAAAGTACAGTTGTTTCTTTTAATTTTCCAGAAAAAATCTCGTTACCACACTGGCAATCAAGTACAAATTTCCCCCTACCTAAGAAACTAACTAGCAATCATCCTGAAGTAATATCCCAAAAAAATTATCAATACATTCAGAATAATCTAACTTTAGATGTTGAAATAAGCTATTTAACGGATGGGAATGCCGTTAGATTTATTCGAGATGATACTCCCACCTCATCGTCTCCTGTTGTACATCAGCAACAAGGCATCGGCTACTACGGTTTTGGAGTTGACCAAAAGCGGCAAGCTTACCTGAATGCTTGTATCAACTCACAAGGCAGTACTACCTTCACTGATGAACAGTTTAACAAAAATCGACAACTCCACGATACACACCCTCAGCATCTGCTTTCTTGGTTCCTTAGTAAAGAGCAACTTCAAGATAGGCGCTGTCTTTGGACACATTTATCGATTCCTTTAAAAGACTCTTCTCCTGAAGCGACTTATCAAGTCTTGGAGAAAGCTTGGTTTTCCTGGTATCAGTGGTGGCGTCCTCGCTTTCCAAAACTTTGAATTATCACTCTTATGCACACTCAAAAAAGTAAGCAGTTGTCAGTATATTTTACTTTTTTGAATGGCTTAAATCTACTGTAATATGACACATTTCACTTCACATCTGAATGCTTATTTCAAAAATTAGCTTTTAGGGTAGGCTCTTCTTTCTCATTTGTCCATTTTTTCTATTTGTTTGTAAAATGACTAAATCTAGTAACGATAAATTAATTCCCGTAGTTCAGCAACTCCAGGAATTTGCCTTCAGCCAGCAAGGATCGATAACTCTTTTACGTATCCTTGGTTACGCTTTATTGGTCTTAGCATTGTTCGATATTATAGAAATGTTTATTCCGCCCAACTTTATGAATCCGGCTTGGGAATTTCAAACTTTGGGGGCTTTAGTGGAAAGAGTTCCAGTGCCATTAATTGGGTTAGTACTGGTATTCTTTGGGGAACTATATTCCCGTACAAAATGGGAGTTTCCCATTTTGAAAGTGATATCTTGGTTGACTCTGTTATTTGCAGTACTATTTATATTGCTCATCCCTTTGGGAATCGTTAACACTGTCAGGCTGAACAGCCAAAGTAGCACGCAAATTAGTACTATATCGACTCAACAAATTTCTCAAGCTGAACAGGTTGAAAAGCAACTGAACCAAGCTACACCGGAACAGATAAATAATTTGCTCAAACGCCAAGGTCGCTCATTAGATGGCAAAAATCCTCAAGAGTTGAAAAGTGAACTATTGTCAGAAGTCTCTCTAGCTAAGACAAAAATTAAGAGTCAAGCAGAAGCCACTCAATCCTTACAAGGTCTCAACTTAATCAAAACGTCTGTGAAGTGGAATCTTGGTGCTTTAATTTCTGGAGCTTTGTTTTTTATCATCTGGAAGCAAACTAACTGGGCAAGACAAAGCTAAGCTGCTGCACTTCTAAATGCAAATGCTCATAAATTATTGCTAAGCTGCTAATAGTAGTTTGGCAATATTTAAAATTTTTACTTGTGATTATTCCCAGAGAAGAAAAATGACAAGTTAGAGTGGGAAAAGTACTCCTTTAAGACAGAGTGAAGATAAGGGAGAGTGCGATATGCACGGTGGAGAAAGACCGTATTTCTTTGTCTCCCTTGTCCCGCGATCTCCTTTAAACTGTCGCTAGTTCTGGGGCTGGGCGCTTGCTGTTGCGAATGTCCGCGATCGCCTCACCATAATCCTTAGCTTTGAACACAGCAGAACCTGCAACGATCGCATTTGCACCTGCTTCCAAAACCTGCCAAGTGTTGTTAGCTTTGAGTCCTCCATCCACTTCAATCCAAGGATCTAAACCTCGTTCGTCGCACATCTGACGCAGCTTGCGAATTTTAGGTATCATGCCTGGAATAAAACTTTGACCGCCAAAACCGGGATTGACACTCATAATCAAGATCAAATCGCAAAGCTCTAAACAATACTCGATCAAATCTAAAGGTGTTCCAGGATTGAGTACAACGCCAGCTGTTTTGCCAAGTTCCTTGATTTGACCGAGAGTGCGATGCAGGTGAGGTGAAGCGTTATGCTCGCAATGAACGGTGATATGGTCTGCACCTGCCTTAGCAAAATCCTCGACGTACTTCTCCGGTTCTACTATCATTAAGTGGACATCCAACGGCTTTTTCGTCACCGGACGAATTGCCTCCACAATCAGAGGACCAATGGTAATATTGGGTACAAAGCGACCATCCATTACATCGACGTGAATCCAATCTGCTCCAGCCTCGTCTATAGCGCGAATTTCGTCTCCCAGACGACTAAAATCTGCTGAGAGGATAGATGGAGCAATGACTATGGGTTTTTTAGATAGTGTTTGGGTCATGGCTAGTGGGTTCTCAAGGATCTTTATATGTCAGTATTTTAACAAAATCTTGAGTTAGCCCTCACCTCTTTTTTAGAGAGTGGGGAGTTGTTAGTAGTTGGTGGTTAGTGGTAATTTTCGATAACCAACAACTAACCGTATTGGTGACGCTACGAGCATCGTTTGTCTTCGTTACGAAGATTGCTCCTCGCTCATGTTGCGTTTTCTGAAAACACCGCTCTCTTCACAACCAACAACTAACGTGAAAAAACTAACTTGGATAATTTTGGGATTAGGTGCTTGTTTTGTGAGCACACCAGTACTTTCCGCTTTGTCAAGTGCTTTTGGAAGTAATGGCATTGATGCTCTTAAGCTACATCTATCTCCATATAACTTAACAGGACGTAAAATTGCCATTGGTCAGGTAGAAATTGGTCGTCCGGGTATGTTCGGGTTGGACAAAGCAGTATCTAAAAATCGCGCAGTCTCCTTAGCCGGAGTTTTTTTACGTAATGGACCGGCCAAGTCGAATAGCGGTGTTGATGCCCACGCCTACAATGTTGCTGGGGTGATAGTTAGCAAAGATAAAGCCTTCCCAGGAGTTTCTCCAGAAGCACGGCTGTATTCATCTGGTGTCGGCTCTGGCAAAAATATGGGTCAGCCAGAAGAATGCTTATCTTCACAGTATGTAGCGTCGCAAAACGGTACGGATGTGCGTGCAATTAACTTCAGCTTTGGCGAACCGTTAAACCGTGATCCTCGACCAGAGGCTGTTTTGGACGGAAATGCATTACTGACACAATGCATTGACTGGTCTGCGAGGATTCATAATGTGCTGTACGTCATAGCCGGAAATCAAGGTAAAGGTGGTATTTCTATACCCACAGATAATTACAATGGGGTAAATGTAGCTTTTTCATCCCGCCGAGGAGGGATTTTTGACAAAGTAGACGTTGCCAATTTAGCTGCTGCTGATGAGGGCTTAACCCACCGATTAGCTGGAAGGGAGATAGATATTGGTCCGCGTCGTTCGATATCTTTAGTTGCTCCTGGTAGTAATATTCCATTGCTCAATCCTGATGGCAAGGTCAATAAGGTCACAGGTACGAGTTTCGCGGCTCCTCAAGTTGTGGCGACTGTAGCGCTATTGCAGGAATTTGGCGACAAACAGTTGAGGATGGGAGGCAAAATGTCTGCCCCACAACTATCTCATTGGAGCATTGACTCTCGCCGACATCAAGTTATGAAAGCAGTACTGCTGAATTCAGCAGATAAGATTCAAGATAATGGAGATGGTAGTAGGTTGGGAATGACTCGGACGTTAATCGATAAACAAAACCGTGACTGGCTGGCTTCTGATGCATATAAAGATCCAAAAATTCCTTTAGATGCCCAAATGGGAGCAGGTCATTTGAATGCGTTTCGAGCTTACCAACAATTTAGTGCTGGTGAATGGAATTCATCGCATTCTGTGCCAGCTATAGGCTGGGATTATCATACAGTATACGCTGGTGCAGCTGTGGATTATCTGTTAGCAAAGCCTTTACAGCAGGGGAGCTTTGTCGCCATCACTCTAGCTTGGGACCGATTGGTGGAGCTAAACGATAAAAATAAGAATGGTCAGTTTGATGTAGGAGAAGATTTTCGCGATCGCGGCTTGAATAAGCTAGATCTTTACTTAGTAAAATCCGATTCTCAAAATACTGATACTGGTGTTGTTTGCTCTTCAAATAGCGAAGTTGATAGTGTACAACATATTTTCTGTCCCGTTCCTGCTACCAGTAATTACAAAATCCGCGTTCAGTTTCGTCACAAAGTCAACCAACCGACTCAGCCTTATGCCTTAGCTTGGTGGACTGTATCTACGAAGTAGGTAGTGGGAGTGGATGAAGCGCTTTCAAACAGAGAAGAATCATAACTCAATTCTCCCTATTCCCCAATCCCCCCATACGATGCTGTTGCTAAAACTGTAACCGCCTATAGCTTTCCCTTGATGAAATGCCATAGTCAGAGGTAAAGACTTTGGGGATAACAGTGGTAAAATGAAGCAAAAATTTAGTAATGCTGGGGAAAACTTCCTGCAAAGACGTTATGGCGTTCGTTTGGGGAGACGGTACGTTTTAGCTGCAGCAGGAGTCGTCCTAGTAGGTATGATCGGCTGTTCTCAAATCAGTACTACTACGAGTGCATTTGCCGAATCTCTCCCTAAATCAGAATCTCCAATATCGAAAAGAAAATTAACTCCTAATAGCAAGTTAGTTGCTGCTAACACTAAATTTGGCTTCAAACTCTTTTCAGAAGTTTTAAAAGAAGACAATAGTAAAAATATTTTTGTCTCTCCTTCAAGTATAGGACTTGCGCTTGCCATGACTTATAACGGTGCAAGTGGCTCGACTAAAGAAGCAATGATGAAAGCGCTGGAGTTACAGGAGTTGAGTTTGGAACAAATCAATTCTTCTAACGCGGCGTTGATGGCAATTGTAGAAAACCCGGATCCCAAAGTACAACTGCTCATTGCTAACTCCCTTTGGGCAAATAAAGATGCTAGCTTTCAGGCGGAGTTTCTTCAAAAAAATCGAGATTTTTATACAGCGAAGATCGCTAATTTAAACTTTAGAGAGACTAGTGCACCTGTCATTATCAATAACTGGGTTAATGATAATACTCATGGAAAAATCAATAAAATAGTCGAAAATATCGACCCGAAACAGATGCTATTTCTGATTAATGCCGTCTACTTCAAAGGTAGTTGGACAAATGAGTTTGACAAAAAGCAGACGACTAATTATCCATTTAACCTGACATCAGGTGAACAGAAGCAACATCCGATGATGTTGCAAAAGGGTAAATATAGGTATTATGAAAACAAAGAATTTCAAGCAGTAAGTTTGCCTTATGGGAAAGATGGTAAAGTCAGCTTTTATATTTTTTTACCCAAACAAACTTCTAACCTCACAACTTTTTATAAAAACTTGAATGCAGAGAACTGGGAAAAATGGATGACTCAGTTCAGTCAAAGGGAAGGTTCAATTCGCTTACCCCGCTTCAAAATGAATTATGATTTAACTTTGAATAAAGCGCTGACAGCTTTAGGTATGGGCGAAGCTTTTAGCTCCAAAGCGAATTTTTCGGAGATGGGTAAAAATCTTGCTATTAGTGAAGTCAAGCATAAAACTTTTGTTGAGGTGAATGAAGAAGGTACAGAAGCTGCTGCTGCAACTTCTGTAGGAATAGTGCCATTATCAGCTCCGCTACAAGGACCATTTCAAATGATGGTTAATCGACCGTTCTTTTGTGCTGTGCGGGAAAACTCTACAGGAAGCGTTCTATTTATGGGTTCAATTGTTGAACCCATGTCTTAGGACTAGGCAGTAGGGAAGAAAAATTTTCAATCTTTATTATCAACTGTGTTTATAAGTGGGCGCAGAGCCATCATCTATAAACTTTTAGCAGTCAGCTAAAAAGGATTTACGCTCTTAAACGCTCTTCGGCGATGCTTCAGATACATTGGGTGCATTTACTTCACCAGAACGATCACTTTGCTGCGAAGTCGGACCGTCTAACTTACGGAAAGCCGCACTTGACTCCTCTACAGAAATATCTCCTTTAAATGAGAAGTTTTCGTCTCGAGTTGTTGCTGATGCCGGACGAACTGCACTTAAAGCCGTTTTAATAACAAGAGCGGAAGGTATTGCCAAAATCACACCTAAAAGTCCGCCAATTCTTGCTCCTGTTAAAACTGAAATTAAGAACCAAACTGGGTTTAATCCAGTAAAACTACCTAAAATTCGTGGAGCAATTAAGTTTTCCAGAATTTGCTGGACAATCACTGCGGCAGTCAATACTCTTACCCCCATTGAGAAATCTTGCAACGCCACAAGCAACGTAGTTAAAGCGATACCTGCAGAACCTCCATAGGGAACTAAAGCCATAATGCCAATCGTTAACCCAAATAACAGACCAAATGGAACTTTTAGCCACAAAAACGTGGGAATCAGGGCTGATGCCATACAAGTCGAGATAATCAGTTGGGTGATAAAGAAATTTTGAAAGCTCAGACGTACACTTTGAGAAAAAGGCTCGCGAAATTTGGCGGGCAACCAATCCACCAAACTGTGCCAGAGTTCATCTCCATGCTGTAAGAGGTAGAAAGTTAAAACCATCGTCAAGAGAAAGTCCAATAGGCTGGTAAAAGTAACTACAGCCAAATTCAGAACTTGTCCGGCGATCGCTTGCAATTGTCCTTTAACGCGGTCGTTGATTTGCACTAATAAAGCATCAAGGGTAATAGGAATACCGAGACTTTCTGCTTTCTCGTTCAATATCATTAGCTGAGAGCGTCCGGAGTCTATCAACTCTGGCAAGCGTGCCACCAGTTGCTGAGCCTGGGTGAGAGCTAAGGGGACGAGAGTAACACCCAATGCCAATAAAATAGATAAAGCGAGTAAAAAGACTAAAATAGCCACTTGCTCTCGCTTAGCACCCTGACGCTCCATCCAACTTACAGGATAATTAAGCAGAAACGCTAGCACTGACGCTGCGATTAAAATGACAATAAGCGAGTGAAAGTAATTAAAAATTGCTGAGATCGCCCAACCATTTAACACTAGCATCGGAGCGAAAAGAGCGATCGTGCCTATCCGCGCTATGAGCGATAGTGTCTGCCACCAGTCGAAAATCTTGCGTGTCTGCATCTGCCGATTGCGGGATACAACTAAATAACGTTCATTAATACATCTATTATCTCCAACTACACCACTGTCTTTCATCCCTCTAGTTATAGGATTGTACTTACTAAAAAATGAAAAATTTTGATTTAAGCAATTTACAGCACGGTCAAGAGGAAGTGGGTACGCAAGAGGACACGGTAATTTTGTCCGTCTCTACGTTTCCCGACCCCGGGGTCTCAAGAGCAGAGAGTCTCCCGAGCACAGAGTCTTCTTCCACACTGTTACTTTTGTACTTAATTCCAGTCATCGGCTTTTTCCCCTCTTTATGGACTCTCTATCGTCGTCAGGGAAGTAGGGAACAACTTACACTCAGTCGTCTGTCAATTACTTTAACTGTTACCTGGCTTTTCGGGTACATATTTTTAGCAACTGGGACGTTAACAACATCATCTTTTCCACTGCGTCTACTAATACTCAATAGCTTTCTCACCTCTAGTTACTTCTTGGTCAGTATTTGGTTGATTGTTAGTACAGCAAGGGGTAAGACGAGGCGCTTACCAGGGTTGAGTCGTTTTGCCGAAAGAGTGCTAAGCAAGTACTTATCTTAATCCTTAACTGGAAGACTTACATCTCAAAAACCTAACTAAAATCTACCACACAGATCTGGTCAAATACCGTTTCATGTTGTCATACTTCAATAAGATACCTCCATCCCTTGAAGAGAAAGTAGGAAAAATATTGTGACAATTATTTTAGTTAACTCCCTGTATTGGCAAAATTCCCACTGAATAATTTAAGAGTTAGCTATTATGTTGATTCATCTGTTTGGTTAAAAAGCAGACAAAGGCGAATTTTATTAGTAAGTGTGAGGAAGTGCGTGACCACTCAAAGAACTTCGGCGCAAGACGACCATTCAACAACCCGCTTGGACTCGATTAATAACTCCAACGATCCCAAATCTGGTCGTTGGTTATGGTTTTGGGCGGGGATGAGTGGCATAGCGATGGTGTCGGCAACTGCTGGGGCGCTACTGGCAGTTTCTCTAAGCAGTACGCCATTAATGCAAGCACAGCTCAGTCCAGATGAGGCGGCAGTATTTGATAGCGATCGCATTGCCGGAAGTGGGCTGCAATTTTCCGAATTGACTCGTCCTGTGAATGTTTTACTTCTGGGAATGAGTGTACTCCCACCAGACGTTAAGAACCCTCCGCCTGAAACTAAAAAACTGAGATATCAGCCTCAGTTAAACTCTTTTGACGGTCTTTCGGATGTCATGCTCATGCTGAGATTTGATCCTGAGAAAAAAAAGCTGGTCATGCTTTCCGTTCCTAGAGATACGCGCATAGAGGTAGAAGGTCATGGGGTAAAAAAAATTAATGCCGCCAATGTTGATGGTGGACCAGCATTAACAGCCAAAACGGTAAGTAATCTTTTGGGTGGAGTGGGAGTTGATCGCTATATCCGAATTAACGTTCTTGGAGTTGCTAAGCTAATTGATGCCTTGGGTGGGGTTACAGTCTATGTACCTAAAAATCTGAAATATCGGGATGATTCCCAGCATTTATATATTAATTTAAAGGCAGGAAAACAGCATCTCAATGGTGATCAAACACTGCAACTGTTACGTTTTCGCCATGATGAACTAGGGGATATCGGTCGAATTCAGCGCCAGCAAATGGTCATTAATGCGTTGAAAGAGCAGGCTCTCAACCCAGCTACAGTAGCTCAATTACCCAAAGTTCTTGACGTCGTGAAAGAACACATTGATACTAACTTGACAGTAGAAGAGTTATTGGCACTGGTTGGTTTTGGGGTAAGAACAAATCGGTCCAGCATGCATATGTTAATGGTTCCCGGTCGGTTTAGCGAGAAAAGCGAGTTTAATAGTAGCTACTGGCTGCCAGATAAGCAACACATTAGCACGATGATGGCTGAGTACTTTAACTTAGAGGCAGCTTCGCCTTCGCCAACGTCGGAGTCAGCACCCTTACGGATCGCAATTCAAGACAGTACGGGTAGTAATCACACTGATCTCCAACCTTTGGTTAGAGCCTTGGAAAAAGCTGGTTATCACAATGTCTATATAGCTAGAAGATGGGGTGAACCTCTAGAAGTGACTCACGTTGTCGCCCAACAAGGAGACGACAACAGTGCCGAATCAATTCGCAACTCTTTGGGATTTGGGGAAGTTCGGGTAGAAAGTACTGGTAATCTTGGCTCCGATATTAGTATACAAGTGGGTAAGGATTGGTTACAGCAAAGAAACATATTAGAGCAAACTACCAAACTTGCACCTCCCAGGAGGAGTTCGCTGTGATCAATTAGCAATTAGGTAGCGCACTAGATGTGTAGACGCTCCTCTGTGTTGCGTCTAGACTTGAGGCAAGGGAGTTATTATTCTCCCCTGTACTCATTAAAAGTTCAATGAAGCTGTCCTTCTGCCCCTCTCCCTATGGACGTTAGTTCCCAAATCCAATCCTGTAAAATCGGGTTAACTACCTCAGGAACTTCATCCTGAGGACAATGCCCTACACCTTCTAAGGGAATGAACTTTCTCACTTGGGGGAAGTTCGCTAATTCTCTACCTAATTCCACTGGTTCCCAAGGGTCAGCCGTTCCCCATAGAATAATGGCAGTACAAGGTAGTTGAGGTAAAAGATCTTCAGGTAAAGGTCCTGTAGAATAAGCGGTAAAAGCAAGAAATACTGCTGCTGCTTCAGGATCGCTTGCTGGTTTCATGAGAATATCTATTAACTCGTCTGTTACTGCTTCAGGATCTGCATAGGCTTGTAGGAGAATTTTACGCACGGTTTTTGGTTTAGCGATTTGACTGAAAAAAAACTTGCCAACTGCTTGGACAGATAGTAAACGTTGAATGAGGGGTGTCCCGATACGACGATACCAAGGTAGGGCAATGCGTTTGCGATCATGCAACAACCGTAGAGAACAGTTGAGTAAAGCAACTCCCAAGACAATATCTGGGTTGCTCACGGCAGCTTGCATCACTACAATACAGCCGACGGAATTACCAACTAAAAGAGCCGGAGCGCCTATAACTTCACGGCAAAAGTCTGCTAATTGCTGTCCCCAAGTTTCAAAAGTATAGGTAATCTTTTCGCCTGGTTGAGGTTTGGCTGAAGCACCAAACCCAATCAAGTCAATGGCATAGACACGAGCTACACCTGCCAATACAGGGAGATTTTTCCTCCAATGTCCTAAAGAAGCCCCGAATCCATGTACTAAAACCACAGCCGGTCCTGTATTACCTTGATTTTGATAGCAGATAGGGAAGCCTTGCCAAATCCAAGTGTCTACTGAGGTAATTGCTTGAGTCGAAATAGAAACGCTCATGGGATACGTCTTAAAACAAGGAGTAGTATTTGCACCCGCTTGCAGCAGGCAGAGGAAATGGGGAGATTGTGAGAGGGAGTGGGGAGAGGGAAAAAATTATTTTTCTGTTGCCTTATCTCCCTGCTCTTTATCTACTCCCCTTGAGTCTTAGGTGTTGACTATCAATTAATCTCAAATTTTACTTATATACACTCATTTTTGAGTTTTAATATTGCTAGCTTTGAAACAACGCATAACACATATAGTTATATTACCCATTCCTTACGAGGTAACGACTATTTATTGTTTGGGCAATGAAAATACTTTAAATTTTGTCTTAGCATATTGCCAAGAAATAAATAGCACTACGGATTGGGGAATACTGCGCGAAGTCTTGGGGAAGCTTCAAGAGGCAGACTTCGCGACTACGACGCCTAGATCTAGAATGAACTGCTGGGCATTTATTTTTATGGATCACTCTTAGAGACAGATTAGCAAGTGGATTGTAGAAACTTGGACCATGAATATGTAAAAATTCCGATCTGAGGAGTGTAATGTGACGAAATTAGCACGGATGGTAGATTCAGTAGTTTTACAATTTACTGCTGCCCAATTGCTTTATAAAATTATTGGATAACAAGCATTGGCTAAGAGGTGGTTTGAGGCTTGAAAGTGACGCTAAATTTGACTAGCTTTTTTGGTTCCCAGTTCCTTCAATGAGCGCGAAGATGACTATACTAGAAATAATTGATACTCCAGTTGGGAGCTACGCGCCGGACTTTGAATTGCCGGGAGTTGACAATCAAGTACATCATCTCAGCCGTTATCTCGACAAGTTCTATGCAGTCGGCGTTATTACAATGTGCAACCACTGCCCCTATGTAGGGTTGTATGTGAACAGGCTAAAGAAAATTCAAGCAGAATTCGGTTTTAGAGGTTTCACAGTGATTGGAGTGAATGGGCGTGATGCTAAGATTGACCCTCAAGAAAGCTTTGGAAACATGAAAGCTTTCGCAAAGGCACACGATTTGAACTTCCCCTACCTGTGGGATTCTACCCAAGATGTTACTCGCAGCTTCGGTGCTAGCAAAACACCAATGGCTTTTTTAATAGATGGAGATGGTGTAGTACGTTACAAAGGAAAAATAGATGATAACCCTCACAATTCTGAAGCTGTCAAAGAGCATTATCTCAGAAAGGCGATATCATCACTGTTTACAGGACAAGGTATTTATCCTAAACAAACTGAACCCGTAGGTACTGCTTTAATTTGGCGTAACTAGAGACAGATAGTCACTGTACTGCTATCTTAAATTGGAGGCAATTGCAAATTTTGGATAAATCGTAACTTCATGGGAACACATTACCAACGGGTTTTACTTAAACTGAGCGGTGAAGCTCTGATGGGCAATATGGGCTATGGAATCGATCCGGAAGTGGTAAAAGAAATAGCCGCAGAAGTAGCAGAAGTGGTAGCATCTGGTGTTCAAACCGCCATCGTCGTTGGCGGCGGAAATATTTTTCGTGGCGTAAAAGCAGCTTCGGCAGGGATGGACAGGGCAACCGCTGACTACATTGGAATGATTGCCACGGTAATGAATGCCATGACGCTACAAGATTCGCTGGAACGAATCGGAGTTCAGACGCGGGTACAAACCGCGATCGCTATGCAAGAAGTCGCAGAACCGTATATTCGTCGTCGTGCTATCCGTCACTTAGAAAAAGGGCGGGTGGTGATTTTTGGTGCGGGTTCGGGAAATCCCTTTTTTACCACCGACACCACTGCAGCATTAAGAGCAGCAGAAATTGATGCCGAAGTAATTTTTAAAGCCACAAAGGTGGACGGAGTATACGATGCAGACCCTCATATCTATCCAGACGCAAAACGATATAACACCCTTACATATAGTCATGTTTTGGCAAAAGATTTGCGGATCATGGATAGTACAGCGATCGCCTTATGTAAAGAAAATAATATTCCAATTCTCATATTTGACTTAACCGTGCGGGGTAACATCCGTCGAGCAGTCATGAGAGAATCCATAGGCACGCTTGTGGGAGGTTCTTGTGAAATTAGCTGAAGCTGAGAGTACGATGCAAAAGACTGTTGAATCAACTCAACGGGCTTTTAACACGATTCGCACTGGTCGCGCCAATGCCAGTCTATTAGATAAGGTCATGGTTGACTACTACGGTTCACCCACACCCTTAAAATCACTAGCAAACATTAGCACGCCAGATGCTACAACAATATTGATTCAGCCCTACGATAAAAGCAGCTTGAATTTGATCGAAAAGTCAATTTCTCTATCAGATGTGGGTTTAACCCCCAGCAATGACGGTTCTGTCACTCGGCTCAATATTCCGCCCTTAACGAGCGATCGCCGAAAAGAATTAGTCAAACTTGCTGCCAAGTATGCTGAGGAGGGACGCGTTGCTATACGCAATATTCGTCGCGATGCTTTAGACACAATCCGCAAACTAGAAAAAAATACCGAAATCTCTGAAGATGAGTCACGAGATCAACAAGATCAGCTGCAAAAGCTCACAAACAAGTTTACGGTCAAAATTGACGAATTACTAGCTGAAAAAGAAAAGGACATCACGACTGTCTAAACTTTAGAGACGCGCCCTTGCGTGTCTCTATTTATACTTTCAATTAAACCGTAATAAGTTAGAAAAACTCCTTTATTAGTCCGGAGTCTTGAGTAAAACCCTAACAATACCTCTTTTACTACTCAGCTACGATAGGAATATAGCGTTTCTCGTTTTAAACATAGACATAATGCACCTTACCTCGCCCTAATCGGCACTTGGAGAGAGCGAGAGTGTATGAGATACAACTAAGAACAACAATTCAAATCACTAAACAGATCCGTCGCTTGGTCTTGACGCAAAGCAAATTTTGTGATCTACGAGATAATCTTTTAATAAGCAGCGATTTGATAGCTAATGAATTAACAACTTGTATAAATTGGATAATTTCATCAAGATAAAATGAACTTTAAGAAAACTTTATTAAATTCACTATATGCTTAGCCAAAAATTTGTAATAAGTAAAACAAGTGAATTGTATTTTAGTGAATGTAACAGAGAATAAATAATTGAGATGGTAAAAAAATTAAGATAAATTACAAAAAATTCTCTTAAATAGATGGCTAAGAAGCTTTATATTTCTGGAGTTATCAAAATTAATACTAAATTGATGCAAGTTTTTGAAAGTGTGAGAACTTAAAAAGGTATTCTATTTTTAATAAGAATTATTTAGAGAATCTCCTGACACTAAGAAAATAGTGTTACGTAAAAAACAGTGTATTAAAAAATCTTAAGAGAATAAGTATCACTCTGCTCCTGTCGTTAGTCTGAAAGTTAATTTTGAGATAAGTACTATCTTGAGTGTTACTGGTAACAAGTTTTTGAAAATGGTGATCGCATTTATTTCTCCTGAATGTATCCTGAGTTCTGTAAAATTACAGAACAACGAAACTAAAAACAACTTAAATTTGGGTAAAATTGTCTATTTGTAGACAAACTCAGAAACTTCCTCTTATTTAGGAGCAAAAAATTAGAAAAATGTACGATTGTATTGTCGTTGGTGCAGGACCTGCAGGTGGAACATCTACATATCATTTAGCAAAGCTTGGGCATTCGGTATTAGTTTTAGAAAAAGAATCTCTACCAAGATATAAACCCTGTGGCGGTGGAGTATCACCAGCGATCGCTGAATGGTTTGACTTTGATTTTGCGAGCGCAATTTCCACCAAGGCAGATACAATTCGCTGCACTTGGAAAATGGGGGAGCCAGTGGAAGCTGAATTACAAACCCCAGAACCAGTTTGGATGGTAAGACGAGATATTTTTGACCATTTTCTAATTCAACAAGCACAAAAACAAGGTGCTGAACTAAGAGATAACACGGAAGTTAAAGGAATTAATTTTAACATTGATCATTGGCAAGTGAATACAGCCAACGGACCCGTTACAGGTCGTTATTTAATTGCTGCTGACGGTGCTAAAGGACCAATGGCAAAATGGCTGGGATTCAAAGAACGTAAACGCCGTTTGGCGGGAGCATTGGAGGCAGAAGCACAAGCTAAGGTAGAGCATGGTAATATTGCACACTTTGAGTTTGGCATGGTTAAAAATGGCTATCTCTGGAATTTCCCGAAAGCAGATGGCTATTCTATCGGCATCGGCACATTTATGGGAAACGGACAGCAAGACTTCAAGAGTATATTGAGTGAATATGGTCGCGAGTTTAAATTAGATATCAAGAGTTGTAAGCAGTACGGTCATGCTCTTTGCCTGTGGAATGGCAAACAAAAGCTGCACACTGAAAATGCGGTTTTAGCTGGAGAAGCAGCTTGTGTGGTAGACCCCTTTACAGCAGAAGGTATACGTCCGTCAATATTCAGTGGTCTACTGGCTTCCCAAGCCATTGACAAGGCATTAGCTGGTGACATTAACGCCCTAGAAAAATACTCAGAAGCCATCAATGAACAATGGGGCACTGATATGGCTTGGGCGCAAAAATTAGCAGGTGCATTCTACCGCTTCCCCAATATCGGCTACAAAGTAGGAGTCAGACGTCCTTCTGCTGTGCGAATTATGGGCAAAATTTTGTGTGGACAGTTACGTTATAGTGACGTTACCGATCACGCTCTCAAACGCTTAATCCCTGGTATCGGTAGTTAATTACCTAATCTAGGATAATAGGTTATTATTTATACATTATTGAAAGTTAAATACGGTAAGGAAAATCACAATGGGACTGAGCGACGGTCTGTTAGATCCGAATAAAAAGAAAATGGTCGTGGCTGAATGCACAAATTTGCTTGATGTGCAGGTCGCGAAGATGCAAGGGATTTCTGGTATGGCTTTGAAAGCTGGCTACACTGCTGTCAGGGGACTTGCTCCCAATTACTGCGCCGAGGCTATTGAGCGACTTTTGCCTGACTCCTTCACTGCAATCGACCCTATTTGGAGTGAGGGTGTACAGACGGGGGATCCGGTCGGACACTTGAGCCATAACAGCGATCGCACGGCAGACGCACTGTTGGGCATTACCGACGTCAAAATCGAGAAAAGCAAAAACACGACTGTGAGAGGCGTATATAGTAAATTCCGCAAGTCGGCAAAGAAACATGTGGAAGAGGCAGTGCCAAACTTAGCCAAGATCATCGATAACTACACCAAGAATTAATGGTAGTTAGTTAATAACCCATTGCTAACCACTCTGTCGTACATCGAGGGCTTGCAAGAGTCCTCGTTGAACAGAGGAGAGTGTTGAAAAATACTACGTTAATAAATACGGCTTACACATTCCCCATTAACTTAACTTCAAATTGTTTGACGGGAATTTCAATGAGAAACTCAGCCCCTTGACTAGGTTGAGATACACAGTGTAATTTGCCACCATGCTTTTCTACAATTTGGTAACTAATTGAGAGTCCTAAACCTGTCCCTTGACCGACAGGCTTGGTTGTAAAAAAGGGATCGAAGAGTCTGGTTTTTACTGATTCGGTCATGCCAATACCATTATCCTTGATAGAAATTTGCACCCAGTCGCCTACAAGCTGCGTCCTAATGGTGACGGTGGGATAATAGTTTGTCATACCTAAATGAGGTGCCTGATGGCATGACTCCTCTAGAGCATCGATCGCATTTGCCAACAAGTTCATGAATACCTGATTAAGTTGTCCGGCAAAACATTCGACAAGCGGTAACGTACCATACTGCTTAATAATCTCAATGCCTGAATGTAATGAATTTCGTTTAACACGATGCTGCAATATCAATAGAGTGCTGTCGAGTCCCTCATGAATATCAACAAGTTTTACCTCAGCTTGATCCAGACGAGAGAAATTCCGTAAGGTGAGAACAATCTCACTAATTCGCTCTGCACCTAATTTTAAGGAAGCAAATAGTTTTGGCAAATCTTCAGCAATGAATTCTAAATCTGCTACCTTTGCTCGTTGTTTAATCTCCGGCTCCGGATCGGGATAGTGGTGTTGATAAAGATTGAGCATCTCAATTAAGTTCTGCGTGTACTCATCAATATGGATGAGATTGCCGTAGATAAAATTGACTGGATTGTTAATTTCATGTGCAACCCCTGCTACCAACTGACCTAAGCTGGACATTTTTTCACTGTGAATCAAATGAGTTTGAGTTTCGCGCAAATGATCGAGTGCTAGAGAAAGTTGTGTCGCTTGCTGCTGAGAATGTTTGAGCAGTTCCGCATGTTGTAAGGCAACTCCAAACTGAGAAGTAATTTGATTGAGAAATTCTACTTCAGACTCTTGCCACTCACGCGATTTCAGGCATTGATGAATACATAGCAACCCCCAGATTTTCCCTTGCTGGATCATGGGAACCACTAAGTTTGCTCTGACTTGAAAGCGAGACAACATTGACACATAACAATCGTTTAGCTCACTGTTATAAATATCAGTGACTGCATGAACGTAACCAGATCTGAATTTCTCAACATACTGTTCACCTAAACAGCGATCATACACTTTTGCCGTTATGGTTGATAGGAAATCGTCCGCAACATCTTCTGCTACGACTTCGCCACCGTCATAGCTAGTTTCCGAATAGAAACGAAAGACAATAACCCGATCTGCATTGAGTACTCTGCGAATTTCCTGCGTTGTGGTTTCAAAAATCTCTTTTAAATCGAGCGACTCTCGAACTTTAGTAATCACACTTGCTAGGATTTGCTGCCGTTCTGCCACATGAGCCAATTGTACGGATTGCGATCGCACTTGTTCAACATACTCAGCTTGCTGCAACGCTACTCCTAGTTGAGTTGCGATTTGAGAGAAAAACTCGACATCCATTGCTTCCCAATGGCGACTACCCGAATGTTGATAAGCTCCGAGTAAACCCCATAGTTCCTGCCCAACAAAAATCGGAGTCGTCATGAACGCTTTGACGTGATATTGTTCGAGTATATCAATGTGGCATTGGGTAAATCCCATGCTGTACACATCATCGACTACAGAAGTTTCATTATTACGATAGCGTCCGCCTTGAGTTTCCTGTAAGTAGGTATCGTTCCATACTACACCTACGCCAAGGTTGACATTTCTCTGCCATCGCGGATTTGCCGATTCATAGTCACGGACAAATTCACCTCCCCAATCAGCATTAAAACGATAGACGGCCACCCGATCGCTCTTAAGTAATTGACAAACGTCCTCAGTCGTGGTATAAAAAATAGTTTCTACATCCAGGGATTGTCGCATCTTGGCAATAATCCGCGCTACAGCTTGCTGGCGTTCAATAGAGCGCTGTAGTTCAATGGTTGAGTGTTGCAAATCGGTGTTAGTCTGTTGCAGTTCGGCAGTGCGATCGCGCACTTGTTGCTCTAGGTTTGTATTCAGAGCTTGCACCTGTTTGTAGAGTAGGTACTGCTTCACAGCAGTTGAAAAGCGCTCACCTAATGCTTGCGCCAGCTTAACCTCTGACTCTGTCCATTGTTGTGCTTGTTCGGTTTTAAGTTGGTGCCACGCTTCAAAAGACTGACGCGGCATCAGTTGGCGAGAATCGGTATCAACATAGCCAGCCCAAATCGTTTCAATATTGACTTGATCGCGGAAGATGCTCAAACAGCCGAGGACAGTGGAACCATATAGAAGTGGCACAATCAACAAACCCCGAATTTGCGTCGCTTTGAAACAAGGGGCGACTGACCGCAATAAGGGTTCTTTATAAAGATCGGCGATCGCCCACAAGTTTGTGTCCGAACTGAATTCATCGGGTCGAGGAGTTAAAGCATAAACGGCTCTCATCCAGTTCACAGACCATGCTCTAGCTTTCGGCTCTACCGGATCCTCAACAGGTGTAACAGAGAAGGATTTGAGGTATTTTTGCCATAAAAGATGCTCCTCAATCGGTCTTCCAAGTCCGAAATCGAGTTGACTAGGCTGCACTCCATAAGTGTAGATTTCTGGGAGCTGATCGCCATCTGGCAGCAAATAGAGGCGTCCTCCAGAACCTTGAATTGCAACCACTATTTCTTCAAGGGCAACTTGAAGTTCCACGGTAGGCGTGGTATATAGTTGCTCGGTGACTTGATTAATAATCGCTTCAATACGGGCTTGCTCTCGCATTTGCTTGAGCAAAATTGATTGAGAAATGGCGATCGCGACTTGATCAACCACCAGCTGAATAAACAGTAATTCTTGTTCTGTCACCACTCGGGCTTCTGAATGGTGAGAAACTAATAACCCCCATAATTCAGATGGTGGTTGCACAGAAGGTAACGAATCTTTACCAGTTTCCTTGCTCTCTAAAACAATCGGCACGACAACCGAAGATTTCACGCCCATTGCCCTTAAATATTCTACATGGCAAGGATCGACAGGACGATAGCAAATATCTTGCTGCTCTAACGGTTTGCCTGTTTCCGGGCAATCAAGAGGACTGGTACCAATCTCATGTGTTGTCAAATTGACGATACTTCGCTGGCGTGCCCTAACAAATAATTCACGGGCATAGGGCGGAATGTCATCTGCCGGAAAATTTAGCCGCAGTAGTGGAGGTAACCGACCCTCTTGAATCGACTCGGCAATCACTAATCCATGACCCTCTGGTTGAAACTGGTAAATTTTGACACGGTCAGTACCGAGAAATGATTGTACTTCCGCCACTGTCGCCGATAAAATCTCTTGCAGTTCCAAAGATTGCCGAATACGATTCGCAATGCGGTGTAAGAATATTTCTTGAGTAGGGCTCACTTGCTTAGTAAGCGAGTTATCCATAAACTTTAATTTAATTTAATTTATATCGTCTTCTGTACTCCTTATATTTTGGTCGTTAATTGCTCTTATTAGCAGGCGTAAAAACACGGTCATCGCCTTCATGAAATTGAATATTTACAGAGAAAAACCATAATCAACCCCGTCAGCAGCAAGCAAACGATTCCTGCCATACCAGCTAGAGGTTTCTGATTCTGACCTGTTACCCACTCAGGGGCAATACCAGTATACTTAATAAGTTGTGCTGTTTCTGTAGAGGCGATCGCCCAGATCCACCCCGCATGTAGTCCCCAAGCTAAACCTAAACTCCCACCATCAGCAAGGCGTGCTAAAACTAATACCATTCCCATCAGCCACAATCCGGGAATTTGCGGTATAGTTTCTCGTTGTTCCCAGACTAAGTGTAAAAGCGCAAAAATTAAGCTAGAGATTGCAGCTGCTACCCAAATTGAATAATCCTGTGTTAATTGAGTGAAGAGGAAACCTCGAAAAACTAACTCTTCTATGCCACCAACTAATAATGCTACAAATAAACTAGGCAGCAATATAGATTGTACTTGCTTGATATGACTTTGAAAATAACACCAACCACTAGCAAACTGCAAGGTAAAAACAATAGCTAGACTAAGGATTCCCAGACTGAATCCGAGTCCCAAAGAACTGAGAAGAGAAATATTTCCAACTAAACCGTAATCTAAGAAATTTGTGTTAGTAAACCTGCTGGCTCCCCAGACAATCAAGGGAGCTATGAGGTATAGAGATATAATTAAAGGCAACTTTTGTTCTGGCTGCAATTTAAGTGCCTTAGAGAAGACTGCTACTACTGGTAACCAGCATCCTATCCAAGCAATAAAAAAAGCTATAACCGCGATCAGTGCTGGTGCATCTTTTAAAAATGATGTTAAGGAGTTGAGTAATGACTCTAGTAACACGAGAAAAGTAGGTAAAACTGACATCTTGCATTAATATCAACAAGGAGATTTTCATTCCGATTGGCATCGCAAAGCGCGTATTCTCAAACCCTAAATTTCTCGCATTTCAGGCAATGTCCACCTTACCGCTTTTGAGAAGAGTGAAAGATTAAAAAACACAGCACCCATGACTGGGTAAGATATTTCCGATAATTTTATAGCGTTGCTTACCTGCAATGCACAATATAGAGACGTTACATGTAACGTCTCTATATTAATTTCTGACAGTCTTAACAGGTGTTTATTTTATGGAGTTCCCGAAAGCCGTCTACCTTATTTATGATTGAATCATTCTCAACTCATCAGAAGCGAGAGATTTACTCATCATCCTCATCCTCATCTTCATCCTCATCATACTCATCATCCTCATCTTCTAATTCGGCATCTATCTCTTCTGATTGGATTCCTTTTTTATCAGTATCGACTTGTATCAAGTGAATATGCTTGTATCCCAGCTTAATTTCAAACTCATCACCAGGATTTAGATTCATTGCTTTGGTATAGGTTGCACCAATAACAATTTGGCCGTTTTGATGGACACTCACCCGGTATGTCGGTTCACGTCCGCGACCATCTTTGGGTGCTTCGGGACTAAGAGGAATTCCCCGAGCCGACAGTAAAGCGTCATAAAAATCGGTAAGATTAACACGAACCTGGTTATTTTTAGTAACCGTATAGTAGCCACACTGCTTGGCTCTCTCTCGCCGTGGTAAGTTTGAAAGTTCTTTTACCTTAGCAAGCAGTGATTTTCCGGTTAGCGGCGTGGTTGCAGTTTCAGTCATTACGCTCAAAATATCCTTACTCTCTCCAAACTGATAAACAATGCGGTTTCTTGCCTGTATTTGGCTTCAAGACACCTGCACAAAACTACTTAAAACCCTAATATCAAGGGTGAATTCCTGCTTATATAGACGAACAGCGCATCTTTTATGGATACCCACAATAAATGAGGGGTCGTGGTTGTCACAGGCATTAATTTCGGTAATTTTACGGCAATTTTAACCATCATTTGCCAATGAAAATGAAATAATTTTCTTTTCTGGCCTTATTATGGCGGTGTGACTTTAAGCCACCTTCACAAATTAGGTGAGTTCTACCACTACAGATAAGTCGTAGATCATAGAAATAGCAGGCTTTCTTCTTTTAGATCCTGCTTTTCTTACCTTTGAGTCTTAGGGTTTTTCTACCCTTTTCCAGCTGAGGACAGCATAGGATTCCATTTAGATTATGTAGACATCACCCTTTTATCCTGCTAGTAGAGATGTGAAATTTCCCATTTCTACTTTATTACGAAGAAACAAAGCAGTATTCACCGCACTTTTACGGCAATTTATACTGGTTTGTGTTGCCTCATAATTTTATATTAAATACTAGCATGGACTAATAATAGCAAAATGTTGTTTAATTTTGAATTAAACTTGCTGATTTATTTCGCTCTAAATATCCCTCTTGAGAGTGGGTGTTGCTCTATGGCTTTTATAAAAATTAATTTAGTTTATGGATTGAGATGTCAAGATGAACATCTGAAGCTTTAACAATTCTATATAACTGAAAAATCTACGCTCTTGCGACATTTAGAGGATTTTTTCCAATGAATGGCTCTGAGTTGTCTTAACATTCAGATTTATGTCATAGGGATATCCATAAAAATAAATATCCGTGCCGTTTATTCTATATCTCTCGTCGTAGTCGCGAAGGATGCCGGATAGAAGATTCTGTCCAGCATCCTTCGCCCAATATTCAGATATGCGACCTCAAATTGACCTTAATAAAAATGAGGCAACAGTAGGGCTCGAAGACTCGAAGATCGCTAACTACCTAACTAGTTAGTGACCCTGCCCTCGGATCAATAAAACAAGGGGGCAACATTTTTATCTCGTCTACGTCTGCTGGATATTTATTTACTGGTAAGTGCTTTAGCACCGAATAAGATTAAGAGTCAGGCATTTTTAATTTGAATACGCTGATGTGCAAAAAGAAAAGTAGATTTTTAACTCAAGGGCGTAGAAGCAATAAGCCTTTAGGAAAACCCGTTAATCCCTGAGAGACTGTGCCTCTCTCCTTGTTTCCTCACACCAGCAAGTTAAAAGTTTCCTAGCAGATTTTCGGTTCAGGGATGAAGGTCAGCTTCTCTTAGCCAGACGAGTCTACCCAAAAGGTTAGAGTAAATGTCTTGTAGCAACTCCTTTTTGAGAGCGGCTGGATCTAAAAGTTGACACAAGTGTTGCAAAACTCATTGAATACTTCCATAATTTAGATTTTCATGGTTATCCTTAAACTATAAATAAAGCTTCTTGAAGAATTAGCTTATTAGTAGTAGCAGGTTTGGTCGGTACAATAACTGATTAGGAGGGTCGTCCTTAGGTAAGCATTCACTAACAAAGCGCTCTGTAGTCAGCGCACAAAGTGAACTGTGTAAATTTTTAGACATAAATCTAACCCTTACAAGTTATACCTACTGATAGCTGATAGCTCATGACTGAATGCTTACTTTTGATCAGATACAAAGGATAAACGTCTCTATGAAGCAAAACCTACTTAGTTTAATGACACCCACCTGCAAATGCGAAAAACGCCTTCTGCAAGCAAAAAGAATATAGCTACAGCACGTGAGTAACCTGTCTGGTGGGAATCATTCCTCAGGTGAGTGTGGTAATTTAAAGACTTTGGTTAGTGAAAATGGAAGTTATTTTTAAGATTGTTCGGCAGAAACAAGATTCCTCCCCGGTTGTGCAAAATTACGTTTTGGATGTCTCTGGAGGAAATACGATTCTGGATTGTCTGAATCAGATTAAATGGGAGCAAGATGGGACGTTAGCGTTTCGCAAAAATTGTCGCAATACAATTTGTGGTAGCTGCGCTGTACGAATTAATGGACGTTCGGCTTTGGCTTGCAAGGAAAATGTGAGGAGCGAAATTGCGAGGTTACAACAAACTGAAATATCGGCAAGTGACGCAAATGTGGTTCCAGAAATAACGGTAGCACCTTTGGGCAACATGCCTGTCATCAAAGATTTGATCGTCGATATGAGTAGTTTCTGGAACAATTTAGAGGCGGTTGCTCCTTATGTGAGTACACGAGGGCGTCAGTTGCCAGAAAGAGAGTTTTTGCAAACACCTGAAGAGCGATCGCACCTCGATCAAACTGGCAATTGTATTATGTGTGGAGCTTGCTACTCGGAGTGCAATGCCCGTGAGTTTGACTCAAACTTTGTCGGTCCTCACGCCCTCGCCAAAGCTCAGCGCATGATTGTAGACTCTCGGGATCATGAAACTGAAAGCCGCTTGGAAAACTACAACCAAGGTACCAAGGGAGTATGGGGCTGTACTCGTTGTTTTTACTGCAATTCAGTTTGTCCAATGGATGTTGCACCATTAGACCAAATTACTAAAATTAAACAGGAAATTCTGGCTCAAAAAGATGTCCCGGACAGCGTGTCGATTCGCCACCGTCACGGATTAGTAGAGGTGGTGAAACAAGGTGGTTGGATTAATGAACCTCAGTTTGTTTTACAAGTCGTCGGTAACTACTTTAGAGACATCAAAGGACTACTAGCGATCGCGCCTTTAGGGTTACGAATGTTAGCTCGAGGTAAATTACCTCTTTCATTTGAGGCTTCCCAAGGCACTCAACAAGTGCGAGCGCTCATTGAAGCTATTCAACTTGAAAGCAAGAATAGTTAGCAGGTAAGGGAGGTAAGGGAGGTAAGGAAGTGCAAATTCCGCACCTCCTCATTTTTAACGAACGCACCTCAACTTCAGCGTGGATCTTGAGGTATATTCAGTGGTTCTCCAGAACGGTTATAAACAGAAATATCCCACTGCCCATTAACGCTTTGCTCAAAAGCAATTCGACTCCCATCCGCGCTAATTGTAGGGCGGCGCACTTCTGCTGGTAAATTGGCTGTTAAATTGCGTGATTGACGTGTTTCGCGATCATAGAGGAAAATAGCTGATCGCCCCTGACGATTAGCAGCAAACACGATATACCGCCCGTTAAGAGAAACAGCAGGATGAGAGGCGATCGTATCCAAGGAGTTTAAACCCGGTAAATCAATTAAACTGCGAGTTATGGTATCAAACATATAAATATCTTGGCTACCACGTCGATCGCTGGCAAAAACAATGTATCTCCCACTAATTTGGGGATTTAATTCTGAAGCCGTACTATTGAGACTTTGACCTCCGGGATCAAAAGGATAACTCAGTATTTGAGGGTATCCTGTACAGCTACTTAAAAGGCTAGTTGTGACAAATATAGGTATAAAAATAGAGCGTTTCATAAGTGAGTTAGGAGTCAGGAGGAGCGGATAAACGGAGGCACAAGGAGCTTCCATGTAGAGACGCTCAGCTTTATTGAGTCTTTCTTTAAAGACAGGGGTCAAGAGTTAAGAATTATTGATCTGCTCCCCCTCTCCTTATGGCGCAGAGACTGGCGCACCATTGGCAATATCTAACTCAATATTTGGTCCCCGATCTATGACTTCAATATCCCATTGACCACGACTGGCGGTTTCAAATACGACATAACGCCCATCTGGGCTGATATTTGGATTTCTTAACCAGCCGCGATATGTGGGAGTAAGAATTTGTGATTGTTGTGTAGAACGATCATAAAGCGCTATGACCGGTCTACCTTGATCGCTAGTAATATAAGCAGTGTAACGCCCAGTGTAGCTGAGGCTAGGACTTTCGATAATTGTCTCCGGTCGGTTTAAGTTAGACAGATCAACAAACTGTTGCTGTTCGATATCGTACAGCAACAGTTGTTGACTCATATTACGATTTGAGACAAATGCCAAAAAACGACCATTGCCACTCAAGGCAGGTTGCTCTTCAGTATAGCGACTGTTAAGAGATGTTGGTCCAATAGAGATCTCACTGTAGCTACAGGATGCGAGCAAACAAGATATGCTCAAACTCAGACTCCAGTAAATTTGTTTTTGGAGCCATCCGGGGGTAAATTTTTTCACCTCAGCTTTTTCCGTTGCCCCTTCAGATGTTCTTCAGCTTGTTTAGATTTATTCCTCAAAATTTACTGGATTGTCTGGATCATGATCTCTCGCATCAATAGGTTTGTATTCTACGTATTCACTTGGCATGACATCATCCTCCCGTTCCCTCCCTGAAGTTGAATCCGTCGGTAGACGACGTCTTCTCTGTCTAGGAGCTACATCTTCATCACGGCTTTCTGGACGAATAGATCCCTTAGTACCACTACGGCGCGTTGAAGATCTTCTTTCGTCAGTTATTGAACTATTTCTATCATCAGAAGATCTTCTTTCGTCAGTTATTGAACTATCTCTATCATCAGAAGATCTTCTTTCTTGAGTTGTTGAACTATCCCAATCATCAGAATATCTAGATGAACCCCAATTTTCATCTTCCAGCCTTTCTGGGTTACGATTCGTTGAACCTCCAGAACTGCGGCGACGTGTCTTATTTGGTGATGTTGGTCTTTCACTGGTACGTCGTTCCGAACGGGAACGGGTTTCATCATCGTAATAACTATCACGAGATGAACGGCTATCCCTGCTACCCGGTATTCTCGCACGCGGGGTGCGTTCCTCTTCGTAGTCATAAGGAAGTGGATCTAATTCTGCATCCACCTCCGCCTGGTACTTCCTGTTATATTGATAGCGATCGCTAACCTCTCGCTCGTCGTCCACAATGGGGGTATTGCGCTTGGCTTGCTGGGTAGCAATACCTCGCAGCCGAATACTTTCGACTGCAAAAAATACTGTTGTCCCTGCCAAAAGCAACTGACCAAACTGCAAAATTGGATCTAAACGCCAACCTTGAAATATGAGAATGAAGCCGCAGAGTAAGCCTACGGCCGCGAAAAAGATATCTTGGTCTCTTGATAGCTCTGGACGCACAGTGCGGAGAAAGTAGAGTGCTGCCCCAGCCACAGCCAGGACGATTCCTAGAATACTGGCTGAGTTCGCCCCAAAATTTACCTGAGCCAGAACACTGGCTGAGTTCAGCCCAAAAGTTAACATTGCTGTTTTCCCAATAGTCTAATCTATATTAGCGACTCATCATTAAAATCACTACTGCGAATAGAAATAATATATAGAGACGCATTCAGAATCGCGTCTCTATATTCACCGCTAACAGTATCGATAAAGTGCTGAACTCAGTAATTCGGCAATTATCTCACAGAGTAACGCTTTTAAGCGTTACTCTTTCAGTTCCTTAAGTGCCGCAGTGTAAACCTTGAGATTTAAACTTAACTTTATACAAGTCATCAAGGCACCTGGGGAAGAAGTGGGACGGGAGTCTAATAGACTACCATCAGCATTATGTGCGCTTGACTTTATCTCTTTGGCTGACAAAAACCAATCCCACTACTACTGGGATAACGACAATCAACGTACCAGCCAACAAACTCAAAAGGAAATTTGCTAAAGAAGGCGTCATAGATCTCAACCTTTTTTTACATTCTTAGTATTAATTTTACTGGTCTATCAGTTTCTTGAGAAGCCTCCTTTACATATAGTTTTTACCCACCTTTGAAAGTGCTGTAGTCCGTTAATATTATAGAGAGTGCTTTACAAAACTTAAAAATTTATAGCAGCACGAGTTTTTCTTTTCTCAGAGACAAAGAGCTTCAAACCATGAGTGGTGTTAACCTGACTGCTTGGATTCTCAACCCCTTGTTGGGTCTGATGATATTCTTGTTTATTTTTCGGATAGTTTTGACTTGGTACCCCCAAGTGAATCTCAATCAATTGCCCTTTAACCTAGTAGCTTGGCCAACGGAACCTTTTTTGATTCCGTTACGAAAGCTGATCCCACCCATTGGTGGAGTGGATATTACTCCGATCATTTGGGTTGGTATTTTCAGTTTATTACGGGAAATTCTATTAGGTCAGCAAGGATTGCTGACTTTACTAACATAAAAAAAATACATTTTTTCAGATAGCTGCCCTCTGCCGATGCGAGTGAGTGCTGGTTAATTTACCGGACATGATATCACGTGAACCTCTGGGGACTGAAGCTTTCGCCCCCAGAGGTTCACATGAATGTATGATTTTTAATACTCTGACATAAGTGCCGGATGTCCGAAGCCTTTCTTTGTCAAGCTGTGAAATCTATTGCCTTTGAGTTTCGTCTCCAATGAGTTTCGCCACTTTACGATTCTGATTTAAATCGCTATAGATTTACTTAGGGTTTGCTGAATAAGTCTCTAAAGCATATTGCCAAGAAATAAAGAACCCTTTATCTGGACTTCCTGACACTTATATTCAGCAAGCCCTACTTAGAGGGATGTAGTTCTTCTTAAAGTCTTAACGCCCTTACTAGTATAATAAAAGTCTGACATTATACTTGTTTTTTTAGATCCTGCACGAAATCGGTGTAAACATTACCCTGCAAAAACTGCTGATTTTCCATAATTTTTTGATGAAACCCAATGGTAGTTGGTAATCCCGTAATAGCGCATTCCCGCAGGGCACGTTTCATTCGATTAATAGCGGTAGGGCGATCTGCACCCCAAACAATTAACTTACCAATTAAAGAATCGTAATAAGGAGGAATTTGATAATCAGTGTAAACATGAGAATCAATTCTGACTCCGGGACCTCCAGGAGGCAGATAACCACTGATATGTCCTGCTGCCGGACGAAAGTCATGGTCGGGATCTTCGGCGTTAATGCGACATTCGATCGCATGACCACGTAAGACAACTTGGTCTTGAGTCAGTTTCAACCTTTCTCCTTGGGCAATTAGAATTTGTTCGACAACTAAGTCCACTCCAGTAATCATTTCCGTCACAGGATGCTCCACTTGAATCCGCGTATTCATTTCCATGAAATAGAAGCGACCGGATCTATCTAAGAGAAACTCGATAGTCCCTGCCCCTGTATAGTTAATGAACTCAGCAGCTTTCACAGCAGCTTGTCCCATTTTCTCTCGGAGATCTGAGTCAAGAGCCGGGCTGGGAGCTTCTTCCAACAGCTTCTGATTCCGGCGCTGAATCGAGCAATCCCGTTCGCCTAAGTGGATAACATTACCGTAGTTATCAGCTAGAATTTGGAATTCAATGTGACGGGGACGCTCAATAAATTTTTCTAGATAAACGCCGGAATTGCCGAATGCTGCGCCTGCTTCGCCTTGTGCAGCTTGAAAGGATTTGAAAAATTCGCTTTCAGAACGCACCAGCCGCATACCCCTTCCGCCACCACCAGCTGTCGCTTTGATCATCACTGGATAGCCGATTTTATTCGCTGTCGCCAATCCTTCTTCTTCGGAATCTATCAAACCATTACTACCCGGTACCGTCGGCACTCCTGCTTTTTGCATGGTTTCTTTCGCCGTAGATTTATCCCCCATCAGCCGAATAGCTTCTGGAGATGGACCAATAAAGGCAATATGATGATCAGCACATATTTCGGCGAACCGAGCATTTTCTGCCAAAAAGCCATAACCTGGATGAATAGCGCTGGCGTTGCGTGTCAAAGCAGCCGCAATAATATTGGGAATATTCAAATAACTTTTACTGCTTTTCGCTTCGCCGATACAAACGGCTTCATCAGCGAGTTGGACGTGGAGAGCATTACGATCAACAGTGGAATGTACTGCAATAGTCGCAATCCCCATTTCTTCACAAGCGCGGAGAATGCGAAGAGCTATTTCTCCCCGATTAGCAATTAATATTTTGTCAAACTTCATTTTCTCGTTTCGCTCTCAGTCCAGTAGATTGACGTTATTTCTGTCAAATTTCAAACAAAGCTCTCGCTCTTCTTTCAAATTTTGACAAGAGTTTCTTAAGCTTCATCCCAAATATAGGAAAGGATTCAACTTTTTGTCTTTGGTGGGAGTCTGTGGACGTGTACAATTGTAATACTACAAAATACTACAAAAAACACTCGACCAGCACTCACTCGCATCGGCAGAGGCAGAAGGAATAAGTAATCTTGTGTACATAACAAGACTCTGTTCTCTGCCAAAGCCACCACAAACCGGGTACTCACCGCCCCCACTGATTTTTTTCCCCTTCTGCATAGCTGCCGTTCTTCTTGACACCTTATGCAGCTACGACGTTTCTATAAGTCAGATATACCTATTGAAGAAATTTTAGAGTCCTTAACTAACTTTTTTTGGAACAAGAGTGTCAGTTTGTGATAATTTCTGCAAAAAAACCAGGTTTCTACCAAAATATAGTGCCTCTATTAAGTCAGGTCCCAATAGAAAAATTATATTTATTTCATCGACATATGCTGCACGCTATTTTTTATGCTATATTCTATATTTAGAAAAAACCAGCGGATGTGGCGGAATTGGTATACGCGCACGTTTGAGGGGCGTGTGCCTTTGGCTTGCGAGTTCGAGTCTCGCCATCCGCATTAAAGCTGTTAGCAATTAGCAAAAAAGCTGATTATAGTTGCTGACAGCTTTTTTACAAAGAAAAGCAAATGGCAGATTGCAGCTATATAATTTGTATCAATAGAAACTTCAGTTCTGAGTATAAAGTTCAGTTCAACAAAAGGATTGGAGCGAGATGCTCTAAGCGAGATACAAGGTGTCTAATACCATTTCTATATGAAGATGCAACTTTTCAGATCCCCCCAACCTCTCCTTTTTAAGGGGCTAAAAAATTATTTAGCGCTGCTTCATGGAGAAACTGTATCAGCTTCGATCCTTTAGAGAAATAAGTAAAGTTTTGTAAAGAACATTGACTGCAACTTTTACACCAACAAATAATTTTGAACTGCCAGGGGGCTGGCATTGTCTGACTCCAATTTGGCAGAGTCAGGAAGAGGATATTCAGCACGGTTTGCCTCATACTCAGCTTTCCCCTTGTTGGCAAATGCTACTTTTGGGTGATGGTTCGCCAACTCGTCACTTACAACTGCTCACGGGTGAACCGACAGAAGTGGATGTTATTGATATGTCATTTATTGGTATGGACTTGGATAAAGCTCCTAACTTAATCCAGGCTTTACCCGGACCGCGATTGCGGCGACAAGTTTGGCTACGTACTTCCTCCGGTCAGCGCTTGGCATATGCTACCTCTTGGTGGGAAGCATCTCATGTAGATGAGTATTTACAAAATCGTTCATTACCTATTTGGGCAAGTCTAGCTCGTCTTCGGACAGAGTTATACCGAGATGTCCAAGGTATTTATTACGGTCACTCACATGCTTTAGAGGTAGGTTTTGATGAAAAAGGACCTTTTTGGGGTCGCCACTATTTGTTTTGGCATCACGGGCTACCCCTAACTTTAATTTATGAAGTTTTTTCACCTTATTTAACAAAGTATTTGGGAGAGACGTAAGTAATCAATGTCTCTTTGCTAGTTATATAGTTAGAACTGGTAATGGGTAATGGGAAGATCGTTACCTATTTGGCAATGCCTCTTTTCCCAAATAAACTACCAATAACCCTGCATCATATACTGTTTAACGAGCAACAAAGGAATAAGATGGCAGCGCCTGTTGAGTCTGTGTCAGTAAAAAAACAAAAGAAAGCATCTCTGGTTTTGACGCTTTCGTCTGCTGGGCTATTCATAGGTGCTGGCATGGCGTCATACTGGCTGTTAACTCAAGGATATCCAATGTCCAGAGATTTGCCAGCAGGTGCAAATCTTATTCCCCAAGATGCCTTGTTTGCGGTTTCTTTGACAACTGATTCCACACAATGGCAGAAATTGCGGGAGTTTGGCACAAAACAAACTCAAGCAGAATTAGAGAAAAATGTGGTGCAGTTACGCGATCGCATCCTCACTCATTACGGTTACGACTTTCAAAAAGATATTAGTCCTTGGGTTGGCGATCAAGTCACCCTAGCAATGCTTGCTCCAAAAGTGAGTAAATCTGTATCTAAACCCGTTGCCACCGATGGCGGTGTCAATAATAGCGATCAATCGTTTGAAATCGTTTTGCCGATAAAAAATCCCGAAAAAGCCAGAAGCCTGTTGGCACAACCCAAAGCATTTAAAAAGGGTAAATGGATTGATCGCACCTATAAAAATATCGACATTAAAGAAGCTCAACAATCAGGAGAAAAACTTTCAGCAGCCATATTAGATGAGCGTTTCGTCGTTATTACTGATCGGACGAAAACCATAGAAAGAGCGATTGACGCTTATAGAGAAAAAATCTCCTTGGCGACAACTCCTGGTTTTGCCGAGAATATGCCAAAAATAGCTACCTATCAACCTTTTGCCCAGTTTTACGTGAATGTGCCTTTCTCGGCGAAAATTGCGGCCGCGTCTCCACTCCACCAATTACCTGCTCAAGTTTTGACTTTACTTCAAAGCAATCAAGGCTGTTCAGGAACAATAACCTTAGCGTCATCTGGGATAAGCTTGAAGGGAGTTTCCTGGCTAAATCCAAATAGTCAACGAGTGTTAGCTATAGAAAATAAAGCTGGAAAAATGCAAAACCGATTACCGATAGAAACTTTAGTGATGCTATCTGGTAGTAATTTACGACGGTTTTGGGCAGACTACGTTCTCACCTTCCAAGGAAATCCACTCTCACCAATACCACCGCAAGAACTGCGTGAAAACGTAAAATCTTATATTAACCTTGATTTAGATCAAGATTTACTAAGTTGGATGTCCGGTGAGTATGCTATTTCAGTGATTCCCACCAGTTCCAAGCAAGGTACACCGCCAGAGAATTTTCGTGTGGCTTTGATGTTCATGGTACACGCAAGCGATCGCGTCCGTGCTGAAGCATCCTTAAAAAAACTGGATGATGTCATGAAAACTCAGTACCAGTTCCAAATCGAACAGGGAAAACTAGAAGGTGAACCAGTTGTCAACTGGATTGCACCTCTAGGAACTTTAACTGCCACTCACGGCTGGTTAGATGGAGACGTTGCGTTCCTATCTTTGGGTGCTCCTGTTACCAGTAAAATTATTCCTAAACCAAGCAAAACATTAGCTAGCAATACTCTATTCCAACAGAGCGTTCCCTTTGAACTTAATCCTGTAAATGGTCAGTTTTTCCTAGATGTGGATCGTGCTGATAAAAATTTGCTTTTACCACAGATGTTCCCCGCTCAAGAAACTTTGTTAGAAGCAATACGTTCAATTGGGGTAACAACTGCTGTGAGCGATAGTCGAAGTACACGTTACGATATTTTTCTCGAACTTAAAAAAACTTCATAGAGTCACTTCTCGACCACGCATTTGCGCTCTCAAAAGATAGGATCGTAGACAGTCAGAATTTACTTCATGAGAACGCTATATGAATCTGGTTGTACTCCAGAACTTGTTGGACAATATCTCCTTTGCTGTCTTATTCGGCACAATGCTTGTTTATTGGGTTGGGGCAGCTTTTCCAAACATACCTACGATTTCCGTGTTGGGAACATCAGGAATTGCGATCGCTAACTTGTGTATAGCCACCATATTAGGGGCAAGATGGTTAGAAGCCGGGTATTTCCCTTTAAGCAATTTATATGAGTCGCTGTTTTTCCTAGCTTGGGGAATTACGACTGTTCATCTGATTGCCGAAAACACAAGTCACAGCCGTTTGGTAGGAGTTTTTACCGCACCTGTAGCAATGGGGATCACTGCTTTCGCTACTCTCACATTACCATCAGAAATGCAATCAGCAGAACCTTTAGTGCCAGCGCTGAAGTCGAATTGGCTGATGATGCACGTCAGTGTCATGATGTTGAGTTACTCGGCTTTGTTGGTGGGATCGCTACTCGCGATTGCTTTTTTAGTTGTCACTCGTGGTCAAAATATCCAATTACAAGGCAATTCTGTAGGCACAGGGGGCTATCGCAGCAACGGTTATCGTTTGTACTCTTCAGGTGACATCGTTTCTCAAGGGACTGAAGTTGCTGTTGAAAATAACGGTACAACCAGTTTGAAGAACAATGGCAATGGTAAAACAGCAGTCTTAGATTTGGTAACAACACCCATTATCGAAGATTCCGAAACCCTTTCACCTCAGCTTCTCAGCATTGCTGAAACCCTTGACAATATCAGCTATCGCATCATTGGACTGGGATTTCCCCTGATTACGATTGGTATCATTGCTGGTGCAGTTTGGGCTAACGAAGCTTGGGGTACTTACTGGAGTTGGGATCCCAAAGAAACTTGGGCGCTCATTACCTGGTTGGTTTTTGCTGCATACCTCCATGCTAGAATAACTCGCGGTTGGCAAGGGCGTCGTCCCGCGATTTTAGCCGCAACTGGTTTTGTCATCGTCTGGATTTGCTACTTGGGAGTTAATCTTCTAGGTAAAGGTTTACACTCTTACGGTTGGTTTTTCTAACCATCCACTCATCCAGACATCCAAAATCGAATGACTTTACCGAAAAAAACCGTATCTAAGTCAGAAATTAGCGCAATCCCAACTTGGTTGCGTCGCTCGATAGGCAAAGCTAGCGAAATTTCTACTGTACAACGCATTATTAAGCAACGCCAAATTCATACAATTTGCGAAGAAGGACGTTGTCCTAACCGAGGGGAATGCTACGCCCAAAAAACTGCGACTTTCTTATTAATGGGACCTACATGTACTAGGTCATGCGCTTTTTGTCAAGTCGATAAAGGTCATGCGCCTATGCCAATTGACTTGGAAGAACCGCAAAAGGTGGCAGAAGCAGTGCAAATTTTGGGATTAAATTATGTAGTGCTAACTTCTGTGGCTCGTGATGACTTACTAGATCAAGGAGCCGAACACTTTGTCAAAACAATGCAGACTATCCGCAAGTTGAACCCAGAAACTCAAATTGAGGTGTTAACGCCAGATTTTTGGGGCGGTGCTGGTAGTCCGTCTCTGTATCAACGCGAGCGGATACATATGGTTGTCAATGCTCAGCCAGCTTGCTACAACCACAATATTGAAACGGTACGACGCTTACAAGCACCAGTACGTCGGGGAGCAAAGTACGATCGCTCGCTCTTAGTGCTACAGATTGTTAAAGAAATTGACCCTTCTGTTCCCACCAAATCAGGCTTGATGTTAGGACACGGAGAAACGGTGGAAGAAGTCATTGAGGCTATGGCCGATTTACGCAAAGCGGAGTGCGATCGCCTGACAATCGGCCAGTATATGCGTCCTTCCTTAGATCACTTGCCAGTACAAAAGTATTGGACACCGACAGAATTTGATGAATTGGGCAACATAGCTAGGACGATGGGATTTAGTCATGTCCGTTCTGGTCCTCTAGTTCGCAGTTCATACCACGCAAAAGTTCATTAGTCAAGCCTTAGATAAAAGAGCTTTGCTGTTCTTACTCCGTAAGAGAATCCGCTTTCTTAGACGACCAAGAAAGTGCATCGGTAATCCGACATCGCTTCGGGAGTAATGAGGTATATCGGCAAAAATATATAGTAAGACTCTTGACTTTGGACAGCACAAAGCTGAAATTGGATAGACGTGATTAATTTTGTGGATTTTTGCTCAATTGAAGCATAAAGTCAACAAAAATATTTTTAACGATTTTCGCATGACGACGCGACTCTTTGGTATTTGTTAAGAAGTCTTTAAATAGGAGAGAACGATATGACTGCTGAAGCTAAGACAGTACCTGCTAGCAAAAAAGTAGGCAAAGACGTAGCTAAATCCGGAGCTAAAGCACCTTTTCCCTTTCGTACCGTAATCAGCATACTTCTACTTGCTGGAAACTTCCTGGTGGCAGCGATTTACTTCCATCTCATTAATCCTTGAATTAGCTATTAGCCATCAGCAATCAGCCATCAGCTAGATCGAGTTGAAGGGCTGATTGCTGACGGCTTACATCGTTCCTTTAAATAAACCTTTAGGACGAATGAGCAACACTAAGATCATAAGTAACAGTGCTACACCTTGTTTATATTGAGAACCAAGCAAAGGGGTGCTGGCTTCCTGAGCAATGCCAATAATGAAAGCTGCTGCGATCGCACCGTAGGGGTTGCCAATTCCCCCTAAAATCACTGAAGCAAATAGTGGTAGAATTAAAAACCACCCCATGTTCGGTCGCACAGCTGTAATCAAGCCATACATGCTGCCTCCTAAGGACGTAACACTACCAGCAATTACCCAAGTCCAAAAAACAACTTTGTCAACGTTAATACCAGAAACCTTAGCTAAGTCTATGTCGTCAGCAACTGCTCGCATCGCCTTACCAATCTTGGTGTTTTGCAGTAAGTAGTGTAGTAATACAATTGTTACACTGGCTAGGAATAATACCAGCAATTGGTTTTGCGGCACCTTCAAACCAAAAATGTCTAGGGCTGGACTGATTGGTACATTATAATTCTGATTGCTACCGCCCCAAATAAAAATAATGCTATTACGAAGGAATAAAGCAAGACCGATAGAAATAATAATCAATGAAGTGGACGAAGCGCGAATAGAACGCATCCGCGACCATAAAAACATTTCTGATAAAAGCATTGCTACTACCGTTCCAGCCGCTGCTATCACCATAGACACCCAAATATTTACCCCAAAAGAATTGATAAATAGTGTAAAATAGGCTCCTAGAGTCAGAAAATCACCATGAGCAAAGTTAGACAACCGTAAAATTCCGTAGGTAAGGGTTAATCCAACAGCCGCTAAAGCAATAATGCTTCCGACTGCAATGCCATTGATTATTAACTGAGTAACTTGTAAATTCATAGCTTTAAGTAATTTCCGCAAATTGATTTTATTCAGAGATTTTTGTTTTAAAGGTTAGAT